>NZ_JALJRO010000060.1:0-1150 GCF_024519635.1 Pseudomonas sp. Pse1
TGACCGTCAAGCTGAGCAACGGCGGCACGGTTACCGTTAAAGCCGGTGATACCAGCGCGATCTATACCGCCCCAGTTCAAGGCGACGACGTCTACAAAGACGGCGGCCCGCTGAGCGTTACTATCGACAGCGCAACCGTGAAGGACCAGGTCTTCGAAGACCTGCAGCTGAGCAAAGAACCAGGCGTGGTGCAGATCAACGACACCACCGACACCGTCACCGTCAGCATCGCTGGCAATGGTCCTGTGTTTGAAAACGCAAACCCGACTTTCACCATCACCCTTAACCAGGCGTTGAAGGATGATCTGACCGTCAAACTCAGCAACGGTGGCACCGTCACTGTTAAAGCCGGTGATACTTCGGCGATTTACACCGCACCGATCCAAGGCGACGACGTCTACAAAGACGGCGGCCCGCTGAGCGTTACTATCGACAGCGCAACCGTGAAGGACCAGGTCTTCGAAGACCTGCAGCTGAGCAAAGAACCAGGCGTGGTGCAGATCAACGACACCACCGACACCGTCACCGTCAGCATCGCTGGCAATGGTCCTGTGTTCGAAAACGCCAACCCGACTTTCACCATCACCCTCAACCAGGCGTTGAAGGATGACCTCACCGTCAAACTCAGCAACGGCGGCACCGTCACTGTTAAAGCTGGCGATACTTCGGCGATCTACACCGCCCCGATCCAAGGCGACGACGTCTACAAAGACGGCGGCCCGCTGAGCGTTACCATCACCGAAGCGACTGTTAAGGATCAGGTCTTCGAAGACCTGCAGTTGAGCAAAGAGCCAGGCGTGGTGCAG
This sequence comes from Pseudomonas sp. Pse1, assembly GCF_024519635.1. Lineage (NCBI taxonomy): Bacteria > Pseudomonadati > Pseudomonadota > Gammaproteobacteria > Pseudomonadales > Pseudomonadaceae > Pseudomonas > Pseudomonas sp. Pse1. The sequence goes on from NZ_JALJRO010000060.1 coordinate 807, forward strand.
ATCAACGACACCACCGACACCGTGACCGTCAGCATCGCTGGCAATGGTCCTGTGTTCGAAAACGCCAACCCGACTTTTACCATCACCCTCAACCAGGCGTTGAAGGATGATCTGACCGTCAAACTCAGCAACGGTGGCACCGTCACTGTTAAAGCTGGCGATACTTCGGCGATCTACACCGCCCCGATCCAAGGCGACGACGTCTACAAAGACGGCGGCCCGCTGAGCCTGACTATCACCGACGCCACTGTGAAGGACCAGGTCTTCGAAGACCTGCAACTGAGCAAAGAACCAGGCGTGGTGCAGATCAACGACACCACCGACACCGTGACCGTCAGCATCGC
>NZ_JALJRO010000061.1:0-1120 GCF_024519635.1 Pseudomonas sp. Pse1
CCGATGATCTTTATCAGGTGATGATGTCGGTGCGTCGATTCAAGGATGACAAGCGACCTACGGAGGATCGCTACCTGATTACCTTGAGCATTGCCAAACCCTGGATGAAACCGTGAGGTTTCGTCGCCCTGTGAACGGGCATCGATGGGCCTGGGGCTTGGCATTTCTCGGGCTGTTGGTCTGGTGGATCGAAGCACAATCGGAAAAAGAAATCGCGCTGGTGATTGGTGAGCCTTGGGAGGATATGCGTCAACGATCCAGTGCAAGCATCGGCCCCGCAATTGCCGGAAGTTTTTGGGGACGCTTACCTGATTCGGACGCCCGGTTGCGTTTCACAGACCCGCAGTATGGGTTTGTGACGCCCGTGGCACGTTATCTTGCGGTCACGTTTACCAGTACTGGTTTAGTTAGTACCGTTCGCATGTCCCCACAAATCGAACCACTGCTGCTCGACGACATTTTCAAAGTCGTGCTGGATTTGCAGGAACAATGGCGCAACGCCGGTTGGGTACTCACTCGCCCCGATCAATATCCTGCGCTCGCCGACACGCCACAATCGCGTGCCAAATTCAGCGGGCCCAGGCCCATGGGGACGACCTATTGGCAGGCCGGTGATCTTTACCAGGTGATGATGTCGGTGCGTCGATTCAAGGATGACAAGCGGCCTACGGAGGATCGTTACCTGATTACCTTGAGCATTGCCGAACCCTGGATGAAGCCGTGAGGTTTCGTCGCCCTGTGAACGGGCATCGGTGGGCCTGGGGCTTGGTATTGCTCGGGCTGTTGGTCTGGTGGATCGACGCACAGTCGGAAAGGGAAATCGCGCTGGTGATTGGCGAGCCTTGGGAAGATATGCGCCAACGCTCGAGCGCATCCATTGGTCCAACCATTCCTGGGCATATTTCGTTCAGCATTCCTAAATCGGATGCCCGATTGCGATTCGTTCATGAAAAATATGGGTTCACCACGCCGTCGGCACGTTTTTTTACCGTGGGTTTTAGCCGTGATGAGTTGGTCGGCAGTATTCGTATGTCCCCTCAAATCGAGCCGCTGTTGCTCGACGAAATCCTCAAAGTCGCGCTCGATCTTCAGGAGCAGTGGCGCCAAGGCGGCTGGGTTC
>NZ_JALJRO010000062.1:0-992 GCF_024519635.1 Pseudomonas sp. Pse1
GACCAGCACATGGTGCGCGGCCGTACCACCGCCCAGACCGGCCTGGTGCTGGGTCATGAGATCACCGGTGAAGTGATCGAGAAGGGCAGCGACGTCGAAAACCTGAAAATCGGCGACCTGGTCTCGGTACCCTTTAACGTTGCATGTGGGCGCTGCCGTTCCTGCAAAGAGCAACACACCGGCGTCTGCCTGACCGTCAACCCGGCCCGTGCTGGTGGTGCTTACGGCTACGTCGACATGGGCGACTGGACTGGCGGCCAAGCTGAATACGTGCTGGTGCCGTACGCCGACTTCAACCTGCTGAAACTGCCGGATCGCGACAAGGCCATGGAGAAAATCCGCGACCTGACCTGCCTGTCCGACATCCTCCCTACCGGTTACCACGGTGCCGTCACTGCCGGTGTCGGCCCGGGCAGCACGGTGTACATCGCTGGCGCCGGCCCAGTAGGCCTGGCCGCCGCCGCTTCGGCACGCCTGTTGGGCGCTGCGGTGGTGATCATCGGCGACGTCAACACCATCCGCCTGGCCCACGCCAAGGCCCAGGGTTTTGAAATCGTCGACCTGTCCAAAGACGCACCGCTGCACGAACAGATCGCCGCACTGCTGGGCGAACCGGAAGTCGATTGCGCCGTTGACTGCGTGGGCTTCGAAGCCCGTGGCCACGGTCACGACGGCGTCAAACACGAAGCCCCTGCCACCGTACTCAACTCCCTGATGGGCGTCGTCCGTGTAGCGGGCAAGATCGGCATCCCCGGCCTGTACGTTACCGAAGACCCGGGCGCAGTCGACGCTGCGGCAAAAATGGGCAGCCTGAGCATCCGCTTTGGCCTGGGCTGGGCCAAATCCCACAGCTTCCACACCGGCCAGACCCCGGTGATGAAGTACAACCGCGCACTGATGCAGGCGATCATGTGGGACCGCATCAACATCGCTGAAGTGGTGGGTGTGCAGGTGATCAGCCTGGATCAGGCGCCTGAGGGGTATGGCGAGTT
>NZ_JALJRO010000063.1:0-919 GCF_024519635.1 Pseudomonas sp. Pse1
GTGGTGTCGTTGATCTGCACCACGCCTGGCTCTTTGCTCAGTTGCAGGTCTTCGAAGACCTTGCCTGGCACAGAGGCATCGGTGACGGTCAGGCTCAGCGGGCCGCCGTCTTTGTAGACGTCATCGCCTTGGATCGGTGCGGTGTAGATCGCGCTGGTATCACCGGCTTTGACGGTGACGGTGCCACCGTTGCTGAGTTTGACGGTGAGGTCATCCTTCAACGCCTGGTTGATGCTGACAGTGAAGGTTGGGTTGGCGTTTTCGAATACGTCGCCGTTACCGGCGATGCTGACGGTCACAGTGTCGGTGGTGTCATTGATCTGTACGACACCTGGCTCTTTGCTCAACTGCAGATCTTCGAAGGCCTGATCCTTCACGGTTGCGCTGTCGATGGTAACGCTCAGTGGACCGCCGTCTTTGTAGACGTCGTCGCCTTGAACTGGGGCGGTATAGATCGCGCTGGTTTCGCCAGCTTTAACGGTGACGGTGCCACCGTTGCTGAGTTTGACGGTCAGATCGTCCTTCAACGCCTGGTTGAGGGTGATGGTGAAGGTTGGATTGGCGTTCTCAAACACAGGACCGTTGCCAGCGATGCTGACGGTCACGGTGTCCGTGGTGTCGTTGATCTGCACCACGCCTGGTTCTTTGCTCAACTGCAGGTCTTCGAAGACCTGGTCCTTCACGGTTGCGCTGTCGATGGTGACGCTCAGCGGGCCGCCGTCTTTGTAGACGTCGTCTCCCTGGATTGGCGCGGTGTAGATCGCCGAAGTCTCGCCGGCTTTAACGGTAACCGTACCGCCGTTGCTCAACTTGACGGTCAGATCGTCCTTCAACGCTTGGTTGAGGGTGATGGTGAAGGTTGGGTTGGCGTTTTCAAACACAGGACCATTGCCAGCGATGCTGACGGTCACGGTGTCGG
>NZ_JALJRO010000064.1:0-917 GCF_024519635.1 Pseudomonas sp. Pse1
ATCCTCAAAGTCGCGCTCGATCTTCAGGAGCAGTGGCGCCAAGGCGGCTGGGTTCCCACGCTGCCCAATGAATCCCCGCCCATCGCCGACACTGCACAATGGCGTGCCAAACTGCGTGATGTGAGGAGAGGGGGCACTACGTACTGGCAAGCCGGTGATCAGTACCAGATCATGATGATGGTGCATCGATTCAAGGACTATAGGCATCCCACGCAAGAGCGGTACTTGATCACCTTGAGTATTGGTGAACCATGGGTGAAACCTTGAGCCTGGCAGGACCCGTAGGCCCGAAACGGTGGGCCTGGGGCTTGGTATTGCTCGGGCTGTTGGTCTGGTGGATCGAAGCACAATCGGAAAAAGAAATCGCGCTGCTAATTGATGAGCCCTGGGAGGACATGCGCCACCGATCCAGTGCGTCTATCGGTCCCGCTATCGCTGGACGTTTGGTTCAATGTCCCCGCTACGGATGCCCGTTTACGCTTCGTTCATCCGCAGTATGGGTTTACCACGCCACTGGCGCGCTATTTCACCGTTAGCTTTAGCCGTGATGAGTTGGTGCATGGCGTCCGCATGTCTCCACAAGTGGAACCGCTGTTGCAGGATGACACGCTCAAAGTTGCGCTCGACTTGCAGGACCAATGGCGGCAAAGCGGCTGGGTGCCCACACTGCCTCATCAGTTCCCCCCGATTGCCGACACACCGCAATTACGTGTTGATTTGCGCGAGGAAAGCAGAGTCGTAAAAACCTATTGGCAGGCCGGTGATCTGTATCAGGTGAGGTTGGAGATTAATCGGTTCGAGGACTATAAGCGCCCCTCAGAGGAGCGATATCTGATCTTGCTGGACATTGCCAAACCATGGGTGAAACCTTGAGCCTGGCAGGACCCGTAGGCCCGAAACGGTGGGCCTGGGGCTTG
>NZ_JALJRO010000065.1:0-906 GCF_024519635.1 Pseudomonas sp. Pse1
ACGCCTGGTTGAGGGTGATGGTGAAGGTTGGATTCGCGTTTTCGAACACAGGACCGTTGCCAACGATGCTGACGGTCACGGTGTCGGTGGTGTCGTTGATTTGCACCACGCCTGGTTCTTTGCTCAGCTGCAGGTCTTCGAAGACCTTGCCTGGCACAGAAGCATCGGTGACGGTCAGGCTCAGCGGGCCGCCATCTTTGTAGACGTCATCGCCCTGGATCGGTGCGGTGTAGATCGCGCTGGTATCACCGGCTTTAACGGTGACGGTGCCGCCGTTGCTGAGTTTGACGGTGAGGTCATCCTTCAACGCCTGGTTGAGGGTGATGGTGAAAGTCGGGTTGGCGTTTTCGAACACAGGACCATTGCCAGCGATGCTGACGGTGACGGTGTCGGTGGTGTCGTTGATCTGCACCACGCCTGGTTCTTTGCTCAGCTGCAGGTCTTCGAAGACCTGGTCCTTCACGGTTGCGCTGTCGATAGTAACGCTCAGCGGGCCGCCGTCTTTGTAGACGTCGTCGCCTTGGATCGGTGCGGTGTAAATCGCCGAAGTATCACCGGCTTTAACAGTGACGGTGCCACCGTTGCTGAGTTTGACGGTCAGATCATCCTTCAACGCCTGGTTAAGGGTGATGGTGAAAGTCGGGTTTGCGTTTTCAAACACAGGACCATTGCCAGCGATGCTGACGGTGACGGTGTCGGTGGTGTCGTTGATCTGCACCACGCCTGGTTCTTTGCTCAGCTGCAGGTCTTCGAAGACCTGGTCCTTCACGGTTGCGCTGTCGATAGTAACGCTCAGCGGGCCGCCGTCTTTGTAGACGTCGTCGCCTTGAACTGGGGCGGTATAGATCGCGCTGGTATCACCGGCTTTAACGGTAACCGTGCCGCCGTTGCTCAGCTTGACGGTCA
>NZ_JALJRO010000066.1:0-882 GCF_024519635.1 Pseudomonas sp. Pse1
ATGCCAAGAAACAGAAGCGCGGGGAAGGGGTTGAGCTGAGGACCGATGATTGGGGAGTCATTCGGGCCGGCAAGGGCGTGCTCATCAGTGCCGATAAACAGACCAAGGCCATCGGCGATGTGCTGAGCATGGCGCCGGCAACCGAAGCGATCCAAAGCGCACGCCAGCAAATCGCCGAATGCCGGGAAATCGCTCAGGCCCATCACAGCCAAACGCCCGACATGGGCGGATTGCAGCAACTGCAGACAGACGCCAAAGACCTGCACGGCGCTGCCATCCTGCTCAGCGCGCCCAAGGGCATTGGCGCGGTGACTCCAGCCAGCCTGCTGCTGAAAAGCGGCGACGGGCTCTACGTACAAAGCGCCGACGAAATCAACCTCGCCGCCGCGCAACGCCTGTCGATCCACGCCAACCAGGGCATGTCGCTGCTGGCCCAGCAGGAAGGCATGCGCCTGGTGTCCGGCAAAGGCCCGCTGCAAATCGAATCCCACGGCGATTTGCTGGACCTGATCGCCCAGCAGGACCTCACCCTGCAGTCGGCGCAGGGGCACGTGCAGGTGACGGCGAAGAATGGGATCACGTTGGGGTGTGGCGGGGCCTACATCCGCATCACCTCGGAGGGCGAGATTCAGCTGCATAGTCCAGGTCTGATCAGTTTTAACGGGCTGCATCGATTCAGTCTGCCGTCCGGGGCAGCCTTTCCTTTGTCCGAGCTGCCCAGTTCCGTCTGCAAAGAGTGCCTGAGAAAAGCGCGGGCTAAGGCCCAAGGCTTTACCGGGCGGGAGGCGCGAGGATGAGTTCAGTTCATTGCGAAACCTGGATCGAGTGCCTGGAGTCGTCCTGTGCCGATGCGTCCATCACTTACCTTGACGTGATTATCGA
>NZ_JALJRO010000067.1:0-705 GCF_024519635.1 Pseudomonas sp. Pse1
CGGATGCTGATGCCGACGCTGATGCGGATGCGGATGCGGATGCGGATGCGGATGCCGATGCTGACGCCGACGCGGATGCCGATGCAGATGCTGATGCCGACGCTGACGCCGATGCGGATGCGGATGCGGATGCGGATGCGGATGCGGATGCGGATGCGGATGCCGATGCGGATGCGGATGCGGATGCCGATGCTGACGCCGATGCGGATGCGGATGCGGATGCGGATGCGGATGCCGATGCCGATGCCGATGCCGATGCGGATGCGGATGCTGACGCCGATGCGGATGCGGATGCGGATGCTGATGCTGATGCTGATGCCGATGCGGACGCGGATGCTGATGCCGATGCCGATGCCGATGCTGACGCCGACGCGGATGCCGACGCGGATGCTGACGCCGATGCGGACGCGGATGCGGATGCCGATGCGGATGCTGATGCCGATGCGGATGCCGATGCGGATGCCGATGCCGATGCCGATGCTGATGCTGACGCCGATGCCGATGCCGATGCGGATGCCGATGCCGATGCCGATGCCGACGCGGATGCCGATGCCGATGCCGATGCCGATGCCGATGCTGACGCCGACGCCGACGCCGACGCCGACGCCGACGCGGATGCCGATGCCGACGCGGATGCTGACGCCGACGCGGATGCTGATGCTGATGCTGATGCTGATGCTGATGCTGATGCTGATGCTGATGCTG
>NZ_JALJRO010000068.1:0-704 GCF_024519635.1 Pseudomonas sp. Pse1
ATGCCTAAAGAAATGCTGCCGGTGGTGAACAAGCCACTGATCCAGTACGGCGTCGAAGAAGCCCTGGATGCAGGTCTCACTGAAATCTCCATCGTCACCGGTCGCGGCAAGCGCGCGCTGGAAGACCACTTCGACATCAGCTACGAGCTGGAAAACCAGATCAAGGGCACCGACAAAGAGAAGTACCTGGTCGGTATCCGCAAGCTGCTTGACGAGTGCTCGTTCTCCTACACCCGCCAGACCGAAATGAAAGGTTTGGGCCACGCGATTCTGACCGGTCGTCCGCTGATCGGCGACGAGCCGTTCGCCGTGGTTCTGGCGGACGACTTGTGCGTCAACCTGGAAGGCGATGGCGTCCTGACCCAGATGGTCAAGTTGTACAAACAGTACCGTTGCACCATCGTCGCGATCCAGGAAGTCGATCCGCAGGAAACCCAGAAGTACGGGGTGATTGCTGGCGATCTGATCGGTGACGATCTGTACCGCGTGCGCAACATGGTGGAAAAACCGAAGCCGGAAGACGCACCGTCGAACCTGGCAATCATCGGTCGCTACATCCTGACCCCGGACATCTTCCAACTGATCGAAGACACCGAGCCGGGCAAGGGTGGCGAGATCCAGATCACCGACGCCCTGATGAAGCAGGCCCAGGACGGTTGCGTGATTGCCTACAAGTTCAAGGGCCAGCGTTTCGACTGCGGTGG
>NZ_JALJRO010000069.1:0-700 GCF_024519635.1 Pseudomonas sp. Pse1
CGACGCCACCGGCATTGCCGCGCTTGTCGCCTTTTTCTCTTTCCTCGCTGCCCCCCCTTCCTTTCTTCTCTCCTTCCTCCCTCTCCTTTTCCTTCCCCTCTTCCTCTTTTCCTCTTCTTCTTTCTTCTTCTTCTCTCCCCCTCTTTCTCTCTTCCTTTCCCTTTCTCTTTCTTTCCTTCTTCTTTCCCTTTCCCCTTTTTTCCCCCCTTCTCTTCCCCTTCTTTTTCCTTTCTTCCCTTCTTTTCCCTTCTCCTCCTTCCCTCCCTTCCCCTTTTCCCCCCCCTTTCTTTTCCTTTTCTCTTCTCTCCCCCCCTTTCCTTTCTCTCCTTTCCTCTTTTTTTCTCCCTTCTCCCCCTCTCCCTCCTCCCTCTCCTCCTCCTTCCTTCTTCCCCCCTCCCTTTCCCTTTCCCCTTCTCCTTCCCTTCCCCCCCCCCTCTCCCTCTTCTCTCTCTTCTTTTCTTCCCTCTCTCCCCCCTTTCCCTTTTTTCTTCCCCTCCCCTTTCCCTCCCTTCTCTTCTCCTCCCTTCCCCTCTCTCCTTTTTCCCTCTTCCCTCTCTCTTTCCCTCCCTCTTCTTCCCTTTTCTCTCCTCCTCCCTTCTCTTTTTTTCCCCCCCCCCCTTCTTTTTTTCTCCTCTTTTTTCTCCTCTCCTCCTTCCCCTCTTCTTTCCCCCCTTCTCCTCCTTCTCCTTCTTCTTTTTTT
>NZ_JALJRO010000006.1:0-305332 GCF_024519635.1 Pseudomonas sp. Pse1
TTGGAGCGGGAAACGAGACTCGAACTCGCGACCCCGACCTTGGCAAGGTCGTGCTCTACCAACTGAGCTATTCCCGCATTGGCGTCCCCTAGGGGACTCGAACCCCTGTTACCGCCGTGAAAGGGCGGTGTCCTAGGCCACTAGACGAAGGGGACACAGCTACAACTTCACTCCTCACCGCGTTTCGCTATTCGCTTTCCGCTGTAAGTGGCGCGCATTCTATGGATGGATTGAGAGGTCGTCAACCCCCCGATATAAATTTATTTAAATCAATGACTTCCCTGCCCTTTCAAGGACGAATCAGGGTTTTCGGCCGACCGGTGTTTGACGCCTATATTCTGGCACTCGCCAAGGCGCTATAGTCCCTTGCACGCCGATAATGGCAATGTGCATTCATGGGCGCAGCGTCGTTGCAGCAAGCAAACTGACCCGTTTCTGATCGTCGCGCCGGCCTATGCGCTCTTGGGCATAGCCACTAAACTCGCACGCAAACCCTTAAAAGAGGTCTTCAAGGTGACGCCACTCATGATCACCCTGCTAGTAATAGTTGGGATCGCATTACTGATCGCCATTGGCTACATGAACAATGTGGTGGAAAACAACAAGCTGCAAAAGGCCCGCACCAAGCTCGAACTGAATGACCGTCTGCGCCGCTGTGGCGAAATCACCGAAACCTTTCCCGGACAACTGATGACCCCGGCGCTCAAATTGCTGCTGGCGCGCCTTGAACTGAATGTCTGCCAGCGCATGCTCAACCTTGAGAAGTCCAATGCAGCGCTGAAAAGCCGTATTGAGGAGTTGAAGGCGCTGATCGCTCAGGGCGAGTCGATTCCGGTCAACAATCCACCGGCACCGATTCTCACCGAGGCCAAGGCCAAGGACGTGCGTTTCTTGCTGGAAGCCTTGCATGGTCAGGTCACGCGCGCGGCCCACGACGGTTTTCTACCGACCAACGAAGCCAAAAGCTGGATACGCGAAATTCGCCATATCCTGGTGTTGCTGCACATCGAGTTCTTCAGCAACCTTGGCCAGCACGCCTTGCAGCAGGAACAACCCGGGCAGGCCCGCCTGGCGTTCGAGCGTGGCGTACAGTATCTGCGCAAACAAACGGACCCGCAGGTATACAGCGAGCAGTTGAAGTTTCTTGAAAAGCTCCTTGCCCGCGCCAACTCCACGGTGCTGACCAACAGTGCGCCGGTTGAAGGTGATGTCAACGAGCTGACCGAAGGCCTGAAGGACGTCGAGGCCGAAGCGGACTGGAAAAAGAAAGTGATCTACGACTGATAGCCACACCCTGAAAGATCGCTGGCCGTCTCTGGCCCGCGATCTTTCCTCATGATGGAACCGCACTACAGCCTGAAATGCCCCACCATTCCCTTGAGCTCACCCCCCAATTGCGCCAGTTCAATGCTCGATGCAGCATTGCCTTGCATTGCCAGTGACGATTGATCGGCGCTGGCACGAATGCTGGTCACGCTACGATTGATTTCTTCAGCCACCGAACTCTGCTGCTCGGCTGCCGCCGCAATTTGCTGATTCATCTGCTGAATCAACGAAACCGCTGCAGCAATACTGCCCAGCGCGCTTTCAGTCTGCAGCGCATCGCTGACCGCCAGCTTGACCAGTTCGCCGCTGCCGCGGATCGTTTGCACTGAAGCCTCGGCCGCCGCGCGCAGGGCGCTGACCAATCCTTCGATCTCCTCGGTTGATTGCCGGGTACGTCGGGCCAGGGCCCGAACCTCATCGGCCACCACCGCGAATCCCCTGCCCTGCTCACCCGCGCGCGCGGCTTCGATAGCAGCGTTGAGTGCAAGCAGATTGGTCTGTTCGGCCACACTCTTGATTACGTCGAGGACGCTGCCGATATTCTGGATCTGCGCGCTCAGGCCATCAATGCTGGAGCTGGCCGAGGTCGCCGAGTCCGCCAGTTGTTCAATCCGCTGCATACTCTGGCGCACCACCACTTGACCGTTTTCGACTTTATCGTCGGCAGTCTGTGCCGCCTGCGCAGCCTCTTCGGCGTTGCGGGCGACGTCGTGCACAGTGGCTGTCATCTGATTCATGGCAGTGGCGACCTGTTCGGTCTCCTCCTTCTGGCTACTGACTTCCAGATTGGTCTGTTCAGTCACTGCCGACAGTGACTGCGCGGAGCTGGCCAACTGCTCGATTCCCGCCTGCAACCCGCTGACGATCCGGCTCAAACCTGAACCCATCTGCTGCATGGCCTGCATCAGTTGGCCGATTTCATCGCGCCGGGTCACCTCCACCGTTGCACTCAAGTCACCTGCAGCAATTTGCTCGGCAAGCCGGATCACGCTGCGTAAAGGCGCAACAATCAACCGGGTAATGACCCAGGCAGCGACCAAGCCGACCAACAAGGCGAGAATCGACGACGCAATGATCAATAGCGAGTTTTTCTGCAGTTCCGCCTGCATGGCCTGATCCTGTGCCGCGTAGGCCTGATCGACCTGACGCACCACGTCGCCGGCACGTTGATGCAAGCGTTGATAGACCTGCTTTTCCTGAGCCAGGAGCCCGGTGTATTCAGCCAGTTTTTCACTGAACCCGGCGATGTGCCCGGTCACCTCGTTGAGTACCGTTTGATAACCCGCGTCCTTGAGCATACCGGTCAAGGCCTGCGCCTGGGCCAGCGCCTGATCTGCCTGCTCGATCTTGCCCTCATTGCTCTCATCCGAATTGGCCTGGCGGCCTTGATCAAGACGCACCCGTGCCTCGTTCATTGCCTGCAGCATCAATTTCGACACCTGGCTGACCAGGTTGGCCTGCTCGATGAACTCGGCACCCTCCTTGCCCGCTGACTCCTTGAGCGTGTAAGTGCCATCATCCGCCAGCCCGGCCTGCAAGACGTCGAGATTATTGGCCACACTGGACACTGACCAACTGGCCATTTCCAGCGCCAGATCCTTGGCCGCGGTCAATTCCACAAACTCATCGAACGCCTTGCGATAGGCGTCCAACGACTGGTCGACCTCGGACATCACCGAAGCACTGGCTTGGGACTCGGCCTTCAGACTTGTCGCCAACCCCTTGATCTCATCGATGCCCAGGCGCAAGGCATCGGCGGTCTTCCCATCGCCGCGTAACGCAAACTCCTGCTCCAGCAGGCGTACTTTAAGCAAGCCACTGTTGAGCGATGACATCTGTTTGAGCCCGTCGAAACGCTGACTGATGGTTTGCAGTGACCAGATGCCGATGGCAGCCACAAGGGCCGTCAATAGCAACACCAGGACAAAACCAAGTGCCATTTTCTTTGCCATGCCGAGGTTGGCAAATGGCCCTTGCACGCCTGAGATCATTACTCGCCCTCTCCTATCAGTGTCCATCGGAACAGGATGATTGTTGATTGCTGCAGGTTCGCAACGGGCCACCCCGGAGCACAAGCCTCAGGCACGGCGTTAATGGCAAAAAGCTACACAAGCGTCGCTTTCAGGATGCTTGAGGTCGATCTGACAATGAACAGTCCTGGAAAAAGGCAAGCGCTCGCGCATCATCCGCGTACGCCACATTGATACGCAGCCAATCGCTGGTCTGGCCCGTTGCATTGAAGGTGCTGCTACACGATAGCGAAACACCGTGAAGTAACGCGCTCGCACAAATCTGTTGGCGATCACGGTTTTTCGGACGCGCCCAGATGTACAAACCTGCAGTAGGTTGGCCGAACACCTCCCACTCCCGGTCTTCCAGCACCTGCAACGTTGCGCGCATGTCATGGCGCAACCGCAGGCGCTGTCGCTGGATCAATTTACGGTAGGCACCATTGGCCAGCAGTTGTGCGAGTACCGACTCGCAGAATTGCGAGGTTCCCAGGCTGGTAATACGTTTCACAGTTGCCAGGCGCGCGGCAATTTCTTCACCGGCCATTACGAAACCAACCCGCAATGAGCTGCTGAGGGTCTTCGAAAAGCTGCCCACGTAGATCACACAGCCGAAGCGATCCAATGCTGCCAGCCGAACCGCGCTACGTCCCTGAAAATCGGCATACACATCGTCCTCGACAATCATTGCCCCGTACTGCTCGGCCAGCGCCAGCAGTTGTTGCGCCACCTCCAATGACAGGCTGGTGCCCGTAGGGTTGTGACACAGACTGTTGATAAACAGAGCCCGCGGCGAGTGGCACCGCATCAGCGCTTCCAGGGCTTCGATATCCGGGCCGCGCGGCGTGCGCGGCACCTCCAGCAGTCGCACACCGTGCAGGCGCAATTGTTCGAAAAGATTCGGGTAGCCAGGATTTTCGACCACCACGCAATCACCCGGCTTGAGCAGCGCCCGAATGATCAGGTCGAGGCCATGGGTGGCCCCTGTAGTGGAGATCACTTGCGTTTCATCGGCGGCAATATTGAACGAGCGCAAACGCCTGAGAATCTGCTGACGCAGAGCGGGTAACCCATAGTCGGAGCTATAACTGAACAAGCCCTGCATGTCGGTGCGGGACACCTGGCAGATGGCGTAGCCCAAGTCATCGCTTTCACGCCAATGCTCCGGCATGCCTCCGTGCCCCAAGGGCAAACTGTTCCGTGGGCTGGCGGAAAATTCGGGAGCGCTTGAGGGCATCGCCACGAAAAAACTTGTGCCGTGACGTGACACGAGTACTCCTTGCGCCACCATGCGCTCATAGGCCTCTACCACACAGGACTGGCTGAGCAGGTTGTCACGGGCAAGTTGACGAATAGAGGGTAGACGGGTTCCAGGCTCGATGCCGCTGAGGCGAATCCAGCCGCTCAAGGCATCGACGATTTGCTGCACGACGGGGACAAGGGCCTGACGATCGATTCTCAATTCCATGAGAGTCCAACTCCAACTGTTTGAGGGTGTTTCCGCAATCAGTTAAGCACAGCGTGCCTGTCGCATATGTACGACAAAACCACCAAAACGGCCGCCTCTAACCCTTTGAAACACATTCCACCGAAGTTAAAAAAGCCCACATGAATGTGGGCCGAGTCTCACGCAAATGACAGCTGTCGTGCTGACAAACTACCGCACCTAGCCAGTGATCAGAACGCAGTCACACCGCCATCAACGGCCAGCGAATGTCCGGTAGTAAATGCCGCGCCATCGCTGCACAGATACAGCACCGCACTGGCAATCTCCTCCACCTTGCCAATCCGCCCCACCGGGTGCATGGCGGCAGCGAAATCGGCTTTCTTCGGATCGGCCTCATAAGCCCTGCGGAACATATCGGTATCGATCACCGCCGGGCACACCGCGTTCACGCGGATCTTTTTCTTCGCATATTCAATCGCCGCTGATTTGGTCAGGCCAATGACGGCATGCTTGGACGCTGCGTAGATGCTCATCTTCGGCGCCGCGCCAAGGCCAGCTACCGATGCGGTGTTGACGATGGCTCCGCCGCCCTGGGCCAGCATCAACGGCAATTGGTACTTCATGCACAACCAGACGCCTTTGACGTTTACCCCCATGATTGCGTCAAATTCATCGATGGAACCATCGGCCAACTTGCCCTTCTCGATCTCGATGCCCGCATTGTTGAAGGCGTAATCAACGCGTCCATAGGCACTCACTGCCTGCGCCAGCAAATTTTGCACATCGTTTTCGTCGGTAACGTTACAGCGCACAAACAGCGCTTCACCGCCTGCTGCGCGGATCAACTCGACCGTCCCTTCGCCACCGGCTGCATCAAGATCCGAAACCACTACTTGTAACCCTTCGGCGGCAAATGCCTGTGCGGTTGCGCGACCAATCCCGGCTGCACCACCCGTCACCAACGCTACCCGACCAGAAAACGTCATGCTCATTGTTATGCCCTCGAAAGATGGGAGTGATCGACTGCAGGCAGTCTAGCCACCCGCCCACCACGCGCGGCAGCACTATTGAAGGGCCGGTTGGCCAGCCATGAGTCCCAGTGATAAGTAGCTCGGGCCAACTATCACTGCTTTGGATCGGGTTGTATTCGCTGGCACGGCAGACCTTGCGACATCGACCTCGAGGGTCTATCAATCAGTCTTCCTTCACCCTTGAGTGACCGCCATGACTGCCCAGACCAATCGTCAATTCCTGCTCGCCAAACGCCCGGTAGGCGCTGCGACCCGTGAGACGTTCACCTACCAGCAAGTCCCGGTCGGTGAGCCAGCGGCGGGTCAGATCCTGGTCAAGAACCAGTACTTGTCGCTGGACCCTGCCATGCGTGGCTGGATGAATGAAGGCAAGTCCTACATTCCGCCGGTGGCCATTGGTGAAGTCATGCGCGCGCTGGGTGTAGGCCAAGTCATTGCCTCGAACAATCCGGGCTTTGCCGTGGGCGACTACGTCAATGGTGCACTGGGCGTGCAGGATTACTTCCTCGGCGAGCCGCGGGGTTTCTACAAAGTCGATCCGAAACTGGCGCCGCTGCCGCGTTATTTGTCAGCCTTGGGCATGACCGGCATGACCGCGTACTTCGCCCTGCTAGATGTCGGCGCACCGAAAGCCGGTGATACCGTGGTGCTGTCCGGTGCAGCCGGCGCCGTAGGCAGCATTGCCGGGCAGATAGCCAAGCTCAAGGGCTGCCGAGTGGTGGGGATTGCCGGGGGTGCCGACAAGTGCAAATTCCTGGTCGATGAACTGGGTTTCGACGGCGCCATCGACTACAAGAGCGAGGACGTGGTGGCCGGTCTCAAGCGCGAATGTCCGAAAGGCGTGGACGTGTACTTCGACAACGTCGGCGGTGACATCCTCGATGCGGTGCTCAGCCGCCTGAACCTCAAGGCCCGGGTAGTGATCTGCGGTGCCATCAGTCAGTACAACAACAAGGAAGCGGTCAAGGGCCCGGCCAACTACCTGTCGCTACTGGTCAATCGCGCGCGCATGGAGGGCTTCGTGGTGATGGATTATGCGGCGCAATACGCCAGTGCCGCCCAGGAGATGGCCGGTTGGATGGCCAAAGGGCAGCTCAAGAGCAAGGAGGATATCGTCGAAGGGCTGGAGACGTTCCCCGAAACCCTGATGAAGCTGTTCAACGGCGAGAACTTCGGCAAGCTGGTGCTGAAAGTGTGACGCAAAGCATTGCGGGAGCCGCCAGGCGGCTCCCGCAAAACCTCAGGCCAGTTCGGCGACGACGTCGGCCAATGCCTTGGCCGGATCGGCCGCCTGGCTGATCGGACGACCGATCACCAGGTAATCGGAGCCGGCGTCCAGCGCCTGGCGCGGGGTCAGGATCCGGCGCTGGTCGTCCTGGGCGCTGCCTGCCGGACGGATTCCCGGGGTCACCAGTTGCAGCGACGGGTGCGCCGCCTTCAGGGCCTGGGCTTCCAGCGCCGAGCACACCAGGCCATCCATCCCGGCCTTTTCCGCCAGGGCCGCCAGGCGCAGCACTTGCTCCTGTGGCTCGATGTCCAGGCCGATACCGGCCAGATCCTCACGCTCCATGCTGGTCAGCACGGTCACGCCGATCAGCAACGGCTTCGGACCGCTGCGCTGATCCAGCACTTCGCGGCAGGCCGCCATCATGCGCAGGCCACCGGAGCAATGCACATTGACCATCCACACGCCCATCTCGGCCGCGGCCTTGACGGCCATGGCGGTGGTATTCGGGATGTCGTGGAATTTCAGGTCGAGGAACACTTCAAAACCCTTGTCGCGCAGGGTGCCGACAATTTCCGAAGCGCAGCTGGTGAACAACTCTTTACCGACCTTGACCCGGCACAGCTTCGGGTCCAACTGGTCCGCCAGTTTCAGTGCGGCGTCACGGGTAGGGAAATCCAGGGCGACGATGATAGGAGTCTGGCAG
Organism: Pseudomonas sp. Pse1; assembly: GCF_024519635.1. Classification (NCBI taxonomy): domain Bacteria; kingdom Pseudomonadati; phylum Pseudomonadota; class Gammaproteobacteria; order Pseudomonadales; family Pseudomonadaceae; genus Pseudomonas; species Pseudomonas sp. Pse1. The sequence goes on from NZ_JALJRO010000006.1 coordinate 7,745, forward strand.
GCGGACATGAGTGGGCTCTCAGGCAAGTCGAAATCGGCGCGCATTGTAGCGGAACACGAGCCCGTCCGGGACCCGATGATCGGTAAATCATCCTTTACCCCTAAAAACCCCAGGCTCAGCGCCTCTCTTCTACCCGCGCCTGGCTCTTGCTCCAGTCAGTCAGGAGGCTATACGCCACCGCCAGCAGGGTTGGACCAATGAACAGGCCAATGAAGCCAAAGGCGATCAAACCGCCGAACACCCCGAGCAGCACGATCACCAGCGGCAGATTGCCACCACGGCTGATCAGGTAAGGTTTCAGGACATTATCCACACCGCTGATGATGAACGTACCCCAGATCCCCAGGAATACCGCATAACCATACTCGCCCTTCCACACCAGCCAGGCAGTGGCCGGAATCCATACCAACGGCGGGCCCATGGGAATCAGGCTGAGCAGGAAGGTCACGATGCCCAGCACCAGCGCCCCCGGCACACCGGCGATCAGGAAGCCGATCAGCGCCAGCAGCGCCTGCGCCGCCGCCGTACCAATGACCCCGTTGACCACGCGCTGGACCGTCCCGGCCACGAGTTCGATGTAATAACTGGCACGATCACCAATCAGGCGCTCCAGCAGGCGATGAACGAACATCGCCAGGCGTGGACCATCCCGATAGAAGAAGAACACGAAAACGATACTCAGGGTCAGTTCAAGGATACCGCCGCCGATCTGCGCACTGCGCGCCAGCAACCAGTTACCGACCTGCCCGAGGTGCGGCTTGATCGCCACCATCAATGCGGCACCTTGCTGGTCGATGCTGTTCCAGATACCCACCAACCGCCCGCCCACCAGCGGCACGCCGGCCAACCACAGTGGTGCCTCGGGCAGGCCGTCGACCTGCACGTCCTTGATAAAGGCCGTGGCATCGCGCACGTGATCCGCCAAATTCAAGCCCAGCCAAACCAGTGGCGCCGCCACCAGCAGCATCCAGCACAGGGTCAGCAATGCCGCTGCCAGGGATTCGCGCCCCTTGAGCCAACCGGTCAACAGACGCATCAGCGGCCAACTGGCAAACGCCAGCACCGCGCCCCAGAACAGCGCCGACCAGAAGGGCGCCATCACCCAGAAGCTGGCACCAAATAACACCAGAAGGAGGATTTGCACCAACAGGCGATCGTTATTGAGCATGGACAATCTCGAACAGGGTTAGTCAAAAGGTGCACGGGCGGACAGCCGATGGCGCGTCCGCCTGCACAGAGCTTAACGCAAGAGTTCGAAATGCAGGCCTGGCGCTTGCATCTCGCCCAGTTCCAGTCGAGCGTTGCGCACGCCTGCGGCGATCAGGGCCTGGCGCCAGGCCTCGGCCTGAGTACCGGAAATACTGACGCGAGAGGTGGTGTCGAGGTTCAGTCCACGGGACAACAGCGTTACCCAGGGCGCCTGCGGGTCGCCGGTCAGGCGTGCCAGGTCAAGCTTGCCGGTGTCCTTGAGCTGGCGCAGCAAGGTCGCGGAAGTGGGCAACACCTCGCCCAATGGCGCACTGGCGTCGAACTGCTCGACATGCAGGTAGGCCCGGCGATTACCTCGGGTGACGCTGTACAACGCTACCAGCGAGTTGTCCTGTGGTGCGGCCAGGCGCAGCAACAGGTAGGACTGCTCGGTATCGGCCCCGGAGAGCTTGGCGTTGCCGAAGACCTCATTGGCCCACAGGCTGTTTTCACCGCAATCACGCGCCTGACACCAGAACAACAGTTCGGCGCCCTGCTTCTGCAAGGCTTCCCGAGCGTTGGTGAAGGCCGCTTGGGCCGTGTGCTCCGCTGGCAACTCATAGGTCACTGCGGTCAACTGCCCACGGGGATTGAGCTGGCTCTCGGAGCGGATCCGGTTACTGATCTTGCGGATCGAACCCATCGGGTATAGCCGCTCCAGTTGCGCGGCCTGACGATAATCGACGATTTGCGCGTCGTCCGGACGGGGCAACAAAGGTAAATCCTGGCTGCCCGGTACATCGGCAGCCACTGCCAGCGAACTGAAACAACCAACCACCAGCAAACTGATAAAACGCATGGGCTTCAACCTTGAAGAGACTCTCATCGGATCAACATGGACTGGGCGCCCTTGATGACACTGGCATCGTCGATCCGCTGCGGGACCCGCAAACCACGCTGCACCGCGTCACGCCCGGCCATGGTTGCCATCCAGCGCTGCAGGGCCGGCAAGCCGTCGACCGAGACACCGGACCACTCATGACCACGGACCCAGGGGTAGGTGGCGATGTCGGCAATGCTGTAGGTGTCGGCGAGGAATTCGACGCTTTGCAGGCGGCTGTCGAGCACTTCATAGAGACGGCGGGTTTCATGCTGGTAGCGATCGATGGCGCCCTGGAGCTTTTCCGGGAAGTAGCGGAAAAACACATTCGCCTGGCCCTGCATCGGCCCGACTCCCCCCATCTGGAACATCAACCACTGGATGACCAGGGAACGTCCCTTGGGATCTTTGGGCAGCAGTTGCCCGCTCAGTTCTGCCAGGTACAGAAGAATCGCGCCGGACTCGAACACGGCGAAATCGCCGTTGGCACGATCGACAATCGCCGGGATCCGGCCATTGGGATTGATCTTGAGAAATTCGGGGGTCTTTTGTTCCTTCTTGTCGAAACTCAGGGCATGCACCGTGTAGGGCATGCCGAGCTCTTCGAGCACGATAGAGACCTTGTGGCCATTCGGGGTCGCAGCGGTGTAGAGATCTATCATGGTTGTCTCCCATTTCAACCCGCCCAGCCTCGACAGTTGCCCGCGGCAAGTCAAGGAATGGCGAAGAACCGATTGAAACAGTCTGCAACAAGGGTTGCACCGTGCTCGTCGTTCAAGTGCAGATGATGGCCGCCCGGCAGCTGTTCGCGACTGAAGGGTAGACGCTCCAGCAATTCGGGATGTTTGCCGAGCATGCCGTCCTCGGCGACCACCAGGTGCGCCGGGCAGGTTCGGCGCAGGGCGAACGACATCGCCTGTTCGCTGGACAGGCGCAAGGCTGAAGGCAGTGTCAGGCGGCTGTCAGTGCGCCAGGTGTAGCCACCCGGAACCGGCATCAGGCCGCGCTGGGCGAGCAACTCGGCGGCCTCGCGACTAACCGCGACCAAGCCCTTCATGCGCACTTCCACGGCGCGTTCCAGGGTCGGATACACCGGCTTGGTTTTGCCCAGCAGGTCAAGCTGGGCCTGCAAGGCCATGCCCATGCGTTCAGCTGCGTTATCGTGCTCGGCGGTCGGTGGAATGACCCCATCGATCAGCGCCAGGTGAGTAACGCGCTCGGGCATGGCCCCGGCGAGCACCAGCGCAACAATTGCTCCCAGGGAGTGTCCCAGCAGGGCAAACCTCTCCCAGCCAAGCTGCTCGGCAACTTGCAGCACGTCGTAGGCGTAGTCCCACAGCGCGTATCCGGCACCTGGGGGGCGATGCCCGGAATGACCGTGCCCGGCCATGTCCAGGGCGACGATGCGCAGCCCCTGAAGTTTCGGCGCCAGACGCGCAAAGCTGTTGGCATTGTCCAGCCAGCCGTGCAAGGCGATCACCGGCAGGCCATCTTCAGGCCCGAACAGATGGGCGGCCAGCTCGATGTGAGGCAGGTTCAGGCGCACTTCCTCGACGCCGCTCATGCGCAACTCCGGTCGCAGCGACCTTGCCAGCGCTGGAACAGGTCCTTGATCAGCGCAGCGGTGTTGTGTGGCTGTTCAAGGGGAAACATGTGCCCTCCCGGCACGCTCAGCGCCTCACCCTGTGGCATGCGATCGACAGCGTTGGCGTGATGACGCATCACCACCCGGCTCTGGCGACCACGCACCACGGCCAGAGGCACTTGCAACTGGCGTGTGCGCCCCGGGCTGGTATGGGGTACACCGCGGTAGATATTGATTTCAGTAGCCGGATCGAAACGCAGGCGCAGGCGATCACCCACCTGATGCAGACCGTGCTGCAGGTAGGCGTCGAAACACTCGGGGTCAAAACCGCGAAACAGGCTCTTGCCGGCGAAATAGCTACGGGCCGCTTCCAGGTCGTCGAATTCTTCCCGTCGCCCCAGCGTACGCCCTGCCGGGGTCAGGCGATCGATAAAGCCGAAGCGCTTGGCGGCGCGGATGATCCATTGATCGGAACGGGTCAGTACCGGCGAATCAAGCATCACCACGCCGCGATAAAGCTGTGGACAACGCAGGGCCGCGTGCAGGTGCAGGACACCGCCAAAGGAATGCCCGACGCCCCATACCGGCTCGGGTTGCTGTTCCAGGTGGTGGATCAGCTCATCCACCAGGTTGTACCAGTTATCGTCCGCCGGAAACCTGGGGTCATGGGCGTGCTGCTGCAGATGCGCGACCCGATATTCAGGCGCCAGTGCGGCGAACAACTTGCCGTAGGTACCTGAAGGAAAGCCATTGGCATGGGCGAAAAAAATCTGCTGCGGCATAACGGCGCGTCCATAAACGAAATCAACCTTGATTGTCCGTAAGACGCCGCCCTACAGCAATGACCGTAACTGCCATGAATGATGACAGTCAGGCCATCACCGCGATTGCTCCCTGCAGCCCGGCCTTGGTGGCTCAGCGTGCCGGCGGATTTTCACCCAGCGGCACCACCGCCATGGTCAGGCGCGACACGCAACTGGCCTTGCCCTCATCGCTGCTTAGGCGAATGTCCCAGACATGGGTGGTGCGCCCGATGTGAATCGGTGTGGCCACCGCCGTGACGCGTCCACTGCGCAGGCCGCGCAGGTGGTTGGCATTGATTTCCAGGCCCACGCAATAAAACTTGCTGGTATCGATGCACAGGTAGCTGGCCATCGAACCAACCGATTCGGCGAGCACCACCGACGCGCCGCCATGCAACAGGCCGTAGGGCTGATGAGTACGATGATCGATGACCATGCTCGCGGTCAGTGACTGCTCGTCGAAGGACTCGAAACGGATGTCCAGTACTTCACCGATGGTGTTTTTCTGAATCGCATTCAGTTGTTCAATGTTCGGGGTGGTACGCCACAGACTCATCACTTCATCCCTTGTTGGTGTTGTTGGACGTCAATCCTGCCATAGCACGGCTTCGCTGCGGGCGCTCCATTCTTCGAAGCGTGCTCCGTAGGTCGCCTCGATCACATTGCGCTTGATCTTCAGTGTCGGGGTCAGGAAACCGTTCTCGACCGCCCAACTGTCCTTGACCACCACCAGACGGCGCAAGCGCTCATGCTTGTCGAGGGCCCCGTTGACCTCTTCGAGCAGGCGCTCCAGGCTCGCCTGCAAGGCGTTACGCGCAGAACTGGTGGCGTCCTGCAGGCCGACGGCGGACAACACGCAAAGCCCCAGCGGCGCGCTCAGCCCATCGCCCACCACGCACACCTGTTCGATGCGGTTATGCACCGCCAGACGATTTTCAATTGGCGCCGGCGCAACGTACTTGCCTTTGCTGGTCTTGAAGATTTCCTTGAGCCGCCCGGTCAGGCGCAAATAGCCTTCGGCGTCCTGCTCACCCTTGTCGCCCGTGCGCAAAAAGCCGTCCTCAGTCAGGGTTTCGGCGGTCTTGTGCGGCTCTTTGAAGTAACCCTGCATGTTCGCACCGCTGCGCACCTGGACCTCGCCCGCCTCGTCGATGCGAACCTCTACTTCCGGACACGGCTTGCCGATCCAGCCCGACCGCTGCTGTCCTGCCAGGGAAATATGCGAGTAACCGCAGCTTTCGGTCATGCCGTAGACCTCAAGCACATCCAGCCCGAGGCGTTTGTACCAATTGAGTAATGCCAGCGGCACCGGGGCGGCACCGGACAGGGCAACGCGCAGCGCATCCAGCCCCAGGCCGGCGAGCACCTTGTGCCCGACGCGCTTGCCGATGATCGGCAAGCCCAACAGCAGATCGAGGCGCTTGGCCGGGATCTTGTTGTACACGCCCATTTGAAATTTGGTCCAGATACGCGGAACACCGAACAGCGCCGTGGGGCGCGCACGCCGTAGATCCACCAGGAAGGTGTCCAGACTTTCGGCGAAGAACACCGTCTGGCCCGTGTAGATCGACGCCAGCTCGACAAACATGCGCTCGGCCACATGACACAGTGGCAGGTACGACAGCAGTCGATCCGACTCGTTGAGGTTAAACAGCTGAGTGCCACGGGTCGCGGCAAATCCGAGGTTGCCGAAGTTGTGCATCACACCCTTGGGCAACCCAGTGGTCCCCGAGGTATAGATGATGGTCGCCAGTGCGTCGGCCGCCGGGGTCGGGCTGTCCTGGATTGGCGAGCAGCGCTGCAGGTCGGCCCAACTGAAGTCGAACATCCCTTCCGGACACAGCGGCAGGCTGACAGTTGGCAGGTCGGCGCTGACCCCTCGGGACATGCCCGACCAGTCGTCCAGCTTGCCAATGAAGGCAAGCGCCGCTTCGGAATGATCAAGCACCTGGGCCACTGATTCGGCCGTCAGGTTGGGGTAAAGGGGAACGGAGACGTGCCCGGCCATCCAGATCGCCAGGTCGGCGATGATCCAGTGCGCGCAGTTTTTCGAGATCAGCGCAATGTGGCTGCCCTGGGGCAACTCGCGCGCCCGAAGCCAGTGTGCGGCACAACGGGCCTGATGACCGACGTCGGCCCAGGTCAGGGTTTCCACCTGGCCGCCGGCCGACGGCTGCACCAGAAAACGCTGGGCGGGATGCCGACCTTCTCGCTCGTAGAACACTTGCAGCGGCAAACGAAAAGCGGCGGACATGGCGGGCGCTCCTTTTTGTTCGATGTGGCGGCAAGCGTAGACCAACCAAGCGATTGCTTGGTTGGCAATTGTAAACAAAGATATTCAACGCGGCCCCAGCCCATGTCGCCAGCTGCGTTGAGCGGCCCAAGGGCCGCGCCGATCAGTGCTTGGGGTGCTTGAGGCTGTTGAGCTTCATCAGCCCGGCCATTGGCCACTCGCCCTCCAACTCCGCCAGGGTCGCGGTGTGGACGGTTTCCGGCGCCTGCACATGACCATGCTGCAGGTAGCCCAGCAGGTTGCTCACCAGCGGGTTGTGACTGACCAGCAGCACGTTGTCCGCAGTGGCCAGTTGCTCCGCCACGGCTTGCGGACGGTTGTCCGGCGTCAACCATTCAACGGTGCGCAGATCCGGTGTGAAACCGAGAACCTCACGCACGATCTGCGCCGTCTGCTGCGCACGCAGGTAAGGGCTGGCGTAAATCGCCGTCAAGGGTTTGCCCATCAACTTCGCAGCACTGTGCAGGACCTCTTTGCGACCCCGCTCGGTCAGGGCTCGTTCCGAATCAGGACGCGAGCCGTACGGCTCGGCTTCGCCGTGACGCAGGACCCAGATTTTCATAGCTTCGGTTCCTCATCACGAACCGGGTGCGGAGCTGGCGGGACGCTATGGGGCGCCTCGCCTTCCGGGGTGCGCGGGGTCGGCCAGTCGGCAAATGGCCAGGGTTTCTGGTCACTGTGAAAGCTGCCGAAACGGCCGATCTGCGCAAGGAACTGGCTCAGGCTATCGCCGAAGTTCATCAGACCGGCATTCGGGGCGCCGTAAATCAGTCGATAGATCAACTGCACCACCACCAGCGCGCCGAGCAGGAATTGCGCCACCTGCCAGACCAGCACAAACACCAGCATCCACAACACGCGCAGGGCAATGGATTCGTACTTGGCGTCTACTTTGGGTTCGTTCATGGGTTGCTCCCTGGCTCGAGTGTTCAGTTAAAACCGCTGGTAGAGATGAAATCGACATCAGTTTTCGGTTCGCCGCGCATCAGCAGTTCAATCACCTGTTCAAGCGTGCGCCCTTCAAACAGAATCGCGTGCAGGCCGGCGACCAGTGGCATGTAGACCCCGACTTCCTGAGCCTTGGCCTTGAGCACTTTGAGAGTGTTAACGCCTTCAGCCACTTCGCCCAGGCGCGTCACGGCCTCTTCCAGGCTCAGGCCCTGGCCAAGGGCGAAGCCCACTTGATAATTGCGGCTCTTGGGCGAGGAGCAGGTGACGATCAGGTCGCCGACGCCGGCCAGGCCGAGAAACGTCATCGGGTTGGCGCCCTGATTCACCGCAAAGCGGGTCATTTCTGCCAGCGCCCGGGTAATCAGCATGCTCTTGGTGTTCTCGCCCATTCCGAGCGCCACCGCCATGCCGGCGATGATCGCGTAGACGTTTTTCAGCGCACCGCCCAACTCAACGCCAAAACGGTCGCCACTGGCGTACACGCGGAACGTCCGGCCATGCAATGCCGCCTGCACCGCTTGGCACAGCGCTTCGTCCTCACTGGCCACCACGGTTGCCGTCAGCGCGTGCTCAGCCACTTCACGGGCGAGGTTCGGCCCGGACAGCACGCCGATGCGCGCCTGCGGTGCGATCTCTTGAAGAATTTCGCTCATCAACTTGAAGGTTTGCGCCTCAATGCCTTTGGTCAGGCTAACCAGCATCTTGCCGCTCAGACGCTCAGCGTGCGGGGCCAATACCGAGCGCAGGGCGCTGGATGGCAAGGCAACGAAACACAGGTCGCAGTCGTTGAGGGGCGTCAGTAAATCCGTGACCGGCTCCACGGCCGAGTGCACTTTGATACCTTTGAGGTAGCGCGGATTCTCACGATTGACGCGAATGGCTTCGGCCTGATCGGGATCACGCATCCACTGTCGAACCGGATGACCGTTTTCCGCCAGCAAATTAGCCACAGCGGTACCAAAACTCCCGCCTCCCAGGACCGCAATAGGGCGCTGTTCTGTCATATCCAATCCATTAATCCATACCAGTGGCGATGGCGGCATTATACGGGGCGGTCGACCATCGGCCAGCCCCAGAGAAAATTACCGACACTTGTAGGAAGCTAGACAACAAATCCGAGGAAAACGCTGATAACGTAAATGGAAAAATAAACTGGCTCGGTTAACATGCGCCCCCTCCAAACGGTATCAAGGCTGTTCCGTGTTTGCTGGCCCCTGCCCTCTACGTTCGTCGCTGGCCCTGGCGCTGATCTTCAGCGACACGTTGCTGGCCGATGACCTGTTCCTCGACAACACGCAGTTGCCGCAAGTGCTGACGGCCACCCGACTCAAACAATCGCCTGCCGCCGTACCGGGCAGCATGACTGTGATTGATAGCCAACTGATCAAGGCCAGCGGCGCGCGGGACATCAGCGAAGTGCTGCGACTGGTGCCAGGGATGATGGTCGGCAATCTCACGGGCAACCAGCCGACCGTCAATTATCACGGTACCAACGCCAGCCAGGCGCGACGCATGCAAGTGCTGCTCGATGGCCGCTCACTCTACCGGGCCGGCCTGGCGACCGTGGAATGGAGTGACATCACCGTAGCGATGGAGGACATCGAACGGATCGAGGTTTTTCGTGGCCCCAATACGGTCAGCTACGGCGCCAATGCCCTGATGGCGGTGGTCAATATCATTACCCGCTCGCCCGCCCACAGCCATGGTTCGAGGGTCAAGGTTACCCGCGGTCAACGCGGCATCAACGACTGGTATGCCAGCCACGGCAACGGCTGGGCGTCCGGCGACATGCGCCTGTCACTGTCCGGCCAGCAGGACGATGGGTTCGACACCCATCAAATGGGCACGGACTATCGCGACAGTCGGCGCCTGGACCGCTTCAGCCTCGCTGTCAGCCAGGCGCTCGATGAGCGGCAGAGCATCGATTGGCAACTCAATGCCAAAGATGGCAGCAACCAACGGCCTTATACCTATCGTCCGGTGTTTTCCGGGATAACCGCTTCCGGCAACGGTTCCGATGTGATTGCCAAAACCTACGCCACCGCGCTGCGCTGGAATCTCGACTTCGATCCTGATCACAGCCTGTACGTCGAGGGCACCGCCCAGCATTGGGATCGCCAACAGACCTGGCGCGCTTGCGATGCCGAGATCTCGTTCAGCCCGCAGTTGACTGAGCTTTGGCAGTTGAACCCGAACTACGCCGAACAACTGGCGCGGCACATGGACAGCTTTACCGGCAGCGGCGCACCCTACGCCGCACCAGCGGAACAAGCGCTGGCCAATCAGGTGCTGGCGCAATGGAAAGGCGGCGCCAATCGAACCCTGTGCGGCGACATTGACCAAAGCAGTCGCGAATCGCGCTACGAAGTGGAAGTGCAGGACACCCTGGGCCTCTCCGACAGCCTGCGACTGGTCAGCGGCCTGAACTACCGTTACGACCGGGCCGACTCCGAGACCTACTTCAATGGCACCCTGGCTGAAACGACCTGGCGTCTGTTCGGTCAACTGGAGTGGCGTGCCACTGAGCATTGGCTGCTGCAGGGCGGCGCCATGTACGAAACCAACTACCTGATCGGCGACTCGCTGACACCGCGCTTCGCGATCAACTACCTGATCAATCCGCGCCACGGCCTGCGGGCGGTCTATTCGGAAGCCGTGCGCTCCCCGGACATGTTCGAGGACAACGTCAACTGGAGTTACCAGGTCAACGGACTGCAGCCCGCCGCCTACGGCCGGAGCAGTGCCCGCTATTTCGTCAGGACCCGCGGTCCGGGCGATCTGGAGCAAGAGCACATGCGCTCGCGTGAAGTGGGCTACAACGGTTTCTTCCCGGACTTTGGGCTGAACCTCGACGCGAAACTGTTCCATGACGAAATCACCGGCATGATCAGTGAGCCCCTGCGCAACAATCAGTACATTGCCAGCAACGCCAACACCGCGCGCTTCCAGGGTGGCGAAGCCCAGCTCGACTGGCGCGTGACCGCCGCCGATCGGCTGCGCCTGACCTACGCCTATGTCGATGCGCAGGCCAGCAGCCCTCTGGATGAGCCATTGACCGCGCGCCACAGCGGTTCCGCCGGCTGGCTGCGGGATTGGGGGCAAGGCTGGAGCAGCGCCCTCTTCTACTATGGCGCTGATGCGCTCAATGGTTACCGCTTCGAACGTGTCGATACGCGCATCGCCAAACGGCTGCTGCTGGGCAAGACCAGCCTGGAGCTGGCCGGCATGCTGCAGCAGCGGCTCGATCCGCAACCCACCACCTACGCCGACAATAACTACGACTCGCGTCACGTGGTGTATTTCAGCGCCGAGTTGACGTTCTGATATGAACCAGGCCCGCAGAGTGACTCGCGCAGTGAGCAGACTATGGTGTTGGTCGTGCATGCTGCTGCTCGCCAGCCTGTGCGCAGTGCCAGCGCGGGCAGCCGATGTGCTGCTGACCGGTGCCGAGAACAGCCCCGGCATGCAAGCGTTCACCCAGGCCCTCGCTGAACGGCGACCCAAAGACACTGTGCGCTTTATCGTCCTTGATCAGTTGCCGGCACCGTCGCGGATCCCCACCACTACCCGCCTGATTCTGCTGGACCTGGCCAGCCTTGACTGGCGCCTGCAGGACAATCAGGGGCCGCCTACCCTGGTGCTGCGGGTCAGCCGCGTGCAAGCCAATCAGCGCGTCGGCGAAACCCGGCCCATGCACCTGTGCCTACTCTGGAGCGATCCGCCCCTGAGCCGTCAATTGCGCCTGACCCGGATCCTGCTGCCGCAAGCCAGGCGAGTCGGCGTGGTGTACGGCAAAAACAGCGAATTCCTGCTCAAGGAACTGCATGGCAGCGCTCAGCACATGGGCCTGGAAATCGTCGCCGAACGTTGGGACGACACCCGCGACAGCCGGCCTCTGCAAGCGCTGCTGAAGAACAGCGATGTGCTACTGGGGCTTGATGACGCCGAGTTGTTTAATGCAAGCACCGCGAAAAACCTGCTACTGAGCAGCTACAGCCAGCAACAAGCGCTGATCGGCCCCAATGCGGGTTTCGTCAAGGCCGGCAGCCTGGCCAGTAGCTACAGCGATCAGGACGACTGGCTGGCGATCCTTGACGACCTGCTCGACCGTCCGCCCTCCATCTGGCCTCGCAGCCTGTATCCCAAGCGGTTCAAGGTGGCGAGTAACCCGCAAGTGGCGCGATCGCTGGGAATCGAGCAAATTGACCCGGCGACGGTCTCTCTTCAGTTGGCCGAAGGAGAATCGACTCCATGACCTTGCGCCGCCACTGGGGTATCAGCACCCGCACCCAGGTGATCAGTCTCGGTCCGGCCTTGCTGCTGACCCTGCTGCTGATCAGCTTCTTTACCTTCGTGCGCATCCAGGATCTGCGCCAGGAGCTCAACCACACCGGGCAATTGATCGCCAACCAACTGGCCCCCGCCACCGAGTACGGGGTGATTTCCGGCAACAAGGAAGTCCTCGAAAGCCTAATGAAGGCGACCCTGGCCACGCCCCATGTGCGCTTCCTGCAGGTCCGCGACAGCGCCAACAACATCCTGGTGCATGTCGAGCAGCCGTCGCTCTCCAGGGAAACATCGCAACTGGTCGAAGTGTTCCAGGCCCCGGTGCGCCTGCAGCGCATCTCGCTGAACAATGACTTTCTGCAGGGCGCGCCGCCAAATGGCGGAGTCGCCGAGGATTATTTAGGACGGGTGGTGGTCGGCATGTCCAACGACGCCTTCAACCAGCGCCAACAGGAAATCGTGCTCAAGGCCGGGATTCTCGCGCTGTTCGCCCTGCTCTTCACTTTCGTCCTGGCGCGTCGCCTCGCCGCCAGCCTGTCCGAACCGATCAGCGCCATGGGCAATGCGGTGAAAGCGATCCAGCAAGGCGACTACAGTACCCCGCTGCCGATTGTCGATGATGCCGAACTGGGCAGCCTGGCGCGGCACATTAACAACCTCGCCGACGGCCTGAAACACGCCAGCCACGACCAGCAGCAAGCCATGGCCCAGTTGATCCAGACCCGCGAGGAAGCAGAAAAGGCCAACAGCGCAAAATCCGATTTCCTGGCAATGATGAGCCATGAATTGCGCACGCCGATGAATGGCGTACTGGGCATGCTGCAACTGCTCGAAACCACGCAGATGACCGATGAGCAGGTGGAATACGCGGCGCTGGCCTCCCAGTCCACCGAACACCTGCTCAAGGTGATCAACGATATTCTCGATTTCTCCCGTATCGAACGCGCGCCCTTCGAGTTGGAGCACATCGCATTCAATCTCGCCGACTTGATCAGCAGTTGCGCCCAGGCCTTCGCCCACAGCGCCGTGCAGCGCGGCCTGAAGCTGCAACTGCAGCTACCCGATGGTATGCAGGCACTGCAAGTCCAGGGCGACCCTACGCGGATCCGGCAGGTTCTGGTCAACCTGATCGGCAACGCCTTGAAGTTTACTGAACGCGGCCAGGTGACCATCGAACCGCAGTGGCAATCCCTCGATCATGAATTGCTCTGGTTTACCTGCACCGTGCGCGACAGCGGCATTGGCATCGCCGCCGACAACCTGGAACCGATGTTCAATGCCTTCCAGCAAGCCGACAGTTCAATCTCCCGCCGCTACGGCGGCACAGGCCTGGGTCTGCCCATTGCCCGAGCCCTGGCCGAACGCATGGGCGGTACGCTGCGCGCGCAAAGCGAAGAAGGCCGGGGCTCGGTCTTTACTCTCGAAATTCCCTTGGCCCTGTCCCGCCAGGCCTTGCCACCGCCCACTCCGGCGCCGCGAGCCACGACCGTCAACGGTGCCGGGCGCCATGTCCTGCTGGTGGAGGACAACCCGGTTAACCAGACCGTGATTGAAGCAATGCTGCGCAGCCTGGGCTTTACCGTTAGCGTTGCCGACGACGGTGCACAGGCCGTGCAGAGCGCCGAAGGCCTGCGGTACGAGGCGATTCTGATGGATTGCCGGCTGCCAATCATCGACGGCTACGAAGCGACCCGGCAAATCCGCCAATTGCCCGGCTGCGCCGACGTGCCGATCATCGCCCTGACTGCCAACGCCCTGCAGGGTGACCGGGAAGCGTGTTTGTCGGCGGGCATGAACGATTACCTGGCGAAGCCTTTCAAACGCACTGATCTGCAGCAAATTCTCCAGCGTTGGCTGCAGTAGTACGCGGTTATCGAGCATCTGTGACTGGCGTGAAAGGCGAAAGTGCGGCAGTCTTAGACACCTCGACAGGCTCGTTTTTGGGCTTGAATAATAATTTCAGTGCACAAGTGTACATTCATGTCCCTTGTCCTGTGACTTTCACTACAACGCAATAGTCTATGAGTAGGCTGCCGTTACCAGGCATGAATGCCTTGTAGCGGCCGGGAAGATTCGCCCCACCTGCCGCATGGGATTATTGAGGAGCTCGCATGACCAAACAAAACGCCTTTACCCGGGAAGATCTGCTGCGCTGCAGTCGCGGTGAGCTGTTCGGCCCAGGTAACGCGCAACTGCCCGCCCCGAACATGTTGATGGTGGATCGCATCACCCACATCAGCGAAGAGGGTGGCAAGTACGGCAAAGGTGAATTGGTCGCCGAGCTGGATATCACCCCGGACCTGTGGTTCTTTGCCTGCCACTTTGAAGGTGACCCGGTGATGCCAGGCTGCCTGGGCCTCGATGCCATGTGGCAACTGGTTGGCTTCTTCCTCGGCTGGCAAGGCCTTCCAGGCCGCGGTCGCGCCCTGGGTTCGGGCGAAGTGAAGTTCTTTGGTCAGGTCCTGCCGACCGCCAGCAAAGTTACCTACAACATCCAGATCAAGCGCGTACTCAAAGGCAAACTGAACCTGGCCATCGCCGATGGTTCGGTCAGCGTTGACGGCCGCGAGATCTACACCGCCGAAGGCCTACGGGTCGGCGTATTCACCTCCACTGACAACTTCTAAGGGTTATTCGCATGCGCCGCGTCGTTATCACTGGTCTGGGCATCGTTTCGTGCCTGGGCAATGACAAAGAGACCGTCTCCGCTAACCTGCGTGCAAGCCGCCCGGGCATCCGGTTCAACCCGGAATATGCCGAAATGGGTCTGCGTAGCCAGGTTTCCGGCTCCATTGACCTCAACCTTGAAGAACTGATCGATCGCAAGATCTATCGCTTCGTCGGCCACGCGGCGGCTTACGCCTACCTGGCCATGAAAGACGCTATCGCTGACTCCGGCCTGACCGAAGAGCAGGTTTCCAACCCGCGTACCGGCCTGATCGCCGGCTCCGGTGGCGCATCGACCCTGAACCAGATGGAAGCGCTGGACATCCTGCGCGAGAAAGGCGTGAAGCGCGTTGGCCCATACCGCGTGACGCGGACCATGAGCAGCACCGTTTCCGCTTGCCTGGCCACCCCGTTCAAGATCAAGGGCCTGAACTACTCCATCGCTTCTGCCTGCGCCACCAGTGCTCACTGCATCGGTACTGCCATGGAACAGATCCAGATGGGCAAACAGGACATCGTGTTCGCCGGCGGCGGTGAAGAAGAGCATTGGAGCCAATCGTTCCTGTTCGACGCCATGGGTGCACTGTCCAGCAAGCGTAACGACACCCCGGAAAAAGCCTCCCGTGCCTACGATGCCGACCGTGACGGCTTCGTCATCGCCGGCGGTGGTGGCATGGTCGTGGTCGAGGAGCTGGAGCACGCTCTGGCCCGTGGCGCGAAGATCTACGCGGAAATCGTTGGCTACGGCGCGACTTCCGATGGCTACGACATGGTCGCCCCAAGTGGCGAAGGCGCAATCCGCTGCATGCAGCAGGCGCTGTCCACCGTCGACACTCCGATCGACTACCTGAACACCCACGGCACCTCGACTCCGGTCGGCGACGTCGCGGAAATGAAAGGTGTGCGCGAAGTCTTCGGCGACAAGGCTCCAGCCATCAGCTCCACCAAGAGCCTGTCGGGCCACTCCCTGGGCGCCGCAGGCGTTCACGAAGCGATCTACTGCATGCTGATGATGGAAGGTAACTTCATCGCCGGTTCGGCCAACATCGACGAACTGGACCCTGAAGTGGCCGATTTGCCGGTGCTGACCAAGACCCGCGAGAACGCCACCATCAACACCGTGATGAGTAACAGCTTCGGCTTCGGTGGCACCAACGCCACCCTCGTGCTGAAGCGCTGGGAAGGCAAGTGATTCGTCACTGCTGAACCCCACATGAAAACGCCCCGACTGGTTCGGGGCGTTTTTTATTGTCGGCGTTTTTGCCGCCTGGCATCACTGAACGGTAAAACTCTGTTGTGTCAGCAAGCGATCGCCCTGGAACACCATGAAACGCCACTCCCCCGGCACCACCTCGTGACTCTCGGTGAACTCGTAAGCCATCACATCCTGGGGTGCACCTGGCAGCAACTTCTGCATGACTTCCAGCTTATCGTGGCGCACGCCATCTGGGGTACGAATACCCGGCGTGAAATACAGCAATGTCAGCGGCTGGCCCTCGGCGGTTTTGCCTGCCAACTGGTAACGGATGCCGAACTTAGTGCCCAGTTTGGCCGGCACGGTGTGTGTTGGCTGGATCGACTCGTTGCTACGGCGTATCACCCGCTCCCCCGATTGCAGCTCAGCCTTGGTGCCTTCGAATACACCAAACTCCACCGGGCCTTGAACACTGACGTCGGCACCGGACAGGCCGCTGACCAGCATCAGCGGGGCCAGTACGCTTAAACGAACGAGGGACATATCACGCTCCTTGATTGAGATGAGCGCGAGGGTATGACGCCGGCGTGACAGGCTGATGACAGTCCTGCTCCGGCAGGTTCAGCGAGGCAACACCGCAAGAAAGTTGTCCCGCGCCACCTTGCGCGCCACGTCCTCGGGCAAGGCATCGAGAAACGGCTCGAAGCTGCGCATCTGCGCTCCCTGCTTGTTAAAGCGCCCGACCACATCGGATCCCAGCATGAAACGCTCGGGAAAGCGCTCCACCAACGCCAGCCACTCTTGTTGCGGCTGCCCCGCCTCATCCAGCAGATAAGGGTTCAGCACGCTCCAGGACAGGTCGACGAACAGGTTCGGATAGGTATCCAGCAGACGGGTCAAGGTGGGTAACAGGAAATCCATCCGGGTCTGATGCCGATGAATTTCCAGGCTAGTGCCAGCGTGCGCCCAGATAAAACGCGTATGGGGGTGATTACGCAGCGGTTCTTCAATTTCCGCCAGGTAGAGCGGATTCTTCTCACGCTTGGAGGTGATGTTGGAATGCAGCAACACCGGCAGATCATTCTCGGCGGCCAAATGATAAATCCGCGTCATGGCTTCATTGTTCGCCCGCGGCGTGTCGCCCGCGGTCAAGGCGGTCAGATCGTCGTGACGAGTAAACACCTCACCGATGCCCTGCCATAGCCCGGGATTGAGATCGAGCATGCGCTGGATATGGGCTGCGGAGTTCTTGTCATTGGGATTGAAGCCGGCAAGGAATGGATGGAAATGTTTGCGCTGCTCGGGCGTGAGCTTGTTTACGGCGTCGGCAACAATCACGTCAGTGGCGCTGTACCAATAGGCATCGGCGTCATCTCCGGCGTAGTAGCGCGGGCGCTTGGGCTCGTCTTCATGCCATTTCTTTGCCACTGGCACACCGGAAATCATCACGTGCTCGATACGATTTTCCTGCATCGACGCCAGAAGCTTCGGCATGCCTGCGGTTTCCTGGAAAAAATCCACGTAGTGCAGGTGCGCATCGCTGTAGGTGTATTCGCGGGCCTCGACCAGACCGCTCATTAGCAGCAACCACCCGGCAATCTTCCAGGTTTTCCAAGGCATTCCCACGCTCCCACTGACCAGAGCAAGGTAGACCGCGACTGTCCACCCAGGGTTCAGCTGTAAAGAAAGTGGAACGCCATGCCGACCGGATGCTCTATAACTGCAAGGTCTCAGCCCGTTCTATCCACTGCCCACGAGGTATGCCATGACTGTCACCATCAATACCGAATCCAGCGAAGGGTTTCGCCACAGCGTGCAGATCGACGACCATCAGCTCTTCGCCGATGTCCCGGTAGCCGCCGGCGGCGAAGCCTCTGCTCCCGAGCCGCACGACTATTTCGACGCAGCATTGGGTGCCTGCAAGGCCTTGACCCTCAAGTTGTATGCGAAGAAGAAAGGCATCCCGCTGACCGGGGTCACGGTCGAGGTCAAGCATGACAACAGTGAAGAGCAAAAAGGCAAATACGCCTTGCACGTCAAGTTGACCCTCAAGGGCGTCCTCACCGACGCTCAACGTGACGAACTGCACCGTGTCGCCGACCGTTGCCCGATCCACAAGCTGATGACCACCAGTGAAGTGAGCATCGAAACCCACCTGTCCGAAGGCGCGTTCAGCCAGTAACAGCATTCGCAGGCGCTAGCGGTTATGCTCGACGGCATCACCGCTATTGCCTGGAAGGCCTCATGAACACTCCGCTCGTCATCCGCCCACGCCCTGAAGATGTCGAAGGTCAGCCGATCCTGCGTCCATTGCCGTCGGCCAAATGCCGCAACGTCGGCCCCTTTGTGTTTTTTGATCACATGCTCGAAACCACCTATCTGGCAGGCAAGGGCATGAACATCCGCCAACACCCACACATCGGCCTGTCGACCCTGACCTACCTGTTCGAAGGTCAACTGCAGCACAAGGACAGCCTCGGCTCCGACCAGATCGTCAAGGCCGGCGACGTCAGCTGGATGACCGCCGGCAGCGCGATTGCCCACGTCGAGCGCACTCCGCAGGCGCTGTGGGACAGCGAATTCAAGATGCATGGCCTGCAGATCTGGCTGGCCTCGCCCAAGGAGCACGAGCGAGGCCCGGGACACTACAGCTATCATCCAGCCAGCAGCTTGCCGGTCAGCGACAACCTGGGTGTGAAGATCCGCATGATTGCCGGTTGCGGCTTCTGCCTCGAATCGCCGGTCCCGGTGCTCTCCCCCACCCTGTACGCCGAGTTGCAACTGCAAACCGCGACCACCCTGCTGATTCCCAACGAGCATCAGGAGCGGGCGATATACGTCCTCAGCGGCGACGCCCAACTCGACGACACCGCCCTGGAACCTCATGCGCTGGTGGTCTTGCCGCCCGGCGCGGAAATGATCCTGAGCGCCGCCAGCGACTGCCACGCCGTACTGTTCGGTGGCGCCCCGCTCGACGGACCACGGCGGATCAACTGGAACTTTGTCGCCAGCGATCCGGCTGCCATCGACGAGGCCCGCCGCCGCTGGGCGAGCGGCGACTGGCCAACGGTGCCGGGGGAAAACGAGCGAATCGAATTACCGCAGCGTTAGACCAACACCTCATCCAGCAAATTGTGCATCGCCAGGAACGCCCGCCCGGCGGTTTTGGCGTCGTACATCATCATGCCGGGCACCTTGGCATGGGGATCGGTAAAGGAGTGCACCGCCCCGCCGTAGCTGAGCAATTGCCAATCGACGCCCGCCGCATTCATCTCGGCCTCGAACGCCGGAAGTTGCTCCTTGGGCACCAATGGATCGGAGGCGCCGTGCAGCACCAGAACCGAGCCCTTGATGTTGTTAGCGTCGCTGGCATTCGGGGTGTCGAGGGTGCCATGGAATGACACTGCCGCTTTCACCGGCGCTCCGGTGCGGGCGAATTCCAGGGCGCAGCAACCGCCAAAGCAGAAACCGAATGTCGCCAGCCTCGACGTATCAACCTGCGCTTCGCCCTGGCTCTGCAACTGCTCGAATGCCGCCTGCATGCGCTTGCGCAACAGCGGCCGGTTATTCTTCAACGGCATCATCGCCGCCCCTGCCTCATCATTGTTACTCGGCCGCACCGATTGCCCATAGAGGTCGGCAATCAACACCACGTAGCCCTTGGCAGCGACCGACTTGGCAATCTCCTCGGCGCCAGCACTCACGCCCATCCAGTTCGGCGCCATCAATAGCCCCGGGCGTGGACCGGTATGACCGGCATCGAACGCCACGCGACTTTCGTAAGGTTGGCCATCAATCTGATAAGCCACTGAACGCACAGTGATTTGACTCATGACTCACTCCCGTCAAGAAACGCCAGAATGAAAAAAAACCCGCCGAAGCGGGTTTTTTCCTACGCGGTTAAACCGACAGTTCAACCAACAGCTTGTTCAGCCGGCGCACATAGGCCGCCGGGTCTTTCAGACTATCGCCCGCTGCCAGTGCTGCCTGATCGAAGAGGATGTGCGACAGGTCGCCAAAACGCTCTTCGTTCTGCTCGGCGTCGAGCTTCTCGATCAGCGGGTGAGCCGGGTTGAATTCGAAGATCGGCTTGGAGTCCGGCACCTTCTGCCCGCTCGCTTCAAGGATCTGACGCATCTGCAGACCCAAGTCCTGCTCACCGATTGCCAGAATCGCTGGCGAGTCGGTCAGACGGTGGGAAACCCGTACTTCGGCAACCGAGTCGGCCAGTGCGGTTTTCAGACGCTCGACCAGACCCTCTTTGGACTTGGCGACCTCTTCTGCGGCCTTCTTGTCCTCTTCCGAGTCCAGGTTGCCCAGGTCCAGGTCACCACGCGCCACGTCGACAAAGCTTTTGCCGTCGAAATCGCTGAGGTAGCTCATCAGCCACTCGTCGATACGATCGGTCAGCAGCAGCACTTCAATGCCTTTCTTGCGGAAGACTTCCAGGTGCGGGCTGTTCTTGACCTGGGCGTAGGTTTCGCCGGTCAGGTAGTAGATCTTGTCCTGACCTTCCTTGGCACGCGCCAGGTACTCAGCCAGCGACACCACTTGCTCACCCTCTTCGCCCTGAGTCGAAGCGAAGCGCAGCAGGCCGGCGATTTTTTCCTTGTTGGCAAAGTCTTCCGCCGGGCCTTCTTTCATGACCTGACCGAAGTTTTTCCAGAACCCCTTGTATTGCTCAGGCTCGTTCTTCGCCAATTTCTCCAGCATGTCGAGGACACGCTTGGTCAGCGCCGACTTCATCGAATCGATGATCGGGTCTTTCTGCAGGATTTCCCGCGACACGTTCAGCGACAGGTCGTTGGAGTCGACTACGCCCTTGATGAAACGCAGGTACAGCGGCAGGAACGACTCTGCCTGGTCCATCACGAACACGCGCTGCACGTACAGCTTCAGGCCTTTTGGCGCTTCACGCTGGTACAGGTCGAATGGCGCACGGGCCGGCACGTAGAGCAACGAGCTGTATTCCAGCTTGCCTTCGACCTTGTTGTGGCTCCAGCTCAGCGGGTTCTCGAAATCGTGGGCGATGTGCTTGTAGAACTCCTGGTATTCCTCGTCCTTGACCTCGGTACGCGGACGGGTCCACAGCGCGCTGGCGCGGTTGACGGTTTCCCACTCGACGGCCGGGGCCTCTTCGCCTTCGGCAGCCGCCGCTTCCTTCGGCAATTCAATTGGCAGGGCGATGTGATCGGAGTACTTCTTGATGATGTTGCGCAGACGCCAGCCATCGGCGAATTCGTCTTCAGTAGGTTTCAGATGCAGGACGATGCGGGTACCACGATCGGCTTTTTCGACAGTGGCAACTTCGAACTCGCCTTCGCCCTTGGACGACCAGTGCACGCCTTCGCTAGTGGCGAGGCCGGCACGACGGCTGAACACTTCAACCTTGTCAGCAACGATGAACGCCGAGTAGAAACCGACGCCGAACTGACCGATCAGGTGCGAATCCTTCTTCTGGTCGCCCGACAGGTTTTTCATGAAATCCGCGGTGCCGGATTTGGCGATGGTCCCCAGGTGGGTAATCACATCGCTGCGGCTCATGCCGATGCCGTTGTCTTCGAGAGTGACGGTCTTGGCGTCCTTGTCGAAGCTCACGCGAATTTTCAGTTCCGCGCCACCTTCCAGCAACTCAGGCTTGGACAGGGCTTCGAAACGCAATTTGTCGACCGCGTCAGATGCGTTGGAGATCAGTTCGCGAAGGAAGATTTCCTTGTTGGAATACAGCGAATGAATCATCAGGTGCAGCAGTTGCTTAACCTCGGTCTGGAAGCCCAGGGTTTCCTTTTGAGTTTCCACGCTCATGGTCATCAAACTCCAATTGGATGGCAGTGGCCGCGTCCTGAAAGGTCAGCGGCGGGATGTCATCAAAGTTGGGGGCTGTGTCGAGGATTTCAAGAGCCGACTGCTTCCTCAATCTTGAAATGTGCACGCGCCGTGGCAATCGCCTCGGCTTCAGTGCTCTGCCACGCGGTTATCGCGACGTTGGCCACCCGCCGGCCCTGGCGGCAAACCTGGCATTTGGCGTAAGTATCGCGAAACTGTCCGGCGCGCAGGTAATCGAGGGAGAAGTCGATGATCTTCGGCACCCCGGGCGAGCCGGTGAACACCAACAGGTGCAGGGCCGCCGCCAGCTCCATGAAACCGGCAATCACCCCGCCATGAATCGCCGGCAGCAACGGGTTGCCAATGTTGTCCTTGCTGGCCGGCAGCTTGAACAGCAACTCGTCGCCCAATCGCGAACACTCCACACCTATCAGCTTGGCGTAGGGAATCAGATGCAGCAGCGACGCATAGTCGCCCTGCGCGTGAGCCTGTTGCAGTTGTTCCTTGAAGTTATCGTTCATCTCGCCTCACCACTGATCCCGCCACCGAAGCCTTTGGTGCCCCTGATACCCTTGCCCATGCGCATGAAAGTGCCGACGACATGGGCGATCGGTTGCTCGGGATCGTCCTGATAGGCAAAGCCACGCATGAAGATCACATCAGTGGTCACCCGATAACACTGGGCGAAGCCGTAGACATCCTTGTACGGCTCGGCCGGATGCATGTAGTCGATCCGCAGGTCGAGGGTCGGACACACCTCGAACTGCGGCAGGACACAGAGCGTGGCCATTCCACAGGCGGAATCCATCAATGTGGTAATCGCGCCGCCATGGATAACTCCGGTTTGCGGGTTACCGACGATGTGCGCGCTGTAGGGCAAGGTAATGGTGATGCCCTGTTCAGTGGCGCTATGGACCCGCAGATCCAATACCTGACAATGGCGCAGCGCCGATAAAAAGCGCGTCGCACGTTCAAAAATGGGGTTATCCGTCATGCGCTATAGGCTCTGGGCAAGGGATGATGCATAGCAGTTATGGGACTAAGAAAAAGTTCCCGTAAGAAGAAACTTATATATCTGAGGGATTCATTGAACTTAACCACGAGCGCCGTGCTCGAAAGGACAAGTAGATATTTTCCATAAGGAGAAACACCCCATGCGTAAGACTTTAGCTATTGCCTTGATGTTGACCGCTTCCCTCGGTCTCGCTGCCTGCGATAAAAAATCCGAGGACAAAGCTCAAGATGCCAACCAACATGCTGAGCAAGCACAGCAAAAGATGAACGAAGCTCAGGATAAGGTGAACGAGGCAGCGAAAGAAAACGCCGAAGCCGCCAAAGATCAGGCTGAATCGAACAAAGCTGCCGCAGAAGAAGCCGCTCCTAAAACCAACTGATCCGGTTTTAGCGCTTCAATATAAAGCCCGCCAAGTGCGGGCTTTATTGTGTTTGCAGGAAAATGACGGTTAGAGCAACACAGTCCGAAATGTCGGACTGAGCATTAACAGCAGCGAACAGACCAGGCCGATCACCCACACCAGACTGCGCTGCCAGGCCAGATCAGCCCAGTAACACAACAAGTAAACAATCCGCGCAACAACAAACACAATGGCCAGCCCATCGATCAGCCAACCCGCTGTTTGCGTGGTGTGTGCCATTAACACGCCCACTGCAAACACAATAAACGCCTCGAAACTGTTCTGGTGGGCCGCCAGTGCGCGTGCACCAAAACCGGTAAGTTGTGCCTGTTGCTGACGTGGCAGATGATTGTTGTAGCACCCCTGCTCTTTCATCGCCTTGCCCACCGGCATGCGCGCGACAAAAATCAGCAACGCACTGATAAACACACACCAGAACGGGATACTCATCAACTCACCTCTTTACTGGCTTCGGGCAATGGCGCCTCTGTAGGGGTATAGACCATGACTTCAAGTACGTCGGAATGAAACTCCCGGCGATACAACACCAGCACCACGCCGGCACTCAGCAACATGAACAACCAGGGACTAACGAACCAGGCCAGCATGGTCATGCCGAAGTAATAGGAACGCAGGCCAAAGTTGAACTGGTTGGCCGCCATTGAAATCACCCGCGCAGCACGTTGGGCAAATGCCTTGCGCTCCTGCTCGGAAACATGCCGCTCACCTACCATCGGCGCCGAGCCCACCAGAACCGCCGCGAAGTTGTACTGGCGCATGCACCAACTGAAAGTGAAGAAGGCGTAGACGAACACCAGCGCCAGGCACAGCAGCTTTATCTCCGACATACCCTGGGACGCTTGCTGCACCATGGGAATGTCCGCCAGCAGCGACACCGCGCGCTCGGAGGCACCCAGCACGGTGAGGATGCCGGCGAGGATGATCAGGGTGCTGGACGCAAAGAAGGACGCGTTGCGCTCCAGATTGCCAATCACGCTGGCATCGGCGATGCGGTTATCACGCAGCAGCATGCGGCGCATCCAGTCTTCTCGGTATAGGTGCAGAACACTGGCCAGGCAGGCCGTGTCGCGGCCTTTCCAGGTGGCGTAGCGGGTGTAACCGCCCCAGCAGGTGACAAACCAGAGCGCGGCGATGATGTGCAGCAGATTGGCGTGGACGAACGACATGCAGTTCCTTGTGTGGTGCGAGGTTCAAATGGAAAACAGTGCTTCGACGTTAGCCGACAAAAAAAGACACGACCAGCGGCCCATAAAAAATGCCCCGTATCGATTGATACGGGGCATTTCCTGTTACATCAGCGTCCGCTTGTGGCAGACGTCGAGGTTTACGCCAAGGCTTCGCTGCGCTTGCCCAGCAGGCGATCGCAGGCTACGGCAATCACCAGGGTGAAGAAGCACGGCACCAGCCACGCCAAGCCTTGCTCGGCGAGCGGCAGGTGCGTCAGTTGCGTCGGCATCCAGTCGGCCAGGCCAGCACCCTTGAGCGCATCGATCAGGCCAAACAGGAACGACACCAGCATGACCGGACCAACGATACGGCCCTGCTCCAGCCAGAAGTCCTTGCAGAAGCTCAGGGCTACCAGAACGATGCACGGCGGGTAGATAGCGGTCAGCACCGGGATCGAGAACGCGATCAGGTTGGTCAGGCCGAGGTTGGACACCAGCAGCGAGAACGCCGCCAGGATGACCACCAGAGTCTTGTAGGACAGAGGCAGCACACGGCTGAAGTATTCGGCACAGGCGCAGGTCAGGCCGACGGCAGTTACCAGGCACGCCAGGGAGATCAGTACCGCGAGGAAACCGCTGCCCAAGGAGCCGAAGGTGTGCTGCACGTAAGCATGCAGGACCGCAGCGCCGTTGGTCGCGCCCATGGCCACCTCATGGCTGCCCGAACCCAGTCGGAACAGACTGACGTACACCAGCGCCAGGCCAACGCCGGCGATCAGCCCGGCAATGATGGCGTAACGGGTAATCAGCGCCGGTGACTCAACGCCACGGGAACGAATGGCATTGACGATCACGATGCCGAACACCAGTGCGCCAAGGGTATCCATGGTCAGGTAACCATTGATGAAGCCCTGGGAGAACGGCGCCGCAACATACTCCGCAGTGGCAACACCAATGTCGCCCGCCGGCAGCGCGAATGCAGCGATACCGAGTACCGCCAGGGCGATGATCTTCAGCGGCGCAAGGAAACGCCCTACGGTGTCCAGCAAGCGGCCTGGGTACAGGGAGATGAAGAACACCAGCAGGAAGTACACGGAGCTGTAGAGGAACAGCGCCAGCGGGCTTTCACCCGTCAGCGGCGCCAGACCCACTTCGAAAGATACGGTGGCAGTACGCGGGGTGGCGAACAGCGGCCCCACAGCCAGGTAGCAGGCTGCCGCCAGAATGCCGCCAGCGATCTTGCCAATCGGGCTACTCAGGGCGTCCATGGCGCCGCCGACCTTGGCCAATGCGACAACGGTGATCACCGGCAAACCGACCGCGGTGATCAAAAAGCCCAGCGCAGCCATCCAGACATGAGGTCCGGACTGTAAACCGACGATAGGCGGGAAGATGATGTTGCCAGCCCCGACGAACAGGGCAAACGTCATAAAACCAAGTGCCAGAATGTCCTGGCCTTTCAACACTTTCATTAAGGAAATACCACACTACTGAATCGGAATTTAGAGAGGGATTTCCCTGATGGGTGAGGGAAATGCTGTCGGTCCGTATGGGACTGACCCGTTTAGCGCGCAGCAACCTTGTGGGACGCAAACGCAAGATGGCGGCTAGGGTACCGAATTTGTGGGTCAAACGCACTGTTTGAGGGCGGACTATCCGATGCGCGACACTTCCGTGTCGCGTTTATGCATGTAAATGGTTTTCGCCTACATGTCCGTCATCGCGAGCAGCGAAACGTCGCCCGGGCTAGAACCACAGTTGACCGAGTTTCCATGTGGGAGCGAGCCTGCTCGCGAAGAGGCCAGCACAGCCAATACAACTATCAGAAACGACAAAGGCCACCCGAAGGTGGCCTTTGTCAGCAGAGCTGCAAGCTAAGCGCGAGGCTTACTTGACAGCCCAACCGGTCAGCTCAGCCAGGGCTTTGCCGATGTCTGCCAGCGAACGCACGGTTTTCACGCCTGCGTCTTGCAGCGCAGCGAATTTCTCGTCTGCAGTGCCTTTGCCGCCAGAGATGATTGCGCCAGCATGGCCCATGCGCTTGCCCGGAGGAGCAGTCACACCAGCGATGTAGGAAACAACTGGCTTGGTCACGTGTGCCTTGATGTAGGCAGCCGCTTCTTCTTCAGCCGAACCGCCGATCTCACCGATCATTACGATCGCTTCGGTCTTCGGGTCTTCCTGGAACAGCTTCAGGATGTCGATGAAGTTCGAACCCGGGATCGGGTCACCACCGATGCCGACGCAAGTCGACTGACCGAAACCGGCGTCAGTCGTCTGCTTAACAGCTTCGTAGGTCAGGGTGCCGGAACGGGAAACGATACCGACCTTGCCTGGCAAGTGAATGTGACCTGGCATGATGCCGATCTTGCATTCGCCTGGGGTGATCACGCCTGGGCAGTTAGGGCCGATCAGGGTAACACCCAGTTCGTCGCACTTAACTTTAGCGTCCAGCATGTCCAGAGTAGGAATGCCTTCGGTGATGCAGACGATCAGCTTGATGCCGCCGAAAGCCGCTTCCAGGATCGAGTCTTTGCAGAAAGGAGCCGGAACGTAGATCACGCTGGCGGTAGCGCCAGTGGCCGCTACTGCGTCTTTAACGGTGTTGAACACTGGCAGACCCAGGTGCTCGGTGCCGCCTTTGCCCGGAGTTACACCACCTACCATCTTGGTGCCGTACTCAATGGCTTGCTGGGTGTGGAAACTACCTTGCGAACCGGTAATGCCCTGGCAGATAACTTTGGTGTCTTTATTGATCAGGACGCTCATTATTTGCCCTCCGCAGCTTTGACAACTTGTTGAGCAGCGTCGGTCAGGCTGGTTGCAGCGATGATGTTCAAACCGCTTTCTGCCAGTACTTTAGCGCCCAGTTCAGCGTTGTTACCTTCAAGGCGAACAACAACCGGGATTTTCACGCCGACTTCTTTCACTGCACCGATGATGCCTTCGGCAATCATGTCGCAACGAACGATGCCGCCGAAGATGTTGACCAGTACTGCAGCGACGTTAGTGTCGGACAGGATGATCTTGAACGCTTCGGTAACGCGTTCTTTGGTAGCACCGCCGCCCACGTCGAGGAAGTTGGCTGGCTTGCCGCCATGCAGGTTGACGATGTCCATGGTACCCATGGCCAGGCCAGCACCGTTGACCATGCAACCGATGTTGCCTTCCAGCGCTACGTAGTTCAGTTCGAACTTGGCAGCGTGCGCTTCGCGCGGATCGTCCTGCGACGGATCGTGGAAAGTCTTCAGCTTAGGCTGACGGTACATGGCGTTGGCGTCGATGTTGATCTTCGCGTCCAGGCAGTGCAGATCGCCGTCAGCCTTGATCACCAGCGGGTTCACTTCCAGCAGGGCCAGATCGTGATCCTTGAACAGTTTGGCCAGACCTACGAAGATCTTGGCGAACTGGGCAACTTGCTTGCCTTCCAGACCCAGTTGGAACGCCAGCTCGCGACCCTGGAATGGCTGAGCGCCAACCAGTGGATCGATAGTGGCTTTCAGAATTTTTTCTGGAGTGTCGTGAGCGATTTTCTCGATGTCCACGCCACCTTCGGTGGAAGCCATGAACACGATACGACGGCTCGAACGGTCAACGACAGCGCCCAGGTACAGCTCTTTAGCGATATCAGTGCACGATTCAACCAGGATCTTGGTGACTGGCTGACCATTGGCGTCAGTCTGGTAAGTCACCAGACGCTTGCCCAGCCACTGCTGTGCGAAGGCTTTGGCGTCTTCTTTGCTGCGAACCAGCTTTACGCCGCCCGCTTTACCGCGACCACCGGCGTGGACCTGGGCTTTGACAACCCACTCACTGCCGCCGATTTTGTCGCAAGCTTCTGCTGCTGCTTCCGGGGTGTCTACCGCGTAACCGGTGGATACTGGCAGGCCGTACTCAGCGAACAGCTGCTTACCCTGATACTCGTGAAGATTCATGCTTATTACCGTCTTCGTTAGGTACTGCGCATTCGGTGCTGCACTTGTAAAAGTGCCGCACCACCTGTGACTGCTGCTTGCATAGCGGAGCTATGCAAGACTGCGTCCAGCGGATATTCCGCGGTGAGTCTTGCAAGCAAGGCTCACGACGGGCCAAACCGCCGTGGTTTCTTATTATGTCTTAACGCTTCTTGCGGTTGGCGATGTGGATGGCGCCGCCATTCACTGCCAAAGCTGCTTCGTGCAAGGCTTCAGACAGGGTCGGATGGGAGAAAACCATCATGCCCAGGTCTTCAGCGCTGGTGCCGAACTCCATACCGATCGCGCCCTGCTGAACCAGTTCTGCAGCGCTTGGGCCAATCACGTGGACGCCCAGTACGCGGTCAGTCTTGGCATCTGCGATGACCTTGACGAAACCACCGGTGTCGTTGGCTGCCATGGCACGGCCAGAGGCTGCGAACGGGAAGGTGCCGACGTTAACTTCAACGCCTTCAGCTTTCAAGGCCTGCTCGGTTTTACCGACCCATGCAATTTCCGGGTGAGTATAAATAACCGAAGGGATCAGGTCATAGTTCATCTGGGCCTTGTGGCCCTTGATGCGCTCGACAACCATGATGCCCTCTTCCGAGGCCTTGTGCGCCAGCATCATACCGCGCACCACGTCGCCGATGGCGTAGACGCCCGGTACGGTGGTGGCGCAGTGATCGTCAACGTGCACGAAACCGCGCTCGTCCAGGGTCACGCCGCAGTCGGCGGCCAGCAGATCAGTGGTCACCGGACGGCGACCAACGGCTACGATCAGCTTGTCGAAAGTGATGGTCTGTTCGCCGTTGGCGTCGGTGTAGTTCACCAGAACTTCTTCGCCAGTGACTTTGGAGCCGGTCACGCGAGCGCCCAGCTTGATGTCCAGACCCTGCTTGGTCAGGGTTTTCAGCGCTTCCTTGGAAACAGCGGTGTCCGCTGCCATCAGGAAAGTGTCCAGGGCTTCCAGGACAGTCACTTGTGCACCCAGACGCGACCATACCGAACCCAGCTCCAGACCGATCACGCCAGCGCCGATCACGCCCAGACGTTTAGGTACGGTTTGGAATTCCAGGGCGCCGGTGGAATCGACGATCACATTCTGGTCAACCGGAGCAGGCGGAATGTCGATAGGACGCGAACCTGGAGCCAGGATCACGTTTTCAGCTTCGATGACTTCAACCGAACCGTCTGGCTTGGTGACTTCGACTTTCTTGCCAGCCAGCAGCTTGCCGTGGCCCTGGATCGAAGTAACACCGTTGGCCTTGAACAGGGTCGCAACGCCGCCGGTCAGGTTCTTGACGATGCCAGCCTTGCGGCCAACCATCGCAGCGACGTCCATTTTGACTTCGCCGGTGGAGATACCGTGAACGTTGAAGCTTTCTTTGGCTTCCTTGTACTTCCAGGAGCTGTCCAGCAGCGCCTTGGACGGAATGCAGCCAACGTTCAGGCAGGTACCGCCCAGGGCTTGCTTGCCTTCGGCGTCGGTGTACTTCTCGATGCACGCGGTCGACAGACCCAGTTGGGCGGCCTTGATGGCAGCCACGTAGCCGCCAGGGCCAGCACCGATCACTACTACGTCAAATTTCTGTGACATGTAAAAGAATCCTCTTTAGCGAAAAGCTCCAAGCCGCAAGCTGCAAGCCGGGCTGCATTGACTCGCAGCTCGAAACTTGCAGCTCACGGCTGCTTCAATCAGATATCCAGCAACAGACGAGCCGGATCTTCCAGCAGGTTCTTGATGGTCACCAGGAAGGTTACAGCTTCTTTGCCATCGATCAGACGGTGATCGTAGGACAGCGCCAGGTACATCATCGGACGGATCACGACCTGACCGTTGATGGCCATAGGACGCTGGATGATGTTGTGCATGCCCAGAATTGCAGCCTGAGGCGGGTTGACGATCGGCGTCGACATCATCGAACCGAAAGTACCACCGTTGGTGATGGTGAAAGTACCGCCGGTCATTTCGTCCATCGACAGTTTGCCGTCGCGGGCTTTCTTGCCGAAGGTGGCGATGCCGCCTTCGATTTCAGCCAGGCTCATGTGTTCGGCGTTACGCAGAACCGGGACCACCAGGCCACGGTCGCTGGAAACCGCCACACCAACGTCGGCATAACCGTGGTAAACGATGTCGTTGCCGTCGATCGACGCGTTGACTGCCGGGAAGCGTTTCAGCGCTTCGGTAGCGGCCTTGACGAAGAACGACATGAAGCCCAGGCGCACGCCATTGTGGGACTTCTCGAACAGGTCCTTGTACTTCGAACGCAGGGCCATGACTTCGGTCATGTCGACTTCGTTGAAAGTGGTCAGCATCGCCATGTTCGATTGTGCTTCTACCAGGCGCTTGGCCACGGTTGCACGAACACGGGTCATCGGAACGCGCTTCTCGACGCGGTCGCCAGCAGCGAATACCGGAGCAGCAGCGGCAGGTGCAGCAGCCTTGGCCGGAGCAGCAGCTGGAGCCGAAGCCTTGGCGGCAACAGCAGCAACTACGTCTTCCTTGGTCACACGACCGCCTTTGCCAGTGCCGGCAACGGAAGCGATGTTGATACCGCTCTCTTCAGCCAGCTTGCGTGCAGCCGGGGCAGCAACAGGATCGTCTTCGCCAGCAGCGGCCGGAGCAGCAGCTTGTGCAGCGGCAGCCGGAGCGGCAGCAGCTGGAGCGGCAGCAGCACCGCCTTCAACGATCGAGCCCAGGACTTCGTCGGACAGAACGGTTTCGCCTTCGTTCTTGACGATAGCGCCCAGCACGCCGTCAGCAGTAGCCAACACTTCCAGCACGACCTTGTCGGTTTCGATGTCGACGATCAGTTCGTCGCGCTTGACCGCGTCGCCCGGTTGTTTGTGCCAGGTGGCAACGGTGCCATCGGCAACCGATTCCGGGAAAGTGGGGGCTTTGATCTCGATAGCCATTGTCTGTGGTTCCTTAAATTCGGTTTCAGGTGCGCGAAGGCGTTAAACAGTAAAGGCGTCTTGCAGCAGTTTTTCCTGCTGCTCAGCGTGCATCGATGCGTAACCACATGCCGGTGCAGCAGAAGCCTCACGGCCCGCGTACTCGAGTACGAGAGACTTGTTGAGGTTTGCGATGCTACGACGCAGGTGGTGTTGGCTGCAGTACCACGCACCCTGGTTCATCGGCTCTTCCTGACACCACACGGCATGCTTGACGTTGGTGTAAGGAGCCAGGACTTCTTTCAAGTCGTCCTCAGGGAATGGGTACAGCTGCTCGATACGCACGATGGCAATATCGTCACGGCCTTCGGCACGGCGTTTTTCCAGCAGGTCGTAGTAGACCTTGCCGCTACAAAGCACGACGCGCTCGACCTTTTTCGGGTCCAGGGTGTCGATTTCCGGGATAACGGTCTGGAACGAACCTTCGGCCAGATCTTCCAGGGTCGAGATGGCCAACTTGTGACGCAACAGCGACTTCGGAGTCAGAACGATCAATGGCTTGCGCAGCGGGCGAATCACCTGACGACGCAGCAAGTGGTAGATCTGCGCCGGAGTGGTCGGCACCGCTACCTGGATGTTGTGCTCGGCGCACAGCTGCAGGTAACGCTCCAGGCGTGCGGAAGAGTGCTCCGGACCCTGGCCTTCATAACCGTGCGGCAGCAGCATGGTCAGACCGCACAGACGGCCCCACTTGTGCTCGCCACTGGTGATGAACTGGTCGATAACTACCTGGGCACCGTTGGCGAAGTCGCCGAACTGGGCTTCCCAGATCACCAGCGCGTTCGGCGTGGTGGTCGAGTAACCGTATTCGAACGCCAGTACGGCTTCTTCCGACAGGTACGAGTCGTACATTTCGAAACGCGGCTGACCGTCGTACAGGTTCTTCAGCGGAACGTAGGTGCCGGCGTCTTTCTGGTTGTGCAGAACAGCGTGGCGGTGCGAGAACGTACCGCGGCCAATATCCTGACCCGTCATGCGGATCGGGTGACCTTCGAACAGCAACGTCGCGTAGGCCATGGTCTCGGCGAAACCCCAGTTGATCGGCAGGCCACCGGCTTGCATCTTCTGACGGTCTTCGTAGATCTTGGCAACTTGACGCTGAACAACCAGACCTTCCGGAACTTCCAGCAGTTTGGCCGACAGTTCCTGCAAGGTTTTCAGATCAAAGCGAGTGTCGTGACGCGCAGTCCAGGCGTGACCCAGGTACGGACGCCAGTCGACGAACAGCTCTTTGTTCGGTTCCTTGACCAGGCTTTTTACAACATGCAGACCGTTGTCCAGCGCATTGCGGTATTCGTCGACTTTCGCCTGAACACGCTCTGCGTCGAGCACGCCGCTCTGGGTCAGGCGATCGGCATACAGCTCACGGGTAGTGCGCTGTTTGGTGATCTGCTGATACATCAGAGGCTGGGTACCGCTTGGCTCGTCGGCCTCGTTGTGGCCGCGACGACGGTAGCAGACGAGGTCGATCACCACGTCACGCTTGAACTGCATGCGGTAGTCAATAGCCAACTGGGTCACGAACAAAACGGCTTCCGGATCATCACCATTCACATGGAGGATCGGCGCCTGGATCATTTTCGCGACGTCGGTGGCGTACTCGGTGGAGCGCGAGTCCAACGGGTTGCTGATGGTGAAGCCAACCTGGTTGTTGATCACGATGTGCACAGTACCGCCGGTCTTGAAACCGCGGGTCTGCGACATCTGGAAGGTTTCCATCACCACACCCTGGCCGGCGAATGCTGCGTCGCCGTGGATGGAGATTGGCAGAACCTTTTCACCGGTCGGGTCGTTGCGACGATCCTGACGGGCGCGAACCGAACCCTCGACCACCGGGGAAACGATTTCCAGGTGGGACGGGTTGAACGCCATGGCCAAGTGAACTTCGCCACCACTGGTCATTACGTTGGACGAGAAGCCCTGGTGGTATTTAACGTCACCGGAACCCAGCTCGACCTTCTTCTTGCCTTCGAACTCGTCGAACAGCTCGCGCGGGTTCTTGCCGAAGGTGTTGACCAGTACGTTCAGACGGCCACGGTGGGCCATGCCGATGACGATTTCCTTGGTGCCGTAGGAACCGGAACGCTGGATCAGCTCGTCGAGCATCGGAATCAGGCTCTCGCCGCCTTCCAGACCGAAACGCTTGGTGCCCGGGTATTTGGTACCCAGGTATTTTTCCAGACCTTCACCGGCAGTCACACGCTCGAGCAGGTGGCCCTTGATGTCTGCGGAATAGGTCGGACGACCGCGCACGCTTTCCAGACGCTGCTGGAACCACTGGCGCTGCTCGGAATCGGTGATGTGCGTGAATTCAGCGCCGATGGTGCGGCAATATGTCTGCTGCAACGCTTCGTGAATTTCGCGTAGGCTCGCTTCCTCTTTGCCGATGAACAGGTCGCCGGCACGGAAGGTCGTATCAAGATCGGCATTGGTCAAGCCGTAATGATTGATCGACAGGTCTGCAGGTGCAGGACGCTGCCACAGTCCCAGCGGGTCAAGCTGGGCTGCCTGGTGGCCACGCATACGGTAGGCCTGGATCAATCGCAGCACTTCAACTTGCTTCTTCTCGTGCTCACTGCTCACGCTGCCGGCGGAAACCGGTTGGGCGCGGCGCTGGTTCTTTGCCAGCAGCACGAAATGATCGCGAATTGTGGAGTGCGAAACATCGATGGCAGAGTCGCCATCTGTAGGCAACTTCTGAAAGTAGGTGCGCCACTCTTCTGGCACAGCGTTAGGGTCGTGCAGGTAGAGCTCGTAGAGCTCTTCCACATAGGCAGCGTTACTACCGGACAGGTAGGCGCTGTTCCACATGCGCTGCATCACGCTTTCTTGCATGCTTGGTCACCCTCGGTTAGGGGAACACCATCGGCGAAGACACCGAGCAAACTTGCAGAAGTCCGAGTGCAGCGACCAAAACAAGCCACTTAGGATCACGCTGATAGTCCGGGTACCAGCCCGGATGCCCCTGCTTGTCTCATTTCTTCAAAATAAGAGCCGCAGCCTTGTAAGCTGCTGCTCTGGTTATAGCTACGACGCGGGTTGAAGCCCGCGCCTTAGCTCCTTCGGTTACAACGGTGCTACGGGTACTACAGCTGAATCACACGCCGCTTTGCAGAAGCATGTTACGAATGTGACCGATGGCCTTAGTCGGGTTCAGGCCTTTCGGACAAACGTTGACGCAGTTCATGATCCCGCGGCAGCGGAATACGCTGAACGGGTCATCCAGCGAAGCCAGACGCTCGGTAGTCTTGGTGTCGCGGCTGTCTGCCAGGAAGCGGTACGCTTGCAGCAGTGCAGCTGGACCCAGGAACTTGTCCGGGTTCCACCAGAAGGACGGGCAAGAGGTCGAGCAGCAAGCGCACAGGATGCACTCGTACAGACCGTCAAGCTTTTCACGCTCTTCAGGGGACTGCAGACGCTCGATGGCCGGAGCCGGCGTGTCGTTCTGCAGGAATGGCTTCACCTTCTCGTATTGCTTGTAGAAGATGCTCATATCGACGACCAGGTCACGGATTACCGGCAAACCTGGCAGCGGACGAACAACCAACTTGTTACCTTTTACAACAGCGGACAGCGGCGTGACGCACGCCAGGCCGTTTTTGCCGTTGATGTTCATGCCGTCGGAACCGCAAACACCTTCACGGCAAGAGCGACGATAGGAAAAACCCTCGTCCTGCTCTTTGATCAGGGCCAGCACGTCCAGCACCATCAGGTCTTTACCACCGGTATCAACCTGGAATTCCTGCATGAACGGCGCGGCGTCCTGATCAGGGTTGTAACGATAAACGCTGACTTTCAACATGGCGGCCACCCTTAATAAGTCCGAATCTTGGGTTCAAAAGTCGGAACAGTCTTCGGCGAGAAGTTCACAGCACGCTTGCTCACGCGCTTGTCACCCGGGAAGTAGAGGGTGTGGCACAGCCAGTTTTCGTCGTCACGGTCTTCGAAGTCTTCACGGGCGTGAGCACCGCGGGACTCTTTACGCACTTCAGCTGCGATGGCAGTAGCTTCAGCCACTTCCAGCAGGTTTTGCAGTTCCAGCGCTTCGATACGTGCAGTGTTGAACGCCTGCGACTTATCGTTGATCTTCACGTTGGCAATGCGCTTGCGCAGCTCGGCCAGTTGGGCAATACCCTTCTGCATGTATTCGCCAGTACGGAATACACCGAAGTAGTTCTGCATGCAGCTTTGCAGCTCGCGACGCAGGGTAGCCACGTCTTCGCCATCGGTACGTGCGTTCAGCGCGGACAGACGAGCCAGAGCGGCTTCGATGTCAGCTTCGGTCGCGTCGTCGTATTCGATGCCGTCAGTCAGGGCTTTTTCCAGGTGCAGACCCGCTGCACGACCGAATACCACCAGGTCGAGCAACGAGTTGCCGCCCAGACGGTTGGCGCCGTGTACCGATACGCAAGCCACTTCACCCACTGCGAACAGACCAGGGATGATGGTGTCTACGCCGTCGGCGTCCTGGGTGATCGCCTGGCCGTGAATGTTGGTGGCAACGCCGCCCATCATATAGTGGCAAGTCGGAACAACCGGAACCGGAGCAACTACCGGGTCAACGTGAGCGAAGGTCTTCGACAGTTCGCAGATACCTGGCAGACGGCTGTGCAGCACTTCCTCACCCAGGTGATCCAGCTTGAGCATCACGTGGTCGCCATTAGGGCCACAGCCGTTACCGGCGATGATCTCTTTAACCATGGAACGGGCCACAACGTCACGACCAGCAAGGTCTTTGGCGTTCGGAGCATAACGCTCCATGAAACGCTCGCCATGCTTGTTGATCAGGTAACCGCCTTCACCACGGCAACCTTCGGTGACCAGTACACCGGCGCCGGCGATGCCGGTCGGGTGGAACTGCCACATTTCGATGTCTTGTACCGGTACGCCAGCACGCAGGGCCATGCCAACGCCGTCACCGGTGTTGATCAGGGCATTGGTGGTGGACGCATAGATACGACCTGCACCGCCGGTAGCCAATACGGTGGCCTTGGCGCGGATGTAGGTGGTTTCGCCGGTTTCGATGCAGATGGCGATAACGCCGACGAACTCGCCCTGCGAGTTCTTCACCAAGTCCACAGCGTAGTATTCGTTGAGGAACGTGGTGCCCGCTTTCAGGTTGCCCTGATAAAGGGTGTGCAGCAGTGCGTGACCGGTACGGTCGGAAGCGGCGCACGTACGTGCAGCCTGACCGCCTTTACCGTAATCCTTCGACTGGCCGCCGAATGGACGCTGGTAGATACGGCCTTGCTCGGTACGGGAGAACGGCAGACCCATGTGGTCCAGCTCGAATACCGCAGCCGGGCCTTCCTGACACATATATTCGATAGCGTCCTGGTCACCGATGTAGTCGGAACCCTTGACGGTATCGTACATGTGCCAGCGCCAGTCATCGTTCGGATCTGCCGAAGCGATAGCGCAGGTGATGCCGCCCTGTGCCGACACAGTGTGCGAACGAGTCGGGAAAACCTTGGTGATCACGGCAGTCTTGTGACCACCTTGTGCCAGTTGCAGCGCTGCGCGCATGCCAGCACCGCCGCCGCCAATGATGATGGCGTCGAAAGAAATCGTTGGAATGTTAGCCATGAATCAGATACCCCAGAGAATCTGCACACCCCAGACGAAGTAAGCGAACATCGCAACGCCGCATACTGCCTGGAAGAGGAAACGTACCGCAGTCGCGGACTTGCCCAGCGCCATTGGCGTCAGGTAGTCGGTCGCGATGGTCCACATGCCGACCCAGGCGTGAGCGCCCAGGGCAACCAGTGCCAGCAGACTGAAAATACGCATTCCGTTGTGGCTGAACAGGCCGTGCCATTGCTCATAGCCGATACCCGGATTCACCGCGAGGTATCCGATCAGGAAAATGAAATAAGCCGCGAGAACGACCGCAGACACGCGCTGTGCCATCCAGTCATAGAGGCCCGAACGCGAAAGATTCGTAACGCTGGTTACCATATCCAAACTCCTGCCAGAACGATCAGCACCACGGAAATGGCGATGATGATTTTCGAGCCCAGGCGGCCGCCTTCCAGCGTCTCACCGATGCCCATATCCATGATCAAGTGGCGCACACCGGCTACCAGGTGATACAGCAGAGCGGACAGGAGGCCCCATGCTACGAACTTGGCCAGCGGGCTGGTCAAGCATGCCTTCACTTCGGCGTAGCCTTCCTCGGAACCCAGGGATTTGCCCAATGCATAAAGCATGAAGCCGAGGCCCAGGAAGAGAATGATGCCGGATACACGGTGAAGGAACGACGTAACGCCGGTGATGGGGAGTTTGATGGTCCTTAGGTCTAGGTTTACAGGTCGTTGGCTTTTCACGGCTTTTTTTTCACACTGAAGAGCCCCTAACAATCAGGGCAAAGTTGTTGGGGAGTGCACTGGTCAGGTAACCACCACCCAGGGATGCGACCCCCATCAAATACAGGCCCAAAAGCCCCTGGCGGTCGGAGGCCGAGTATAGACAGTTAGGTTACTAATGACAACGCAAACACCTACCCCAAATAGCTGATTGCACAAGCGGGATAAAAGGCGTAAATGGCAGGCAATTTCGAGGAAAAAGTGTGGTTAAAGCCTTCTGGGGCAAGACTTTAGGCAAATTGACATTCGAATTTATCTCACTATAGTGGTGCGGGCCCTGCGTGGGGGGTCTGTCTGATGATTTCAAGCATAAATAGGAGGCCACATGGCTGACAAAAAAGCGCAGTTGATCATCGAGGGCGCAGCCCCCGTCGAGCTGCCCATTTTAACCGGCACCGTTGGTCCCGATGTTATCGATGTTCGAGGCCTGACTGCCACGGGCCGCTTCACCTTCGACCCGGGTTTCATGTCGACCGCCTCCTGCGAGTCGAAGATTACCTATATTGATGGCGACAACGGCATCCTGCTGCACCGCGGCTACCCGATCGAACAACTGGCCGAGAAATCGGACTATCTGGAAACCTGCTACCTGTTGCTGAACGGCGAACTGCCGACAGCCGAGCAGAAAGCCCAGTTCGTCGGCACCGTGAAGAACCACACCATGGTTCACGAGCAACTGAAGACCTTCTTCAACGGCTTCCGTCGCGACGCCCACCCAATGGCCGTCATGTGCGGCGTAGTCGGTGCGCTTTCGGCCTTCTACCACGACTCCCTGGACATCAATAACCCGCAGCATCGCGAAATTTCCGCGATCCGCCTGGTTGCCAAGATGCCGACCCTGGCAGCGATGGTTTACAAGTACTCCATGGGCCAACCCATGATGTACCCGCGCAACGACCTGTCGTACGCGGAAAACTTCCTGCACATGATGTTCAACACCCCGTGCGAGATCAAACCGATCAGCCCGGTACTCGCCAAGGCCATGGACCGGATCTTCATCCTCCATGCCGACCACGAGCAGAACGCATCGACTTCCACCGTGCGCCTGGCAGGCTCCTCGGGTGCCAACCCGTTCGCCTGTATCGCAGCCGGTATCGCCGCACTCTGGGGCCCGGCTCATGGCGGCGCCAACGAAGCGGTACTGACCATGCTCGACGAAATTGGCGATGTCTCGAACATCGACAAGTTCATCGCCAAGGCCAAGGACAAGAACGATCCGTTCAAACTGATGGGCTTCGGTCACCGCGTGTATAAAAACCGCGACCCGCGCGCCACCGTGATGAAGCAGACCTGCGACGAAGTGTTGAAGGAACTGGGTATCCAGAACGATCCGCAACTCGAACTGGCCATGCGCCTGGAAGAGATCGCCCTGACCGACCCTTACTTCATCGAGCGCTCGCTGTACCCGAACGTCGACTTCTACTCGGGGATCATCCTCAAGGCGATCGGCATTCCAACCAGCATGTTCACCGTGATCTTCGCCCTGGCGCGGACCGTCGGCTGGATCTCCCACTGGAAAGAAATGCTCTCCAGCCCTTACAAGATTGGCCGCCCACGCCAGCTGTACACCGGCTACGAGTCGCGCGACATCAGCAAACTGGAAGACCGCAAATAAGCGCCCTCTCACGATAGCGTCTTGATTGCAGCGAAAACGGCCTCTGCTTCTTATATAAAGCAGGAGGCCGTTTTTGTTTGTGCTGCGAGTTACTGCTATTTGTCAGCCCGCACATCCATTCCTGCAGTAGCGCTCTCTCAACTGTCGGAGCTGGCTCCCCCCTCGGATGAATACCTCCACTCAGCCTCCTGTAACGGGGCCGGTGGATCAAAACCCCAAGCAACCGAGGCGGCCTGATTGAGTAGGTTGCGCGCAGCTCTACTGCAGGAGCGAGCCTGCTCGTGACGGTCGTTAACGATGACGCAGCTGTCCTGGCTGTAGGCGGCGGTCTCAGGTTGTTCGCGAGCAGGCTCGCTCCCACAGTGAGGTACGCCACCCCACCAAAAAAAATGCCCCAGTCTCTCAACCAGGGCATTTCCAAACCGCTCAGCTTATATAAGAAGCATCAGTGCGAAACCGCCCCGCTCGCCCCCAAGCCGGTCTGCGAACGAACGAACTGCGGAGCAAACAATTCCCGCTCTTTATCCGCAGCCGCCGACTTGTCAGTGATCGAGAAGAACCAGATCCCGATAAACGCAATGATCATCGAGAACAGCGCCGGGTACTCGTACGGGAAGATCGCCTTCTCGTGATGCAGGATCTGCACCCAGATGGTCGGACCCAGGACCATCAAGCCCACCGCGCTGACCAGCCCCAGCCAGCCACCAATCATCGCGCCGCGGGTAGTCAGCTTCTTCCAGTACATGGAAAGCAGCAGCACCGGGAAGTTACAGCTGGCAGCAATGGAGAACGCCAAGCCAACCATGAACGCAATGTTCTGGCTTTCGAACAGAATACCAAGGCCGATTGCCAGCACCGCCAGAGCGATGGTGGTGATTTTCGAGACGCGAATCTCATCCTTCTCGTTGGCCTTGCCTTTCTTGATCACGCTGGCGTACAGGTCATGGGACACCGCCGAGGCACCGGCCAGGGTCAGACCGGCGACCACCGCCAGGATGGTCGCGAACGCCACTGCCGAGATGAAGCCCAGGAAGATACTGCCGCCCACCGCGTTGGCCAAGTGCACCGCCGCCATGTTGTTACCACCCAGCAGCGCGCCAGCCGCATCCTTGAACGCCGGATTGGTGCTCACCAGCAGGATCGCGCCAAAGCCGATGATGAAGGTCAGGATGTAGAAGTAGCCAATGAAGCCGGTTGCGTACAGCACGCTCTTGCGTGCTTCTTTTGCGTCACTCACGGTGAAGAAGCGCATCAGGATGTGTGGCAGGCCAGCGGTACCGAACATCAGCGCCAGACCCAGGGAGAATGCGGAGATCGGATCCTTCACCAGGCCGCCCGGGCTCATGATCGCTTCACCTTTGGGGTGAACCTTGATCGCCTCGGAGAACAGCATGTTGAAATCGAAGTTAACGTGTTTCATCACCATCAGCGCCATGAACGAGGCACCGGACAGCAGCAATACTGCCTTGATGATCTGCACCCAGGTGGTCGCCAGCATGCCGCCGAACAGCACGTACATGCACATCAGGATCCCCACCAGGATCACCGCAACGTGGTAATCGAGGCCGAACAGCAGCTGGATCAACTTGCCGGCACCCACCATCTGCGCGATCAGGTAGAACGCTACCACCACCAGCGAACCGCAGGCAGACAGGGTGCGAATCTGGGTTTGCCCAAGGCGGTAGGACGCCACGTCGGCAAAGGTGTATTTACCCAGGTTACGCAGGCGCTCGGCGATCAGAAACAGAATGATCGGCCAGCCCACCAGGAAGCCGATCGAATAGATCAGGCCGTCATAGCCGGAGGTGAATACCAGCGCGGAAATACCCAGAAAAGAAGCGGCCGACATGTAGTCGCCGGCAATCGCCAGGCCGTTCTGGAAGCCG
The DNA here is from genome assembly GCF_024519635.1 of Pseudomonas sp. Pse1. NCBI lineage: Bacteria > Pseudomonadati > Pseudomonadota > Gammaproteobacteria > Pseudomonadales > Pseudomonadaceae > Pseudomonas > Pseudomonas sp. Pse1. The sequence goes on from NZ_JALJRO010000006.1 coordinate 48,799, forward strand.
GTGATCTTGCCACCCGCCGCGTAGTAGTCAGAGGCCGAGTTATTACGCTTGGACGCCCAGTAGGTAATGCACAAAGTCGCGCCGACAAAGGCCACGAACATCAGGATCGCTGCAATATTCAGCGGTTGTTTGTGGACTTCGCCGGTCAGCGCATCCGCGGCCCAAACGGCCGGTGCGAAGGCGGCAATGCCCAGGGCTGCAATCAGACGCGGGATCATTGCTTGGCCTCCTTGAGAATTGCATTGTTCAGATCGTCGAACTCGCCATTGGCGCGACGCACATAGATACCGGTCAGGATGAAGGCCGAAACAATCAGCCCCACGCCAATCGGAATACCCCAGGTGATTGAGGAGTCAGGGCTGATCTTCGCCCCCAATACCTGCGGTCCATATGCAATCAGAAGAATGAAACCGGAGTACAAGCCAAGCATGATCGCCGAAAGAATCCAGGCGAACTTTTCTCTTTTGCGAACCAGCTCCTTGAAGCGCGGGCTGTTCTGAATCGAGAGGTAAATGCTGTCGTTCATTGTTTTTATCCTCGCAGCACAGATTTTAGTTGGAACATATCCACTGTATGCGGCTGGAGGAGAGGTTCCAGACGACCTTAGTCTTAGAACGCCATGTCGTTTTCTCCAATTCATAAACGACTGATGTAAAGGCCGCCACTCAGCGATAATCACCCAGAAACAACAAGGCCCCTTGGGCGTGGGCGCCAAAGGGGCCTGGAAAGTGCTGACTAGAGGCTTAGCTCAACTTACTTGGTCCACTCGGCAACACGCTCCGGGTGCTTGGCCACCCAATCCTTGGCCGCAGCGTCAGGCTTGGCGCCGTCCTGAATCGCCAACATCACTTCGCCGATTTCGTCTTTCGAAGCCCATTGGAAGTTCTTCAGGAATTTCGCCACTTCTGGCGCTTTTGTCGCCAGTTCTTTACTGCCGATGCTGTTAACGGTTTCTGCTGCACCGTAAACGCCTTTTGGATCTTCCAGGAAACGCAGTTTCCACTTGGCGAACATCCAATGCGGCACCCAACCGGTCACGGCAATGGATTCCTTCTTGTCTTCGGCGCGGGTCAGTTCGGCAATCATTGCAGCGCCGGAACTGGCTTGAAGTTTGTAATCGAGGCCGTAGTCCTTGATCGCCTGGTCGGTCTTGAGCATCACGCCTGACCCGGCGTCAATGCCGACGATCTTGTTCTTGAAGGTCGTGTCAGTCTTGAGATCGGCAATCGACACGGCCTTGACATACTCCGGCACGATCAAGCCGATCTTGGCGTCTTTGAAGTTGGGACCGTAGTCGACCACCTTGTCCTTGTTCTTCGCCCAGTATTCACCATGAGTCACCGGCAACCAGGCCGAAAGCATGGCGTCGAGTTTTCCGGTGGCAACGCCCTGCCACATGATACCGGTGGCCACGGCCTGCAGTTTCACGTCATAGCCAAGCTTCTGCTTGATCACCTCGGCGGCCACGTGGGTGGTGGCCACGCTGTCGGACCAACCGTCGACGTAGCCGATGCTCAGGGTTTTGTTTTCGGCGCTGGCCAAGGTGGAGCCCATCGCAAGTACCAGAGCGGCACTTGCGCCTAAGAGTCGTCGCATCTTCATCGTTACTTCCCCGAAAGTGCTGCGCCCGACGGGTGCCGAGCAGCGTCGTCAACCTATTGTTTTGGTGCACCGCGCCCCCATCACGCCTCACCGCGAACTCGTTGGAACATCAGCGGAGTACTGATGGATTGATCATCAACCTCACGCCCGCGACGACCTGCTCTGTCAGCGACCTCAAGGCAGCGAGAAACGACATCAGAAAGCCATTAACGACAGCTTGGCAAAAAGCCGCCACCCGCTCCGCCCGGTCTTTGCATGTAAAAACATTGCTACCCACCAAGCTGTGGATAAATGCAGGTAAGATGCGCGGCTTTGCTCCCCGATGGCCTGACCATGCCCGCCAGATCGCGCTTCCCTTTCGCCGCCTATGTCTTTGCCTGCCTGCTCGGCCTGTTCGCCCTGGGCGGCTACTGGTATGGCCTCGGTCAACCGGTTCTGCTGCCGGACGCCGCGACCCCGACGCACAAACTGCAGTGCGCCTCCTATACCCCTTTCGACAAGGACCAATCGCCGTTTGACCAGCCGTTCAACCTGCGCCCCGAGCGCATGGACGCCGACCTGGCTCTGCTCGCCACCCGCTTCGAGTGCATCCGCACCTACTCGGTGACCGGCCTCGAAGCGCTGCCGGGACTGGCGCGCAAGCATGGGCTGAAATTGATGATTGGCGCCTGGGTCAACAGCAATCCCGTGGACACTGCCAAGGAGATCGACCTGCTGATCGCCGAAGCCAACGCCAACCCGGACGTGGTTTCGGCGGTCATCGTCGGCAACGAAGCACTGCTGCGTAAAGAAGTCACCGGCCCGCAACTGGCGGCCCTGATCAAGCAGGTCAAACGCAGCGTCAAGCAACCGGTGACCTACGCCGACGTCTGGGAGTTCTGGCTCAAACACCCGGAAATCGCCCCGAACGTGGACTTCCTGACCATTCACCTGCTGCCGTACTGGGAAGACGATCCGTCCAACATCGATGCGGCCCTGCAGCACGTCGCCGAAGTGCGCCAGGTGTTCGGGAATCGCTTTGCCCCCAAGGACGTGATGATCGGTGAAACTGGCTGGCCTAGCGAAGGCCGCCAACGTGAAACCGCGTTGCCCAGCCGAGTCAACGAAGCCCGCTTTATTCGCGGCTTCGTCACCCTCGCCGAGCAACAGGGCTGGCGCTACAACCTGATCGAAGCCTTCGACCAACCCTGGAAACGCGGCAGTGAAGGCGCGGTCGGCGGATATTGGGGGCTGTTCGATGCCGACCGCCAGGACAAGGGCATCCTCGCCGGACCGGTCAGCAACCTGCCGTACTGGCCACAATGGCTGGCAGTCGGTGGCTTGATTTTCCTCGGCACCCTGCTGCTCGGCGGTCGCGTGCGCAGCACCCGGGCGGCGCTGGTCCTGCCCTTGCTCGGTGCCTTAGCGGCCTGCGCCATTGGCACCTGGGGCGAGCTGGCGCGGGTCACCAGCCGCTCTACCTGGGAATGGACATGGGCCGGCCTGCTGATCGCCCTCAACCTGGCGATCCTCGCCCACGCCGCGCTGAGCCTGAGCGCTGCCAGCGGCTGGCGCCAGCGCGTCTTCAATGTACTTGAGCGGCGCGCCGGCTGGCTGCTGGGCGCGGCCGGTTTTGCCGCTGCGGTGATGATGCTCGGGCTGGTGTTCGAGCCGCGCTACCGCAGCTTCCCCAGCGCCGCCCTGCTGCTGCCGGCGCTGGTCTACCTGGCGCGCCCGGTGAGCGCACCACGACGGGAAATCGCCCTGTTGACGTTGATCATCGGCGCGGGAATTGCGCCGCAGCTGTATCAGGAAGGACTGCTGAACCAGCAGGCCTGGGGCTGGGCGCTGGTGAGCGGGTTGATGGTGGCGGCGTTGTGGCGCAGTTTGAGAGCTAAATCGAAGTCAGCACAATAGAACGAAGCAACCCCAAGATCATTCCACACCGGGCTGGCTTCGCTCTATTGTGAGCGGATGAGACTCACGATCTGCCGCGTCCGATGCTCGTTGTGAGGATACCGTTTGACGTGTTCCCCCGTCGCAACCAATAAGTCTACATCTGCCTGACGAAGACGCTCCGCGACCTCTGGTTGCTGCGAATGCAGGTATTGTCTCTGCACCTCCGGGAAATTTTTATACCCCTCTTCTGCCATCATCTGACTCTCACTAAAACCCTGTGATTGTGCGTATCTGGCAATGGGCGGGGGAGCATCGGCGTTTTTTATCACGGTGTACTGCTCCCCAATTTGTCGCAACCTCACCTCATCACATTCTTCTTCATTGCAACAAGCCCTTTGCCAACTCGGCGAAAAGCAGGGAACGATGCAGACACACGATAAAAGCGCTGGATAGTCTGATGATTCTGGGGGGGCGCAACTCACCAGCCGATCCAAGGGGTCGTAGCCGTAGCCGCACAGCAGCGTTGCTTGCTGATCGGTCATGGCGTTGCTCCATTTCCCAGGCAAAAATCTGTCGCTCTAGGTTCGGAGCTAACGAAGCAGCTGTCTACTATCAGAACTACTAGAACAACCAGGCGGGAGCGCGGTTTGGCCGCGATGGCGGACTACCTGACACCTCGCGAAGCCCGAACCAACCGCAACCCGGCAATCACCACCGCAAACACCGCGAGGCTGGCGTTATATAACGCCAGCGCCGGCAAACCGCACACCAGCGCCAGCGCCGCCAGCCACCAGCCAGTGCGGCCCGGCAACAGAAAACCGAGCACCGCTGCCGCCAGCGCCGCCCAGCCCATGACCTGGAAGTGGATCAGCCACCCCAGGTTCGCCCGCAACTGACACTCCCAGCGGCTCGCCTCCTCCGCACAAATGCCCACCCACTGCGCATCCTCCATAAAGCCATAACGCGCACCATAACTGGCGGCCAGCCACAGAGGCAGGACGATGAGCAGCGCAATCAAGGGCAAGCGGCGGGACATGGAACACTCCAAAGGGCAAAAACGGCGCCCAGCTTAAACCCGTGGCTGGCGGACGCAACCGACATCAACAGATATCTGTTCATCAAATGGCGGCAAAGTGTATCGTCCAGCTACTATTACCTCGAACCCAGCCTCTTTGGTGCCGATGCATGGCACTTTGGCGCGATACCTGTGGTCATAGCCTGCGAACTTTATTCGGCACCTTCCTCTAAGGGATTTAGTCATGCTCCGTTCCTTGCGCTTTGCTGCCATTTTCGGCGGCCTTCTCCTGAGTGCGTCCGCGCTGGCGGCGGATATCGACGCCGCCAGTTACGGCTATCCGCTGACCAACCCGTTCGAAGCGACCATCGCCACGACGCCTCCGGATCTGCGACCCGAGCTCCCATCGGATGACGACATCAACCAGAGCGACCATAGCCTGACCCTGCGCCCTGAACGGCAGTTCGACCTGCCCGACAATTTCTGGGCGGTGAAGAAGCTGACCTACCGCATGGCCACCCAGGACCATGCAGCCCCGCTGATCTTCCTGATCGCCGGCACCGGCGCGCGCTATGACAGCAGCCTCAACGAATACCTCAAGCGCCTGTACTACAAGGCCGGCTATCACGTAGTCCAACTGTCATCGCCGACCAGCTTCGACTTCATCAGTTCAGCCTCGCGCTTCGCCACTCCCGGTGTATCCAAGGAAGACGCCGAAGATATGTATCGGGTGATGCAAGCGGTGCGCGCGCAGAACCCGAAACTGCCGGTGACCGATTTCTACCTCACCGGCTACAGCCTGGGCGCCCTGGATGCGGCATTTGTGGCCCACCTGGACGAAACCCGGCGCAGTTTCAACTTCAAGAAAGTCCTGTTGCTGAATCCGCCGGTCAACCTGTACACCTCGGTGACCAACCTCGACAAGCTGGTGCAGACCGAGGTCAAGGGCATCAACAACACCACCACCTTTTACGAGTTGGTGCTGAACAAGCTGACCCGTTACTTCCAGCAAAAGGGCTACATCGACCTCAACGACGCCCTGCTCTACGACTTCCAGCAGTCCAAGCAACACCTGACCAATGAACAGATGGCGATGCTGATCGGCACCTCATTCCGCTTTTCCGCCGCCGATATCGCCTACACCTCGGACCTGATCAATCGCCGCGGCCTGATCACCCCACCCAAATACCCGATCACCGAAGGCACCAGCCTCACGCCCTTCCTCAAGCGCGCGCTGCAATGCGACTTCGACTGCTACCTGACCGAGCAAGTGATCCCGATGTGGCGCGCACGCACCGACGGCGGCAGCCTGCTGCAACTGATCGACCAGGTCAGCCTGTACGCGCTGCAGGATTATCTGCAAGGCAGCTCGAAAATCGCCGTTATGCACAACGCTGACGATGTGATTCTCGGCCCGGGCGACCTCGGTTTCCTGCGCAAGACTTTTGGCGACCGCCTGACGGTCTACCCTCACGGCGGCCATTGCGGCAACCTCAACTACCGCGTCAACGCCGACGCCATGCTGGAGTTTTTCCGTGGCTAAACATCTACTGATTCTCGCGGCGATGCTCTGTGCAGGCGCTGCCAATGCCGACAACAGTAAGGCCAACAACCCGCCCGTGGTCGATCCGGACGGCTTTACCGAGCCGCTGAAACAACTCACATTCAACCCGGGGCTGGATCAGCGCGAATTCGAGCGTTCGACCCTGAGCGCACTGAATGTCTACGACCCGCTGGAGTCGTGGAACCGCCGGGTCTACCACTTCAACTACCGCTTCGATCAGTGGGTGTTCCTGCCGGTGGTCGACGGTTACCGCTATGTCACCCCGAGCTTCCTGCGCACCGGCGTCAGCAACTTTTTCAACAACCTCGGTGATGTGCCGAACCTGGTGAACAGCCTGCTGCAGCTCAAGGGCCAGCGCTCGCTGGAAACCACCGGCCGCCTGCTACTCAACACCACCATCGGCATCGCCGGACTGTGGGATCCGGCGACGGCCATGGGTCTGCCGCGCCAGAGCGAAGACTTTGGTCAGACCCTGGGCTTCTATGGCGTCCCGGGTGGCGCCTACCTGGTCCTGCCGATCCTCGGCCCATCGAACCTGCGCGACACCTCGGGGCTGGTGGTGGACTACACCGCGGAGAATGCGATCAACTTCCTCAACGTGGCGGAAGTCAGCAAGAACCACCCGGAGATCTGGATTCTGCGCGGCGTCGACAAGCGTTATCAGACCAACTTCCGCTACGGCCAGATGAACTCGCCGTTCGAGTACGAGAAGGTTCGGTACGTGTATTCCGAGGCGCGTAAGTTGCAGATTGCCGAGTAATCCCTGTAGGAGCAGCCCGGGCGGCGCTCCGCCGCCCGGGCTGCTCCTACAGATGGGAGAACCATCAGCCCTTCAGCGCTTTCCAGATCTTGCCGACGACCATCACCACACCCAGCACTACCGCCCCCGCCACAATCCCCGCCACACCGTTGAGCAACAGCGGCACGATAACCCCTGCCCCGCCCGCCGCTGCGCCGACACCTTCAATCCAGTGATGCACCACCGGCACGCCATGGGTGAGGATCCCGCCACCCACCAGAAACATCGCCGCAGTGCCAATCACGGACAGGCTTTTCATCATGTACGGCGCCGCCCGCAGGATCGCGCCGCCAATGCTTTTGGCGAGTGCCGAGGTTTTTTGTGTGAGCCATAAGCCGAGATCATCGAGCTTGACGATGCCGGCCACCAGGCCGTAAACGCCGACGGTCATGACAATGGCAATCCCAGACAGCACGATCACCTGCTGGGTCAACGGTGCATCAGCCACGGTGCCGAGGGTGATGGCGATGATTTCTGCCGAGAGAATGAAGTCGGTGCGCACCGCGCCCTTGATCTTGTCCTTTTCGAAAGCCACCAAGTCGACTGCCGGATCGGCCACTGCTTCGGCCAATTGGGCATGCACGGCCTGATCCTCGGCGGGACTGTGGAGGAATTTGTGCGCGAGCTTTTCGAAGCCTTCGAAACACAGGTAGGCGCCGCCGACCATCAGCAGCGGCGTCACCAGCCAGGGCACGAAGGCACTGATGGCCAAGGCAGACGGAACCAGGATCAGCTTGTTCAGAAACGAGCCCTTGGCCACCGCCCAGACCACCGGAATTTCCCGCTCGGCACGCACCCCGGAGACTTGCTGGGCATTGAGTGCCAGATCGTCGCCAAGCACCCCGGCGGTCTTTTTTGCCGCCATCTTAGTCATCAGCGCGACGTCATCCAGCACCGCCGCGATGTCGTCGATCAGCACCAGCAAACTGCTTCCTGCCATGGCTTGAATGTTCCTGAGTAAGTGAATGTTTCGCAGCATAGCCTGCCCCGGCGCCAATGGGCATTCTTGAGCGCCGCGCAAGCCCGGTGCTACCATGCCCAACCGCCAGTACCGGCAAGGAACACCTTGGTTTATGAGCACTATCCGCGAGCGCAACAAACAACTGATCCTGCGTGCCGCCAGCGAAGAATTTGCCGATAAGGGCTTCGCCGCGACCAAAACCAGTGACATCGCGGCCAAGGCGGGCTTGCCCAAGCCCAACGTCTACTACTACTTCAAGTCCAAGGAGAACCTCTACCGCGAGGTCCTCGAGAGCATTATCGAGCCCATCCTGCAGGCTTCTACGCCGTTCAATGCCGACGGCGTCCCCCATGAAGTGCTCAGCGGCTACATCCGTTCGAAGATCCGCATCTCCCGCGACCTGCCCTTCGCCTCCAAGGTATTTGCCAGCGAAATCATGCACGGCGCACCGCACCTGAGTACCGACCTGGTGGAGCAGCTCAATGGCCAGGCCAAGCACAACATCGATTGCATCCAGACCTGGATCGACCGCGGCCAGATCGCCCCGATCGACCCCAATCACCTGATGTTCAGCATTTGGGCCGCGACCCAGACCTACGCCGACTTCGACTGGCAAATCTCCGCCATCACCGGCAAGGCCAAGCTGGATGAAGAGGATTATGAAGCGGCGGCGCAGACGATCATTCGGTTGGTGCTCAAGGGGATTGAGTTGGATTGATGGCGAAGCAGGAATCCGCTCCCTTGTAGGAGCAGCCCGGGCGGCGTTCCGCCGCTCGCGATGCAGGCGACTCGGTCTCAACTCAAACCCATACCGCATCCCACAGCGGATAGTCGCCAAGCTTTTCCACCAACCCCGCCCGCAAAGGATTGGCAACAACATAGCGGGCTACCTTCAGCAAATCCTCCTCCCGCCGCAGCGCCCGATCATAGAACCCTCTGTGCCAGAGATCAGCAGTTCGACCAGTAGCCTGCTTCACAGCTTTGGCGCTCAAAGACTTGGTTCGCTGCATCAATTCACTCAAAGATCCTTTCTGCAGTTCGATCAACCAATGAAAGTGATCCGGCATGACTACCCAGGCCAGCGAGCTCGCATAACCCAGGTTCTGAGCGCAGCGAAATTGATTGACCACCATCCTACCCAGGATGAAATCCCTGAATACCGGGACCCTGTGATGTGTAGTGGTGGTGAGCAGATAGATTCGGCCGGCTTCGGCATAGCGACCGATCCGCAAGCGATTGGCGGCAGGTAGATCAGGCATTCCTTTGCCTCCCATGTTCAGGTCATGAGAAGCCTAGCTCTGTGAATACGAGAAGGTATACCAACTGTTGGCTGGATGTGTCTGGTAAATGGCTATCGCGAGCAGGCTCGCTCCTACAGGGAAATGCATTCCAAGTGTAGGAGCGAGCCTGCTCGCGATGGCGTCAGATCAAGCGACGCAAATCAAGCCGCCACCCCCGCATCCGCCTGCAACCCCAATCCCAATCCCTCGATCGCAGTGATCGCACACTGCTCGTCGACATCCGACAGATCGCCGCTGATGCCCACCGCCCCCAGCACGTTACCCGCCTGATCCCGAATCAACACACCACCCGGTGCCGGCACCACGCTGCCCTGCCCCAGGCTGTTGAGCGCGGCGATGAAGGCCGGGCGTTGTTGGGCGTCCAGCGCCAGCAGGCGTGAGCCCTTGCCCAGGGCGATGGCGCCCCAGGCCTTGCCGATAGCGATTTGCGGGCGCAGCAGGCTGGCGCCGTCTTCGCGTTGCAAAGTGATCAGGTGGCCGCCGGCGTCCAGCACGGCAATGGTCAAAGGTGCTGCAGCGATTGCACGCCCTGCGGTGATGGCCTCGTTGGCCAGGTTGACTGCGACTTTCAAGGTTAAAGCGCTCATGGTGCCGTCCTCATTTTGTTTTTCGGAAAGCCGTGGGGCTGCTGCCTTTTGCCGCAGCCCGATGCAACAAATAGAACACAATGAGTTATTTTTTTGTATACAATAATTTTCGAAACGCGCCCTGTGCGACGAAACGCCACAGTATTTATAGGCCTTCGCCGAATGAAACGGGCGCTTGAGAAAATGGATTGACCTGCGCCGTCCGCCGTGAATACACTCTGCGCAAAGCCACTTGTATACAATTACAAAACGTAAAGAGGCACAAAACCATGAGCAAAATGAGAGCAATCGAAGCCGCCGTTCTGGTGATGCGCCGTGAAGGGGTTGATACCGCTTTTGGCATCCCCGGTGCCGCCATCAACCCGCTGTACTCCGCCTTGCAAAAGGTCGGCGGCATCGATCACGTCCTCGCTCGCCACGTTGAAGGCGCCTCGCACATGGCCGAGGGCTACACCCGCACCAAGGCCGGCAACATCGGCGTGTGCATCGGTACTTCCGGGCCAGCGGGCACCGACATGGTCACCGGCCTCTATAGCGCCTCGGCCGACTCGATCCCTATCCTCTGCATCACCGGCCAGGCACCCCGCGCCCGTATGCACAAGGAAGACTTCCAGGCTGTCGACATCACCAGCATCGTCAAGCCAGTGACCAAGTGGGCGACCACCGTTCTCGAACCGGGCCAGGTGCCTTACGCGTTCCAGAAAGCCTTCTTTGAAATGCGCTCCGGCCGTCCCGGCCCGGTGCTGATCGACCTGCCGTTCGACGTGCAGATGGCGGAAATCGAATTCGACATCGACGCCTACCAGCCACTGCCGCTGGCCAAGCCGACCGCGAGCCGCGTGCAAGTGGAAAAAGCCTTGGCCCTGCTGGACCAGGCCGAGCGTCCATTGTTGGTAGCCGGTGGTGGCATCATCAATGCCGACGCCAGCGACCTGCTGGTGGAATTCGCCGAGCTGACCGGTATTCCAGTCGTCCCGACCCTGATGGGTTGGGGCACTATCCCTGACGATCACCCGTTGATGGTCGGCATGGTTGGCCTGCAGACATCGCACCGCTACGGCAACGCGACCATGCTGAAATCCGACGTGGTATTGGGCATCGGTAACCGTTGGGCCAACCGCCACACCGGTTCGGTCGACGTCTATACCGAAGGCCGCAAGTTCATTCACGTCGACATCGAAGGCACGCAGATTGGCCGCGTATTCACCCCGGACCTGGGCATCGTGTCCGACGCCGCTGCCGCGCTGACCGTGTTCATCGAAGTCGCTCGCGAATGGCAAGCCGCCGGTAAATTGAAGAACCGCAGCGCCTGGCTGCAAGACTGCCAGCAGCGCAAGGCCAGCCTGCAACGCAAGACTCACTTCGACAACGTGCCGGTCAAGCCACAGCGCGTGTACGAAGAGATGAACCAGGTGTTCGGCAAAGACACCTGCTACGTCAGCACCATCGGTCTGTCGCAGATTGCCGGCGCGCAATTCCTGCACGTCTACAAGCCGCGTCACTGGATCAACTGCGGTCAGGCCGGCCCATTGGGCTGGACCATCCCGGCCGCCCTGGGCGTGGTCAAGGCTGACCCGAACCGCAAGGTTGTGGCACTCTCCGGCGACTACGACTTCCAGTTCATGATCGAAGAGCTGGCGGTGGGCGCGCAGTTCAAACTGCCGTACATCCACGTCGTGGTGAACAACTCGTACCTGGGTCTGATTCGTCAGGCGCAGCGCGGTTTCGACATGGACTACTGCGTACAGCTGTCCTTCGACAACCTCAACGCACCGGAGCTCAACGGCTACGGGGTTGACCACGTCGCGGTTGCAGAAGGCCTCGGTTGCAAGGCTCTGCGCGTGTTCGAGCCGGCGGAAATCCAGCCTGCCCTGCGCAAGGCTCAGGAGTTGATCGAGGAGTTCAAGGTTCCGGTGATCGTCGAGATTATCCTGGAGCGCGTGACCAACATTTCCATGGGCACCGAAATCAACGCGGTCAACGAATTCGAAGACCTGGCGCTGGTCGGCAACGACGCACCAACTGCGATCTCGATGCTCGATTAACAGCTAACGGCTCTCCCTGTAGGAGCGAGCCTGCTCGCGATAGCGTCGGCACATTCAACATTAATGTTGGCCGACACTACGCCATCGCGAGCAGGCTCGCTCCTACAAGGGGAGAGACCTCACAAGATTCACGGGAGACCACCATGCCGCGTTTCGCAGCCAACCTGTCCATGCTGTTCACCGAACAGGATTTCCTCGCCCGCTTCGAAGCAGCCGCCAAAGCCGGTTTCAGCGGTGTCGAATACCTGTTCCCGTACGACTTCAGTTCCGCCGAAATCAAGGCCCAGCTCGATGCCCACGGCCTGACCCAGGTGCTGTTCAACCTGCCGGCCGGTGACTGGGCCAAGGGTGAACGCGGGATCGCCTGCCACCCGGATCGCGTGGAAGAGTTCCGCGCCGGTGTTGACCTGGCTATCGCCTACGCACAAGTGCTGGGCAATACCCAAATTAACTGCCTGGCCGGGATCCGCCCACAAGGCGTGGACGATGCCACGGTGGAAAAAACCTTCGTCGCCAACCTCAAGTTTGCTGCCGAGAAGCTGCAGGCGGCGGGCCTGAAACTGGTGATGGAAGCGATCAACACCCGCGATATCCCGGGCTTCTACCTGAACAACACCGCCCAGGCCCTGTCGATCCGCGAACAAGTCGGCAGCACCAACCTGTTCCTGCAATACGACATCTACCACATGCAAATCATGGAAGGTGACCTGGCGCGCACGATGCAGTCGCACCTGGGCGAGATCAACCACATTCAACTGGCGGACAACCCGGGCCGTAACGAGCCAGGCACCGGTGAAATCAACTACCGCTTCCTGTTCGAACACCTGGACCGCATCGGTTACCAGGGCTGGGTGGGTTGCGAATACAAGCCGCTGACCACCACCGAAGCCGGCCTGGGCTGGTTGAAAACCCATAACGCGATCTGACCCATTACCTGTAGGAGCGAGCCTGCTCGCGAATGCGGTGATTCAGACAACACGGATGTTGAATGTTCCACCGCATTCGCGAGCAGGCTCGCTCCCACCCCCAATTTGCTTGAGCAGTACAAAAACAAGAGGATTTTCTCATGGCTAAAATCGGATTTATCGGCACCGGCATCATGGGCCACCCAATGGCGGCGAACCTGCAGAAAGCCGGTCACAGCCTGTTCCTGTCGGCGCACCACGACGCCGCCCCTGCCGACCTGGTTGCCGCTGGCGCCGTCGCCCTGGCGAACCCGAAAGAAGTCGCCCAGGAAGCCGAATTCATCATCGTCATGGTCCCGGATACCCCGCAGGTTGACGACGTGCTGTTCCGTGCCGATGGCGTTGCCGCTGGCGTTGGCAAAGGCAAAGTCGTGATCGACATGAGCTCGATCTCGCCGACTGCCACCAAGGCTTTCGCCGCCAAAATCGCCGAAAAAGGCGCTCAGTACCTCGACGCCCCAGTGTCCGGCGGTGAAGTCGGTGCCAAGGCCGCGACCCTGAGCATCATGGTCGGTGGTGACGCCGACGCGTTCGAACGCGCCCTGCCGCTGTTCCAGGCCATGGGCAAGAACATCACCCTGGTCGGTGGCAATGGCGACGGCCAGACCGCGAAAGTGGCGAACCAGATCATCGTGGCGCTGAACATCCAGGCCGTGGCCGAAGCCTTGCTGTTCGCCTCGAAAAACGGTGCCGATCCAGCCAAGGTGCGTGAAGCGCTGATGGGCGGTTTCGCTTCCTCGAAAATCCTCGAAGTGCACGGCGACCGCATGATCAAAGGCACCTTCGATCCAGGCTTCCGCATCAGCCTGCACCAGAAAGACCTGAACCTTGCCCTGCAAGGCGCCAAGGAACTGAACATCAACCTGCCAAACACCGCCAACACCCAGCAGGTGTTCAGCACTTGCGCGGCGATCGGTGGCAGCAACTGGGACCACTCGGCGCTGATCAAAGGCCTGGAGCACATGGCGAATTTCTCGATTCGCGATAAACAATAAGGCCCGCCTAAACCTGTGGGAGCCAGCCCGGGCGGCGCTCCGCTGCTAGCGATGCAGTCAACGCGGTGTGTCTGATAGACCTCAGCGCCTGAATCGCCAGCAGGCTGGCCCTCACAGAATGCCAGCTCCCACAGGGACCGAGTTACTCCATTGCTTTCGCTTCACCCCAATAACAAGAATTCCCGGGAGCCCGCCATGTCGGTCGATCCGCAACAATTTCTGCGCGACCTGTTCGCCACCGCCATCGACGCGGCCCATCCGCAACAGGTGCTCGAAGCCCATCTGCCCGCCGATCGCACGGGCCGCGTCATTGTCATCGGCGCCGGCAAGGCTGCCGCCGCCATGGCCCAAGTGGTCGAGCGCTGCTGGCAGGGCGACGTCTCTGGCCTGGTGGTGACCCGCTACGGCCACGGCGCGCCGTGCGAAAAAATCGAAGTGGTCGAAGCCGCTCACCCAGTGCCGGATGCCGCCGGCCAGGCCGTGGCCAAACGCGTCTTCGAACTGGTCAGCAACCTCAGCGAAGACGACCGGGTGATTTTCCTGCTCTCCGGCGGTGGCTCTGCCCTGCTGGCACTGCCTGCCGAAGGCATCACCCTGGCCGACAAACAGTCGATCAACAAAGCCCTGCTCAAGTCCGGCGCGAGCATTGGCGAGATGAACTGCGTGCGCAAGCACCTCTCGGCGATCAAGGGCGGACGCCTGGGCAAGGCCTGCTGGCCTGCCACTGTTTATACCTACGCGATTTCCGATGTACCGGGCGACCTCGCCACGGTCATCGCCTCTGGCCCGACAGTGGCCGATCCGAGCACCAGCGCCGAAGCCCTGGCGATCCTCAAGCGCTACAACATCGAGATTCCGGCCTCGGTACACACCTGGCTGAACAGCCCGGAATCGGAAACCGTCAAACCCGGCGACCTGGCTCTGGCCCGCAGCCATTTCCAGCTGATCGCCCGCCCGCAGCAATCCCTCGAAGCTGCAGCGGTGAAATGCCGCCAGGCCGGTTTCAGCCCGTTGATCCTCGGTGACCTCGAAGGCGAATCCCGGGAAGTGGCGAAAGTCCACGCCGGCATCGCCCGCCAGGTGATTCTCCACGGCCAGCCGCTGGCCGCACCTTGCGTGATCCTCTCCGGTGGCGAAACCACCGTGACCGTGCGTGGCAATGGCCGTGGCGGACGCAATGCCGAGTTCCTGCTGAGCCTGACCGACAGCCTCAAGGGCCTGCCGGGTGTCTACGCCCTGGCCGGTGACACCGACGGTATCGACGGCTCCGAAGACAACGCCGGCGCCATCATGACCCCGGATAGCTACGCCCGCGCCGCCGCCCTGGGCCTGAGCGCCAGCGACGAACTGGATAACAACAACGGCTACGGTTACTTCGAGGCGCTCGACGCGCTGATCGTCACCGAGCCAACCCGCACCAACGTCAACGACTTCCGCGCCATCCTGATCCTCGAGACTCCTAAACATGACGCCTGACAAAAAAGTCAAAATCCTCGCCACCCTCGGCCCTGCCACCGACGGCATCGAAGACATTCGTGAATTGGTGCTGGCCGGGGTCAACATCTTTCGCCTGAACTTCAGCCATGGCGATCACGCCGACCACGCCCAGCGCTACCAGTGGATTCGCGAAGTCGAGCGCCAGCTCAATTATCCGCTGGGGATCCTCATGGACCTGCAAGGCCCGAAACTGCGGGTCGGCAAGTTTGCCGAAGGCAAGGTGCAACTGGTCCGTGGTCAGGCCCTGCGCCTGGACCTCGACACCACCCCGGGCGATGAACGCCGGGTCAACCTGCCGCACCCGGAAATCATCGCCGCGCTGGAACCGGGCATGGACCTGCTGCTCGATGACGGCAAGCTGCGCCTGCGAGTCGTCAGCAAATACAGCGACGCCATCGACACCACCGTGCTCAATGGAGGCGAATTGTCGGACCGCAAAGGCGTTAACGTCCCACAAGCGGTGCTCGACCTCAGCCCACTGACCGCCAAGGATCGCCGCGACCTGAGCTTCGGCCTGGAGCTGGGGGTGGACTGGGTTGCTCTGTCGTTCGTGCAGCGCCCGGAGGACATCATCGAAGCCCGTGCGCTGATCGGCGACAGAGCTTTCCTGATGGCCAAGATCGAGAAGCCGTCAGCGGTGGAAAAACTGCGGGAAATCGCCGAACTGAGCGACGCGATCATGGTAGCCCGCGGTGACCTGGGCGTAGAAGTTCCAGCCGAAAGCGTGCCGCAGATTCAGAAAGACATCATCAGCACCTGCCGCCAGCTCGGTAAGCCGGTGGTGGTCGCGACGCAGATGCTCGAGTCGATGCGCTTCTCGCCGGCGCCGACCCGCGCCGAAGTGACCGACGTCGCCACCGCAGTCGCCGAAGGCACGGACGCGGTGATGTTGTCGGCGGAAACCGCGTCCGGGGAATACCCGCTGGAAGCCGTACAGATGATGAGCAAGATCATCCGTCAGGTTGAAGGCGGCCCGGATTACCAGGCACAGCTGGACGTCAGCCGGCCGAAAGCCGAAGCCACCACCTCGGACGCCATCAGTTGCGCGATCCGCCGCATCAGCAACATTCTGCCGGTGGCGGTGCTGGTCAACTACAGCGAATCCGGCACCTCGAGCTTGCGCGCAGCGCGGGAGCGTCCGGCGGTACCGATCCTCAACCTGACCCCGAACCTGACCACCGCCCGCCGCCTGAGCGTGGCCTGGGGCGTGCACTCGGTGGTCAACGATCGCCTGCGCCAGGTCGACGAAGTCTGCTCCACCGCCCTGGAAATTGCCCAGGCACAAGGCATGGCGCAGCGCGGCGACACTCTGCTGATCACCGCTGGCGTGCCTTTTGGCCAGCCGGGTTCGACTAACTCGTTGCGTATCGAGACGTTGATCTAGAACGCATTTGCCGGCCTTATCGCGAGCAGCCTCGCTCCTACCAGCTTTCTGTAGGAGCGAGCCTGCTCGCGATGCAGGCACCTCGGTCCCCCCTACTTGCAAAACTGCCATGCCTGCCCATCATTTCAATACCCACTGCCCCGACTGGGCCGAAGCCCTGCTCAATGGCTTCAGCCAGATATTCCTGCAACGCAACCCTTTGTGCGGCCTGCTGTGCCTGCTGGCCATCCTGTTCACCGCCCCAAACCTGCTCGGTGGCGCGCTGCTGGGCGGCGTGGCCGGCCTGCTGACTGCGCAACGTCGCGGCTATGCCAAGGCCGATCGCCAGGCTGGGCTGTACAGCTATAACGGTGTGTTGATCGGCCTGTTGCTGAGCCTGCATTTCAGTTGGTCGGCGCTGCTCGCACCACTGATTCTGGCCAGCGGCGGCCTCAGTGCGATGCTCACCGAGCAATGGCTCAAGCGCACCCGCGAACAGCGTTTCCTCCCGGCCTACACGGCGCCCTTCGTGCTGCTCGGTTGGCTGCTCCTGAGCTTCGCCGCGCCAAGTGAGGCCGCGCCTGCGCCAATACTCGAACTGTCGACCCTGAACCTTGTGGCCGGCGTATTCAAAGGCCTGGGTCAGGTGGTATTCCTCGACGCGCCGCTGGCCGGGATCCTGATCGCCAGCGGCCTGCTGCTGGCCGATCAGCGTGCCGCCGGCTGGGCCCTGCTCGGGTCTGCCGTCGGCTTGCTTTGCGCGCTCTGGCTACACGACGCCCCTGCCGCCCTGCTCGGCCAGCATGGCTACAACCCGGCTTTGGCAGCCCTGGCCCTCAGTCAGCAACGCCAACAATCCTGGCTGCCGCTGCTGGGCATCGGCCTGGCGATCCTGCTCACGCCGCTGTTCGCCGCTGCGGGCCTGGCGCCTCTGACCGCGCCCTTCATCCTCGCCTGCTGGCTACTGCGCATCGGCATCCGCCCGCTACGCCGCACCCACGACGAGCGTGCTCCTTGCCAAACCCCGGAGAATCACCCTAGGCTGCGCTGATTTACGTTCAAGGCCGTGCAAATGGACAGCAAGGACACGTGGCGCAATCGCCTCTACGTGATGATTTTTCAGACCGACACGGTGGCGGGTCGACGCTTCGACAGCACCTTGCTGTTGATCATCCTCGCCAGCCTGGTGGTGGTGATTCTCGACAGCATCGATGAGGTGCATCAGAACTACGCCAGCCTGCTCGCCTACATCGAGTGGGGCTTCACGGTGATCTTCCTCGGCGAGTACATTCTGCGCCTGTACTGCTCACCCAAACCGTTGCGCTACGCCTTCAGCTTCTATGGCCTGGTGGACCTGCTGGCGATCGTCCCGGGGATCCTCGCCCTGTATTACGCCGACGCCCAGTATCTGCTGATCATCCGGGTGATCCGCATGCTGCGAATTTTTCGCGTGCTCAAGCTTGGTCCCTACCTCAAGCAGGCCCACTATCTGTTGGACGCGCTGCGCGGCAGCAAACAGAAAATTCTGGTGTTCCTGCTCAGCGTCTGCACCCTGGTGACGGTGTTCGGCACCCTGATGTATGTGGTTGAAGGGCCGGAGCACGGCTTTACCAGCATTCCCAAGGGTATCTATTGGGCCATCGTCACCCTGACCACCGTCGGCTATGGCGACATCGTGCCCAAGACCGTACTCGGGCAGATCATTTCGTCGATGGTAATGATCACCGGTTACTCGATCATCGCCGTGCCCACCGGGATTTTCACCGCCGAACTGGCCAACGCCATGCGCGGCGAAAAACTCCAGCACGACTGCCCGGTGTGCAGCAAAAATAACCACGAGCATGGCGCCGCCTACTGCTCACGTTGCGGCAATCTGTTATTCAAGAAAATCGAATAAGCAAAGCACTTTTTAATCTTTAAAGACCTATGCAGCCCCGGCTATAGTCGACGGCAAATTGCCTTCACTCTCTCGAACAAAAGGAATGTGCAGTGAAAAAAATCTTCGCCGCCTCACTTCTGGCCGCTGGCCTGACCCTCGCCAGCGTGGCGCAAGCCGCACCCACCCTGCTGAACGTGTCCTACGACGTGATGCGCGACTTCTACAAGGACTACAACGCGGCCTTCCAGAAGCACTGGCAAGCCGAGCACAAGGAAAACATCACCCTGCAGATGTCCTTTGGTGGTTCCAGCAAGCAAGCGCGTTCGGTCATCGACGGCCTGCCGGCTGACGTCATTACCATGAACATGGCCACCGACATCAACGCCCTCGCCGACAACGGCAAGCTGGTGCCGGACAACTGGGTTACCCGCCTGCCAAACAACAGCGCGCCGTTCACCTCGGCCACCGTGTTCATCGTCCGCAAAGGCAACCCGAAAGCCCTGAAAGACTGGCCGGACCTGCTCAAGGACGGCGTACAGGTGATCGTGCCCAACCCCAAGACCTCGGGTAACGGCCGCTACACCTACCTGTCGGCCTGGGGCTACGTGCTGAAAAACGGTGGCGACGAGAACAAAGCCAAGGACTTCGTCGGCAAGCTGTTCAAGCAGGCACCAGTGCTCGACACCGGTGGCCGTGCCGCTACCACCACCTTCATGACCAACCAGATCGGCGACGTGCTGGTGACCTTCGAGAACGAGGCGGAAATGATCGCCCGCGAATTCGGTCGCGACCAGTTTGAAGTGATCTACCCGAGCGTCTCCGCCGAAGCCGAGCCGCCAGTGACCGTGGTCGACAAAGTCGTCGACAAGAAAGGCACCCGCGCCGCCGCCGAGGAATACCTGAAGTACCTGTGGTCGCCAGAAGGCCAGGAAATTGCTGCCGCCAACTACCTGCGTCCACGTGACCCGCAAGTGCTGGCCAAGTACACCGATCGCTTCCCGAAAGTCGACTTCCTGTCGGTGGAAAAAACCTTCGGTGACTGGCGCACCGTGCAGAAAACCCACTTCAACGATGGCGGTGTTTTCGACCAGATCTACAGTGGCCAATAAGCTGCGCTGAAAGTGAAAAAGGCGACCCGCGGGTCGCCTTATTTGTCGCTGCCCGTTCTAGGGCAACATCGCTTCCACTTCCACTTCGATCAGCCACTGCGGCAAGGACAGCCCGCTGACAATCACCCATGAAGATGCCGGCGGGTTAGCCGGGAAGCGCTCCAGCAATACTTGGGTGATCTGCTCTTGCTCATCCCGTGCAGCCTCGACGATGTATATCCGCATCATCACCACATGGGACAAATCCCCGCCCGCCTCGCGCAGTATCGTCTCGATATTGTCGAACGCCTTGTCAGTCTGCTCACGCAACCCGGGCGCCACCGTGCGCTCATGCGCATCGACACCGACCTGACCGGACAACAACAAATGACGCCCGCCACTGACCTCAACCGCCTGGCTGAACCCGTACTGCAGCGAGTTGAAAACACTGGAGGGATTTAACACCGACTTGTGCATGAAGACTCCTGACTCCCTGGAATGACCGGAAAATCTAAATCAACCGGTATCAGGGTTCCAGTGCCTGCAACATCCGGAAACTCAAGGGTAGTGATTGCCAGCGCCAAAAATCAAGTGCCTAAAGAAGCCCCTGGCGATTAGCCTCCGACCAAATAAAAGGGGATGTCAATTTAAGGTAGTCAGCAGGCAGCTGATACTGCAAGTACTCCTGATACCGCCTGGCTCTGATCTCTCGGCATATTGCGTCATCCAACCCCAAGGTTTCTATCGTTTCCTCGATCAACCTCGTCGGCTGAGCAGCAATGCCTGGCTTTGGATAAATATGCCCAGTGGATAACTGCAAACGAAAAAGATCTTTTGCCAAGTAGAATGGATCTAACACCGTATTGTAATCACGCTTGCGACTGTTCATGGTTGAGCACGCGAGGCGATAATTAGCCCACTCATAAATATCCGCAGCGCTTACAGACTTGGCGACAAAATGATCGACACTCACTCCGCCGACTCGCTCGAAATAAATGCCTAGATAAGCACAAATACCCTCATAAGCGACATGAAGGTCTGTAAGGCTCTCACGCCAGTAGGGGCTCACCTCAGTCCCAGAAGGAAGTGGCTTGTTCAGCGCCAGCCCCTTCGACTTCAAATGTGCAATACCTTTGACTCGAACCTTAGCATTGAACGACGCAGGCTCCGGTTGCCCTCGTACAGGAATCATTTGAGCCATCCCTGTTTTAGACCTACGTATCTCCAGCGAATCCAGAACGGATCGGTATCACCCAACAACTCTCGCAATCTACCATCCAGGGAAATCGCCAGTTGCGCATCAATTACTTCTTCAGACAAGACCTTGGAAGCCTCCTCCAACACCCTCTCAGACTCGATGGAACGAGCACTTCCCAAATCGAATGCGTCGCTTGTCAACCACCGGGAAACTTCTCCTAAACGAACAAACTCACGTTGTTTAAACTGAACTTCAGTCTTGCCGTTCTTTTTGTTCTTTGACAAATCCAGGTCAAACCAGGCGTCTTGTGACCTGTCGAAACGAGGTTCGACTGAAGCCATGACGAGAGGTGAATGAGTTACCAGAAGAATTTGTACCTGGGCGCTTGGAGAAAGAGCCGTCACGACATCAAGTAAAGCGCCGACCACCGAGCGCTGCCAGCGGGGGTGCAAGTGAGACTCCACTTCGTCGATCAAAAAGGTCAGACGCGGAGTCGTTTCCTGCCCCAAAAGAGCCGACGCCTTGACATGTTCCTGCCAACTCCAGACCAGCAGATACGCAATCGCAAGTATGCGTTTCATTCCAGACGATGCATGAACAACCGGTACATTCTGCCCATAGGGCATCTTTAAAGTGGGAATATCTCGAGGGTCATCCAGGCCAATGCGGGTCAGCGGCCCCATCACGAGTGTTTCTCCCTCTTCAGGAGATAACTTGGCTAGCGCTGCGCACAAGTGGTCATATGACTCACCTTTTTCTTTGTACCAACTTGCCCAGTCCGAAATCAGCCCGTTGCATAAGAGGCCTCGCTCACCGTCGACGAGACCATCCCAAATTTCACGTGAGCTGAATACATAACCTGGCACTCTATCCTGGACATCGAGATTGCCTTTCTTCAGCCAGTAATTCCTGGCAGGGTCCCAGGCAGCAAAACTCCCATCCGCCATGGCGTAGAGTACTAAGCCCGGGTTGATAGGCCGTCCCGCCTTACCCGTCCATGCTTGATCCAACGAAGAAAAAGACGTCGAATAAGAAACATCCTTGGTTTTCGCGGATACTGAAAAATCGATCCTTGCCTTTGTTGAGTCGTTCGGACGGACCATATTGCCACCCGTCAACGCCCGATTTAAATCGCTGGGCCAACGCCGGGTCAATGCCCACCACGCTATATCCAGCAAAAAGCTTTTACCCAAACCATTGTCACCAGTGATCAAATTCAACCGACTGGAGAATTCCACTTCCATTTCTGGAAGCGGCCCTACATGGCTAAGTTTCAAGCTTTTTAACACAATCCCACCCCACTTTTTGTCCCGCGGATTTACCGGACAGGATAATAGACGTAGATCGCGCCTCCGTTGCAGCGCTTTCTGCATTATTCAAGTCAAGCGGCGAACATTGCCCCTCTACGCTCAACGCTGGAGCAACCTCAGTACACATAGCGCAGACTAAAAATTACTGATAATGCCTGCCCAACCCCGAAGGCACGCCATGGATATCGGTGTCTTCCCACGGGCCTTTGGGGCTGATGCTGCGGCTCCAGCCATTGTTCCAGCGGTAGTAGGTGCGCTGGCGATAGAACACGTTGCTCTGGTCGTCGAGCACGTAGACCCCAAGCTTCGCATCCCAATGGCTGTTGCCGCCCGGTGGCGGGGCAAAGCTGGCGGAAGTGCGTGGCTGCGGCTTGGCCGGGGCGTTGGGGATCACCGGCTTGCCTGGCGGGGTCGACGGGCCGGGCTTGATGGTGGGTCGCGGTTCGGGGATGGGCGGCGCCGGCCCGGTATCCGGGCTTGGACGCTGGACCGCACATGCGCTTAACCCCAGGACCAGACTGAGCAGGGTGATACGGGCGATGGCGGTCATAGCGGTTTTCCTGGTTATTTATCCGGACTGTCGATGGTCAATTGCTGCGGCGCGGTGGTGCTGCTCGCCAGTGGCTGGCTGCGCCCGACCCATTCGCCGGCAGTCGGTTGGCCAGCGCGGGATACCCGTGCAACCAGTTGGACTTCAGGGAAGTTCGACAGTTTCAACTGCGGCATCATTGCATCCGCATCGCCCAGCTCGACGGTCACCGGCAGGTCGGCGACCGTCAGGCGCTTGGCCGCCAGCGGTGCCGGTGGGCCAGAGGTCGCCCGGGCGAAAATGAACACGCTGTCGCCAGGCTGGACCTTCGCCTTGACCTCGTCCGACAGGTCCACCGAGACCTTAAGCATTGCCGCAGCCTTGGCCACCGCTGCCGGTGCCTTGGCCACGGTGCCGCCGCTGGCCTGGAGTTTCTCGGTGGCGCGCTGGATTCCGCCTTCCAGGGCACTGCGCGAATTGTCTTCAGGCGGCAGTTGCGCCAGCAGGCGATTCCAGTAGTCGATGGCGTCCTGATAACGCTCGCTTTCAAAGGCGGCGATACCCAGCAGCCCGAGGCTGGTGACTTCTTTCGGGTCAGCCTTGAGGGCTTCATCGGTCAGTGCCTGGACCTTGTCCGACCATTTTTTATTGTCAGCAAAGTACTGGGCCTGGGCCCACTGCCCCAACAGCTCGGGCTCGCGACCGGCGACGGCCACGGTGCGCTCGAACAGCTTCGCCGCGTCCGCAGGACGATCCTGGGCCATGTAAGTACGGCCAAGGAAGTACAGGCCCTCGGCGGAATCCGGTTGCGCCGCCACGGCACGTTCCAGACGCCGGGTCATTTCTTCCATCGACTGCGGAGCCTGGGCAAATTCACGGGTCAGCCCGACCTTGTCACTGGCACCGAAATGCATGTACAAGCCCAGGCCCAGCACCGGCACCAGCAGCGCGGCGAGCAACGGCAGCGGCTTGCCCAGGCGCGAAACCCGGACGTTGTCGGCGCCTTCGGTGTCGGCCAGCAACTCGCGCGCAGCCTCGTCACGGCCGGCAGCCATCTGCGTGGCATCAAGCACGCCTTCGGCCTGTTGCGACTGCAACTCGGCGACACGCTCCTGGTAAAGCGCCACGTTCAGCGCGGTCCGATCCTCTTCACGCTGGGCACGACGGCCGCGCAACACCGGGATCAACAGAAAACTCAGGGCAACCAGTAGAAGCAGACCTGCAGCGAGCCAGAAATCAATCATTCTTGGTTTTTATCCAACAGTTGGTCGAGGCGTTCACGCTCCTCGGCAGAAAGCGTGTCCGCACCGGTGGCGCGCTCGGCGCGGCGACGACGGACGATCAGGGCAATCACCACCAGGCCACCGAGCAACAGCCCGGCGGGGGCGAACCAGAGCACTGCGGTCTTGCCGGTCAGGGCCGGCTTGTAGCGCACGAAATCACCGTAGCGGTCGACCATGAAGTCGATGATCTGCTGATTGTCCTTGCCCTCGCCGAGCATGCGGAAGATCTCTTTGCGCAGGTCAGCGGCAATCGGTGCGTTGGAATCGGCAATGTCCTGATTCTGGCACTTGGGGCAACGCAGCTCTTTGGTCAGCTCGCGAAAGCGCTCGCGATCGCCTTCTTTGGCGAACTCGTAGGTGTCGATGGCGGCGTGGGCGACGCTGGCGATGCTCAGGCCGAGGATGGCAGCAGCAATCCAGCGCTTCATGGCTTGGCCTCATCCACCAGCGCCTGGTACTTGGACGCCAGTTGCTCACGCCAGACCACCGGATCGATCACGCCGACGTACTTGTCACGGATGATGCCTTTGGCGTCGATGAAGAAGGTTTCCGGTGCGCCGTAGACTCCGAGGTTGAGGCCCAGGGTGCCTTCGTCATCGCGGATATCCAGCAGATAGGGATTGTGGAACTCGGCCAGCCACTTCAAGGCGTCGGCATTGACGTCCTTGTAGTTGACGCC
Organism: Pseudomonas sp. Pse1; assembly: GCF_024519635.1. Classification (NCBI taxonomy): domain Bacteria; kingdom Pseudomonadati; phylum Pseudomonadota; class Gammaproteobacteria; order Pseudomonadales; family Pseudomonadaceae; genus Pseudomonas; species Pseudomonas sp. Pse1. The sequence goes on from NZ_JALJRO010000006.1 coordinate 73,337, forward strand.
GTAGATCACCACGCCCTGCTCGGCCAGTTTGTTCAGCACCGGGTGTTCGACCCGGCAGGAAATGCACCAGGTGCCCCAGACGTTGACCAACGCCGGCTTGCCCAGCAGATCGGCGCGGGTCAGGGTCTTGTCGCCCTGCACGTTCGGCAGGCTGAACTCGGGGAACGGCTTGCCGATCATCGCCGAGGGCAATTCGGCCGGGTTGAGGAACAACCCACGGTACAGAAACACCGCCACTAGCAGAAACAGCGCCAGCGGCAGAACCATTAACCAACGTCTCATGCAGTCGCTCCAGACATACCCAGTGCCTCACGCACGCGGCTTTTCACCTTGACCCGATAACGCCGATCCAGCGCCGCCAACAAACCACCGAAACCGGTCAGCAGGCCGCCGAGCCAAATCCAGCGCACGAACGGCTTGACGTGCACGCGCACCGCCCAGGCACCTTCGCCCAGCGGTTCGCCGAGGGCCACGTAGATGTCACGGGTGATCCCGGCGTCGATCCCGGCTTCGGTCATCACCGAGTTCTGCACGGTGTACAGGCGTTTTTCCGGGTGCAGCACGCTAACTTCCTTGCCGTCGCGGACCACGCGGACGGTGCCCTTGTCGGAGGTGAAGTTCGGCCCTTCGAAATGCTTGGCGCCTTCGAAAATGAAGTGGTAACCGGCCAGTTCCATCGACTCGCCCGGCTCCAGGCGCAGGTCACGCTCGGCGCTGTTCTGGCTCGACAGCACCACACCCAGTGCGCACACGGCGATGCCCAGGTGAGCGATCTGCATGCCCCAATAGCTGCGAGTCAGCGATGGCAGGCCCTTGATCAGGCCCTTGTGGCGGGTCTTGTCGAAGATGTCGCGGACCCCGGCCAGCAACACCCAGGCGGCGAGCAGGAAGGTCGCCAGCACCGCCCAGTTGAAGTCGCCATAAGCGATCCCGGCCACCACGGCCAGGGCCACGCTGCCGAGCAATACTGGAGTCAGCATGCCCACCAGCCATTTCACCGGGGTGTCTTTCCAGCGCACCACAACGCCCACGGCCATCACCACCATCAGCAAGGCCATCAGCGGAATGAACAAGGCGTTGAAATACGGCGGGCCAACCGACAGCTTGGCGCCGGTCAAGGCATCGAGCACCAGCGGGTACAGGGTGCCGAGCAGGATCATCGAGGCCGCCACCACCAGCACCAGGTTATTACCCAGCAACAGGGTTTCCCGCGACCACAGGTTGAACCCGACCTGGCTCTTGACCACGGGTGCGCGCAGGGCGAACAGGGTCAGCGAACCACCGACCACGAACAGCAGGAAGATCAGGATGAACACGCCCCGCTCGGGGTCCGAGGCGAAGGCGTGGACCGAAGTCAGCACGCCGGAACGAACCAGGAAGGTGCCCAGCAGGCTCAGCGAGAAGGCGGCGATCGCCAGCAGCACGGTCCAGCTTTTGAACACGCCGCGTTTTTCCGTCACCGCCAGCGAGTGGATCAGCGCAGTGCCCACCAGCCATGGCATGAACGAGGCGTTCTCCACCGGGTCCCAGAACCACCAGCCACCCCAGCCGAGTTCGTAGTAGGCCCACCAGGAGCCGAGGGTGATACCGATGCCGAGGAAGGCCCAGGCGACGATGGTCCATGGCCGCGACCAACGCGCCCAGGCCGCATCCAGGCGACCGCCCATCAAGGCGGCAATGGCGAAGGCGAAGGCCACCGAGAAGCCGACGTAGCCCATGTAGAGCATGGGTGGGTGAACGATCAAGCCGATGTCTTGCAGCAGCGGGTTAAGGTCGGCGCCATCGGTCGGCATCTGCGGCAGGATCCGCGCGAACGGGTTCGAGGTGACGATCAGGAACAGCAGGAAGCCGGTGCTGATCATGCCCATCACTGCCAGCACGCGGGCCAGCATGACCTGCGGCAACTGCCGGGAGAACACCGACACGGCAAAGGTCCAGCCACCGAGAATGAACGCCCAGAGCAGCAGCGAGCCCTCGTGGGCGCCCCACACCGCGCTGAACTTGTAGTACCAGGGCAAGGCGCTGTTGGAGTTATTGGCGACATAAGCGACCGAGAAATCGTCGACCATGAAGGCATAGGTCAGGCAGCCGAAGGCAAACGCGAGGAACGCGAACTGCCCCCAGGCAGCCGGCTGGGCCAGGCTCATCCACTGGCGGTCACCGCGCCAGGCGCCCAGCAGGGGCACGATGGCCTGGACGATGGCAAAGCACAGCGCGAGGATCATCGCCAGATGACCCAACTCGGGAACAAACAGACCGGCATTCATCAATCAACCCTCCTTCGCGGGTGTGGGGGCGGATTGACCGCTGTCCTTGAGGGCCTTGGTCACTTCCGGCGGCATGTACTTCTCGTCGTGCTTGGCCAGCACTTCGTCAGCCACCACCACGCCATCGGCATTCAACTTGCCCAGCGCAACGATGCCCTGTCCTTCGCGAAACAGGTCCGGGAGGATGCCGCGATAGGTGATGGTTACCGACTTGTTGAAGTCGGTGACGACGAATTTGACGTCCAGCGAGTCGGAAGAACGTTGCAACGACCCGGCCTCGACCATGCCGCCGGCACGAATGCGCGTGTCTTGCGGCGCTTCGCCATTGGCAATCTGGGTCGGTGTGTAGAACAGGTTGATGTTTTGCTGCAGGGCACTCAAGGCCAGGCCAACGGCAGCGCCGACGCCCACCAGAATGGCCAGGATGATAATCAGTCGTTTTTTACGCAGCGGATTCACTTGCTGTTCTCCCGGCGCAGACGGCGCGCCTCTTGTTGCAGATAACGCTTGCGGGCCAAGATCGGCGTGGCGACGTTAAGAACCAGTACCGCCAGGCAGATGCCATAGGCCGACCAGACATAGAGGCCGTGATGGCCCATGGCGAGGAAGTCGCCGAATGAAGCAAAACTCATCGAACGGCCTCCAGACTGCCTTGCACTTCGGCCTTGACCCAACTGGCCCGGGCCTCGCGTTTGAGCACTTCAAGGCGCATGCGCAGCAACAGCACCGCGCCAAAGAAACAGTAGAAACCCAGCACCGTCAGCAGCAGCGGCAGCCACATCTCGACCGGCATCGCCGGCTTCTCGGTGAGGGTAAAGGTGGCGCCCTGGTGCAGGGTGTTCCACCACTCCACCGAATACTTGATGATCGGGATGTTGATGACCCCGACAATCGCCAGCACCGCGCAGGCCTTGGCCGCGCTGTCACGATTGCTGATGGCATTGCCCAGCGCAATGAGACCGAAGTACAGGAACAGCAGAATCAGCATCGACGTTAGTCGCGCATCCCAGACCCACCACGAACCCCAGGTCGGCTTGCCCCAGATGGCGCCGGTGACCAGGGCCACGGCGGTCATCCAGGCACCGATCGGCGCAGCACACTGCAGGGCGACGTCGGCCAGCTTCATCTTCCACACCAGGCCAACGATGCCGCAGACCGCCAGCATCACATACACCGACTGCGCAAGCATCGCGGCGGGGACGTGGATGTAGATAATCCGGAAGCTGTTGCCCTGCTGGTAATCCGGCGGCGCGAACGCCAGGCCCCAGACCACTCCAATGCCGATCAGCAGCAGTGCCGCGACACTCAGCCATGGCAGCATTTTGCCGCTGATGCCGTAGAACCACTTGGGTGAGCCGAGCTTGTGAAACCAGGTCCAGTTCATTGCTGTTTCCATCACGGTTGCTTTTCGATGTCACGAAAAGTCAGGGTCTGCTTTCTTGGGAAAAGTGGTCAAAATTTGACCAGACCTCATTATTATTCGCCGACGCTGATCTTCAGGCCAGCAGCTATTGCAAAGGGTGTCAGGGTCACGGCCAACGCCGTCAGGCTACCCAACCACAACAGATACCCGGTTGCCGGCATGCCCTGAAGGGCGGCCTGCAAGGCACCACTGCCGAGGATCAGCACCGGGATATACAGCGGCAGAATCAACAGCGCCAGCAGCAAGCCACCGCGCTTCAAACCCACCGTCAGCGCCGCGCCCACCGCACCGAGCAAGCTCAGTACCGGTGTACCTAGCAGCAGCGACAAGAGCAAAACCGGCAGACAGGCGGTGGGCAAACCGAGCATCAACGCCAGCAGGGGCGCAAGCAATACCAATGCCAGGCCGGAAAACGCCCAGTGTGCCAGCACCTTGGCCAAAACCAGAAGGGCCAGGGGGTGCGACGAAAGGACCCACTGTTCCAGCGATCCGTCCTCGAAATCACTGCGAAAGAGCCCGTCCAGCGAGAGCAAAACCGATAAAAGGGCTGCTACCCAGACCAGGCCCGGAGACAAGGTTTGCAACAATTGAGTCTCAGGTCCCACGGCCAATGGAAACAATGCGACAACAATTGCGAAAAATACCAGGGGGTTGGCCAACTCGGCCGGTCGACGACACAGCAAGCGTGCTTCACGGGCCACCAACAACGCGAACACACTCATGCGGCCCACCGTCCCAAATCCAGTTCACGGTACCCGGATGGCATCCGGGTCAAGCTGTGGTGGGTGGTCAATACCACCATGCCACCCTGCTCGCAGTGTTTGGCCAGGTGTTCTTCCAACTGCGCGACGCCTTGCTTGTCCAGCGCGGTGAAGGGCTCATCGAGAATCCACAACGCCGGGCTGTCCAGGTACAAGCGGGCCAACGCCACACGCCGTTGCTGACCGGCGGAAAGCGTATGGCAGGGCACATCCTCGAAGCCACGCAGGCCGACTGCCGCCAGTGCCGCCCAGATAGCGTCGTGGCTGGCGGGCTGGTGCAGGGCGCACAGCCAGCTGAGGTTTTCTTCCGGAGTGAGCAGGTCCTTGATCCCGGCAGCGTGGCCAATCCACAACAGGTTGTGAGCCAGTTCCGGGCGTTGGCTATTGAGGGGCTGGCCATTGAGCAGCACCTCACCGCTGGTGGGCTGCATCAGGCCGGCCAACAGGCGCAACAGACTGGTCTTGCCGCTGCCATTCGGCCCGCTGATCTGCAGCATGTCACCGCTGCCCAAGCGCAAGGCGAGGTTTTCGAAGAGCATCCGCCAGTCTCGCTCACAGGCGAGCGCAACGGCTTCTAATAGAGGGATGGTCAAGAGATCGCGGGCCTTTACGGTTCAAGTCGGCAGTGGATCGGCCGTTAAAGTGATGCAGCATAGTGGCATTGACGGCCTGTTCCAGAGAGCTGGGTCAAGTTTCAAGCAGATTGTGTTGCGAAGTTTCGCCACGCGTCCTGGAGACGGGCGGCATTATACATGCGATGTCCTACTCTCCAGAGGGCAATTTCGACAGGGTGTGACCTGATGACCAGTGAGATCAACCTTCCTCCCCTGCCCGCTCCGGCAACGGCTACGCCGCGCCCGCAGGCCGGTGGCGAAGTGCTCAAGCTGCAGACCCCGATCGATGGCCTGATTGCCCCGGGGCAAAGCGCCAAGGCCGAAGTGCTATCACTGCGCCAGGAGCAACAGGTTTTCCAGCTGCTGCTGAAGATCACCCTGGCCGGAGGCCGCCAGACAACGGTGTCGGCCACCAGTAATCTGCCATTGGCGCTGGGGGCCAGTCTGGCCATTACCCAGCCCTCGGCCGGCAACCTGGCAATAACCCTGCAACAAGCCCTGGCCAGCAACACTGCGTCTCTCACCCGCCTCGACACCGCGCAATTGCCGGTTGGCACGCTGTTGCAGGGCAAGGTGCTGACCAACCAGGCCCTGCCGCAGGCGCCCGGACAACCGCCGGTGTATCGCTCGATGGTCAGCCTGCTCAACACCGCCCTCAGCGGCAGCACCCTGACCCTCGACAGCGCCCAGCCACTGCGCATCGGTACGCTGCTCAGCGCCCTGGTGCAGGACGCGGACACCCTCAACTTCGTGCCCCTGAGCAGCCGTTCGGAGCAATTGGCGATTTCCCAGCAGTTGCAGACCCAGCAAAGCCGCCAGGGCTCGCTGGAAGGACTGCTCAAGACCCTGCAGAACCTTCCCGCCCACAGTCAGACGGCATCGGTGCGGGCGGCTGTCGAGACCCTGCTCGCCGGCCTGCCCGAGGCGCGTCACCTGAGCAACCCCAAGGTGCTGGCCCAGACCCTGGCCAACAGCGGCGTGTTCCTCGAAAGTAAACTGCTGGCCGGGCTGACCGAAGCACCGGCAAACGACACCAAAGGCAACCTGCTGCGCCTGATCGCCCAACTGGCCCCCGGCCTGCCGGCCAACACCAGCTTCAACGCCGCGATCGCCGCCAATACCATGGCGCAGGCGCTGCCGAGCTTCGTGCGCAACGCCCTCGGCATGCTCGGCCAGGTCAGCGCCAAGCCGGCGCCCGGCAGCTTCCCCCTACCCTCGCGGCTGCTTCAGAGCCTGGAGCAGGAAGGCGACCTCGAACACCTGCTGCGCCTTGCCGCCGCTGCGGTCTCGCGCCTGCAAAGCCATCAACTGGCAAGTCTCGAACAAAGCGGCATGACCGAGGACGGCCGGCTGCAAACCACCTGGCAGCTGGAAATCCCCATGCGCCACGCCCACGACATCGTGCCGTTGCAGGTCAAATTACAACGCGAAGATCCACCGCCCCGTGAGCAGCAGGAGAAAGCCGCCGAGCAAACCGTCAAGCAACCGCTGTGGCGCCTCGACTTGGCCTTCGACCTCGAGCCGCTGGGCCCGCTGCAAGTGCAGGCGCAACTGCTGCACGGCAGCTTGTCCGGCCAGCTCTGGGCCGAACGCCCCTACACCGCGAGCCTGATTGAAAACAACCTCGACAGCCTGCGCGCCCAACTCCATGACTGCGGGCTCAATGTCAGCGGACTGGATTGCCACCTCGGCAAACCACCTCAAGGCCCGCAAACCCGCCTCGAACAACGCTGGGTCGACGACACCGCATGAACGATTCCAATACCCCACGCCAGGCCATCGCCCTCAAGTACGACGGCCAACACGCCCCGACCCTCACCGGCAAAGGCGACGCCGAACTGGCCGAAGCCATCCTCAAACTCGCCCGCGAGCACGAGGTGCCGATCTACGAAAATGCCGAGCTTGTACGTTTGTTGGCGCGCATGGAACTGGGCGACAGTATCCCCGAGGAGTTGTACCGCACGATTGCCGAGATCATTGCGTTTGCCTGGAAACTCAAGGGCAAGTTTCCGGCGGGGTACGAATTGCGGGACGACATCCTGGAGCGGGATGTGACGGGGCGTGGGGAGGATTACTGATTGAAAAAAACAACCTTATGGAAAAACACACGTCCAGGCAGCGGCATACTTCCTGAGCACTCATCATCCTATTTACAGTTAAATCTGCTCTTGCTGAACAAATCAAAGTACTCTGACTCCCCTTCCAGCACGGCTCTAGCAATGACCTCTCCTATCCCGGGCGCAAATTTAAACCCATGACCAGAACACGCTGAGATATAGAACACTCCAGGCAACTCCCTGGATTCTCCTACTATGAACGACTCATCAGCAGTCATCGTATAGATGCATTTTCTAGCTGCATAAGGACGCGAATTCAAACCGGGGATTATCTTTTCAACACAGGAAGAAATTTCCTCCACACAAAGATCATTCACGGGTTTGCGTTGGGTCTGCATATCCAGGGTTGTTTGCTGAAAATTATGGAATCCGATTTTTACTCCAGGCTCAGACATATCAATCTCAAGGGTACCGTAAAGTAATCGTCCATCAGAAAGTTCATATAGGAAAGCGGGCAGAGAAGTAGGACATATTCCTAGCCCATCACCCCTCGACCTAAACCAGTACACAGGCACACTTTTAGACTGGAGTAAACCTGCAAGATCACTTATCAACGACACCCCTAATCGGGAACCTGTGGCCAGGACGACTTTGTCGGCAACCACCACTTCACCAGAGTCCAATTCAACATCTAGGGAACCGTCACCCAATTTGATACTAACAACCTCAGCCCCAAAGAGAGTTTCAGCTCCATTCCCCTTGGCCAAATCAATCATGTGCAACTTTGATTTGTTGGCCGCTATCGTATAAGCACCGTGCTCATATACCGCCTCTATGTCTGAAGAGACATGGAACGCTGGAAAACACTGGGCAACCTGTGACGCCGACAAACTCGAGTGCCTTACCTTGCCAGTCTTAGCTGTAGCAGCGCTTTTCCGGACAACCCCTGAATCGGCAGACCCGATGAAAAGCCCACCTGTTGGGAAAATAATAGGCGCACTACAAGATCCATTTAACTCACCCCAAAGCGCGTCTGACAAATCCAATAATGGCAAGTATGCTCCCCCCTCCCAATACGCCTTTCTAAAAATTCTGGAACCGCCATATGACGACCCCAGCAAATTAATTGGGGCACCAGACTCAACACCAAGTATCTCCTTACAAGAAGTTGACAGCCTCCACAGCGACGCACTCCCCATAATCCCCAATCCAACGACAACCACACGATATCTCCGCTTCATCTCACTCCCCTCTCCTATTCAGCAGGCGCCTCGGGACAAAAGGTTCGACAGCAAGCAACATAACCGCAACAAGAATAACCAGAAACACCATACATTTACCAAATGATGCTTTTTGCTCATACACAAACACAGCAACCAGAAACTGCGTTATCGGCAAAAGAAATTGAATTAACCCCATTGACGCCCAACCCACTTCTTTAGCTGCAAAAGAGAACAGAGCAAGCGGAATCAAGGAGATCATACCGCAACTCAAAATCAACAAGCGCTCATAAACACCAAGATCATCCGGCAGCGCCATAGAACTGTCCGACAGCGCCAAGTATAAGATGCAAAACAGTGCCAGAAACAATGTTTCCAGTACGAGACCCAAAAACACTGTCAGCGTCGAAATTTTTTTCAAGCATGTATAGCCACCCCATGCCAAACCAATAGTCAAGCAAACCCGAAAATCCATATCGGCATTAAAGAATATAAGCCAACCCAAGCCAAACGTGACAGAAATAATAATCACCCACTTCAAAACACTCAGCGACTCTTTGAAAAACACAACCCCAACACCTAAAGCCACGATCGGCGCCAGCAAGTAACCTATACCGCTCTCAATTACTTTCCCACTCACCGACGCCCCTATAAAGACGCCCCAATTGATCGCCAATAGAATAGAGGCAAAGGCGTGAATCAACACCAACCTTAAATCAATCTCGAGACAGGACTCTCTGCAGCGCTTAACCAGAAAAAAAACCATAACCAAAATTGCAAGCGACAAAAAAACCCTATAAATAACTAATGACACACTACTTATTGCTGCCAATTGCCGCCAATAAATAGAACTGCCACCCAAATAAATGTTCGCCAATAGCGCACACAAGAATCCTGGAATTTTATTTCGCAGCCAATACTCGACCACGACTCTATCGCTTCAGCAGCGTTAATTCAACAATCTCATAAAACCAAGTAATTTCCCCTTTAGCAGAATAATTGAAATAAGCCTCCCCATCATCGCGCCACCTCAAAGCCTCTTCGACTAAACGAGCGCGCATTCGTGCCCAGCTTTTCGTATATAAAATCAATGGAAACTCATGACGCTCTAGAAGTGTGAATTGAACTTTATACTCATCACTGTAAAGCCCCTTGACGAAATCAATAACACTCTTGATCCCAACCATAGAGTTAAGCCCTATAACAACCTTTCCTCCATCGACCAAATGGCACGGTAGCTTCTCAAAAAATGTTTTCAATGTTCGATCACCGTAGAACATCGAATCAACAGAAAGGCCTTCTTGATCACCCTGTGCTTTCAGCTCCTCGATGAAAGACTGTGATGGCGTTCCCCATCCTGGAGGGTTAAACATGACTACGTCATATCTACTTTCCCTCGACCGCAGACCTTCAAATAAATCACCAACAACAAAGTCAATTACATTCACTCCAAAATTATTCATTTCATTTTTCTTTGCCACGGCAACTGCCACATCTGAAACATCCGTTGCCGTAACAGCGGACACCCCCATACTTCGCAACAGTAATGCATGAACACCACTCCCCGTCCCAACATCCAAAAACCGTTGAGAACTGCTCTCACGCTGAAAATGGCGCACTAACAACGATCCAAACGCAGCACCCGCCGGGCTGACCCTAAACACCTTGGCATTGTCGATCAACTTGAGACCATGACCCAAGCCGAAATACACGTTATAAAAATCACTATCCACCCCGTGCGCATTCCTGCACTCAGAGTTACCATCCACCTTTAATGTCCGATCCATAATGAAATTCCTCCACCCATTCAAACCCCTAACTCAATCGAGCGATCTTCCGCGGCACGTAGTGCCAACATGGTAAAGTCCCTCACTTTACTTTCCTCAAGCACCTGCATTGCGCGCTCCGTAGTACCTCCTGCCGTTTGCACCTCCGCACAAATTTGCAAGTGCGATTTATTTGATGCCCTCATGAGCATCGCCGCACCGTATAGCAATTGGGTTGATATTAAATAGGCATCTACGGACTCCATACCTCGGCTTTCAGCGTACGACTGCAGTGAATTTGCCAGATGCGCAATTATCGCTACTCCCCCACCAACTAGCGCTGTTCCGACGTCGATCTGCCGCTCAGTATCGACTCGAATGAATACACCGAGCGCATCGAAAATCATCTCTGCCGCTCCAATCAAATCGTCCTGTCCGCATCGCGCTCAACGGCCTTCAAACTCTCCACACCATACTTCTTACTTAAACCACTGAGTATTGCCGCACCCATCAAACCGCCTCCAAGCACATGAACCACTCTCATCCTTCACCTCTCTGACATTTGACTTCAACCTCATCCGCACTGGAACTTAAGCAACCGGACACAAACCTGTCAATTCAAGCTCAACCCACAAACCAACCAATAGACCTCATCAAATTTCGTACAACACTGTCCAACTGCCAGATAATTCTTACCTCTACTTGTAGGACTAAAATTGAAACAATCGCTCTAAGTAAAGGCACTCTCAAGTAGGAACAGGTACATCTCCGCGGCAACGACCAAGCAATATCTAGTAACAATTGACGGAGTTATTTATAGCCTCTTGAGCAAAGATATTTCATTGCACTGGAGTGGAACCTCGAGTACAGACTTTCGCCCGAACATGATCTGGTAGGGTCTTTACGCGGGAAGTGACAACTCGAAGAGGATTAACCAACGCTGTGCGTCAGGCGTGAACCTTAAAGAAGCGCAAGAGCGCCAGACTGCGACCGACAATCAAGCCGTTGATCAGGCCCGCCCCCAGCGACGCCTGGACTACCGCGACAAGCTCATTGGCCAGTTCCGGATGGATGGCGGCCTGGTAACCCAAGTAGTAACGCCAGGCAAAGAAGCACTAATAGACGATCAATACCTGGACTGTGCCGCCCATGAGTAAACTCTGCCCCACGACTTTCACATTCGTGTACGAGTAAAAACGCAGCCCCAGTAACCCGCCTGCCAATAGTCCGAACGTATAGGCTGAAAGCGGAAAGGCTAAACCTCGAGAGAGTTCCAGCGAAGCCAATGACAGGGCCACGAATATCATTGGCGTGACGTGTAACGACCTTTTCGACACATGACTTTCGAAACAGGCGCGCACTCCGTAATACGTCAGGACAAGAAAAACCCCATACACCCACAATGGTGTGCCTTGGAGAATGTCGAGCATAGGTCTCCTTGACGTAGCGCCTGCCTGGGCCGAGGCGCCAGGTTCGCTGCGATGCGGCGACCCGACAAGCCTCCTACAAGGTTTGTCTCCCGCCGGCGCAACGACGCATCGCAGCCCTGACGACTCCGATCAGCCCTTATGCATCTTGCTCATCAACTCCGCCTCAGCCTGGGTCAGGCCGCAGCTGTGGGTCAGTTCGTCGACGCTGGCGCCCATGCCTACCAGGCGGGCGGCCTGGGCGAAGGACAGGCTGGTGGGGTCGCGTTGTTCGAGGCGGTTCATTTTTTTCGGCAAGGGTTCGACCAATGCCTGCAACTCAAGCAGTTCTTCGCCCATGCGCACACTGCCGTCCTGATAGTGGTCGACGCGGCGGGCCAGTTCCTTGATCCGCTGATCACGCAAGGCATCGCCCTGGGCCTGCGCCGCACTCAGCTCGCGCTGTTTGCGGGTGTAGGCCAGGAACATCGCCAAGGTGCTGATCCAGAGCAGTGCCAGCACAATCACCGCGACTTCGAGGATCAATCAGATACTCTCCAGTTCCGACCATTCTTCTTCGCTCATCATCTTGTCCAGTTCGACAAGGATCAGCAGTTCGTTGTTCTTGTTGCACACGCCCTGGATGAACTTGGCCGACTCGTCGTTACCGACGTTCGGTGCAGTTTCGATTTCCGACTGGCGCAGGTAAACCACTTCGGCAACGCTGTCGACCATGATCCCGACCACTTGCTTGTCGGCCTCGATGATGACGATCCGGGTGTTGTCGCTGATCTCGGCGTTCATCAGGCCGAAGCGCTGGCGGGTGTCGATCACGGTGACCACGTTGCCGCGCAGGTTAATGATGCCCAGCACGTAGCTTGGCGCACCCGGTACCGGGGCGATCTCGGTGTAGCGCAGGACTTCCTGGACGCGCATCACGTTGATGCCGTAAGTCTCATTGTCCAGTTTGAAGGTTACCCATTGCAGGATCGGATCTTCGGAACCCTTTGCAGACGACGCCTTATCATTCATACCCTGACCCCTCGAAAAAACCGCCGTTGGCGGTGTGTGTTCTGCCTGGCCGCCGCGTGTGCGACCAGTGCTTTGTTATGGCAGCGAGTGCAGTGATTTAGCTGCACCCAGGTGTTTGGCTCCGCCGCTGGCGATCAACTCGGCCAGTTGCGCGACATCGAGCAAAGCGCACATGTGTTCAATGACCGTGCCGGCCAGCCACGGCCGTTGCCCGCGATGACTGCGCCATTTGATTTCGTTGGGATTCAAGCGCAGCGAACGGCTGACCTGATGCACCGCCAGCCCCCACTCGTAGCCCTGGACCGAGATCACGTATTGCAGGCCCTGGCGGAAGTCGTCGCGGTAACGATCGGGCATCACCCAGCGCGCGGTGTCCAGCACCTTGAGGTTACCGGCCTGGCTCGGCAGGATGCCGAGGAACCAATCAGGCTGGCCGAACAACGGCGTCAGGTCGTGCCCGGCCAGTGGATAAATCGATCCCAGGCACACCAGCGGCACCGCCAGGGTCAGCCCGGCAACGTCGAACAGCAGGCATTCAAACGGTTCGACGGCCCAGCTCGGACGGCCATCGCTGTCTTCCGGCGGTGGCGTATTGCTCGGCGGCAGGTGCACGTCGGCGATCGGTTCGACAAGCACCTGCGGCGCGACCGTCGGAATCGGCGTGACCAGCTCTTGCGGCACTTCCACCGGGAACTCGATCTCGGCAATCACCTCAACCGGGGCCTGCGCATCACGCGCCTGCTCCTCGAGCACCGCCGCCTGGAATTCATCCAGTGCCTCAGGGTCCTCGACCACCTCGCTCAAGGGTTCTTCCGTCGCGTCCTGCAGCAGCGCATCCAGATAGGATTGCAGCGCCAGTTGCGGGCGCGAAGTGGTTTTCAGCGGACGATTCATCTTCAGGCCACCTGCGGCGCAAGTTGCTGGGCCAGCAAATGCTTGAGCAATGAACGGTAAGCCAGCACTCCGCGACTCTTGCCGTCGAACTGCGAAGGCGTCAGACCGGCCCGACTGGCATCACGTAGACGCGTGTCGACCGGGATGAAACCCTGCCAGATGTCGTCCGGGTACATGTCGCGCAGCACCCGCAAGGTGCCGATCGAGGCCTGAGTGCGGCGGTCGAACAGGGTTGGCACGATGCTGAACGGCAGTGGCTGTTTGCGTGAGTGATTGATCATCGCCAGGGTGTTGACCATACGCTCAAGGCCTTTGACCGCCAGGTGCTCGGTTTGCACCGGGATCACCAGTTGCTGGCTGGCCGCCAAGGCATTGACCATCAGCACGCCGAGCAGCGGCGGGCTGTCGATCAGCGCGTAATCGAAATCCTGCCACAACTGGGCCAGGCTTTTAGCGATCACCAGGCCCAGGCCGCTCTTGCCCGGCGACTGACGCTCAAGTGTGGCCAGTGCGGTGCTCGACGGCAGCAGGGAAATACGTTCGTCACTGGTGGACAACAACAGTTGCCCCGGCAGGCCTTGGGGCACACTGCCGCCATGCAGGAACAGGTCGTAGCAACTGTGTTCCAGGCTGTCCGGGTCGTAACCGAAGTAGCTGGTCATTGAGCCGTGGGGGTCGAGGTCGACCACCACCACGCGCTTGCCCGCCTCGGCCAGCAAACCGGCTAAAGCGATGGAGGACGTGGTTTTACCAACACCACCCTTTTGATTGGCAACAGCCCAGACTCTCATGCAGATCGTTCCTCCCGGTCGTACGGGGCAACCGAGACATAGCTCATCGTGATAAGCCGGGTGACGGGGAATTGACGGCGCTCGCACTTCCCGGCGATTTGACAGGCGCTGGTGCAGTTTGTGTGCCAGCACGCTTCAATGCCGCGTCCGGTTGCGCATTGGCCGTGCCAGTACCGGTCAGGCTGCGGCGCACATCGAGATTGCGCGAGACCACCAGCACCACCCGCCGATTGCGCGCGCGCCCTTCGGCCGTGGCGTTATTGGCCACCGGCTGGAATTCGCCATAGCCCACCGAGGCCAGGCGCTGCGGGTTGACGCCCTGCATCGCGAGCATGCGCACGATGCTTGCCGAACGCGCCGAGGACAACTCCCAGTTGGTCGGGAATTGCGCGGTGCGGATCGGTTGGTCGTCGGTGAAACCTTCGACGTGGATCGGGTTGTCGAAGGGTTTGAGAATCGCCCCGACCTTGTCGATGATGTTGAACGCGATATCGCTGGGCATGGCGTCGCCGCTGCCGAACAACAGGCTGGAATTGAGCTCGATTTCGACCCACAACTCGTTGCCGCGAATGGTCATCTGGTTGGCACTGATCAGGTCGCCGAAGGCCGCGCTGATGTCATCCGCGATGCTCTTGAGCGGATCATTGGCCGCCTGGGCGATGCCGGCGTCGATCTGCTCGGCATCCTTGACCAGCGGCTTGGCCGGGGTCACGGTCTGCGGCCGTTCGTCGCCGATGGGGATCGGCTTGAGGGCGCGATCGGAGTCGGTGAACACCCCGATCAACGCTTCGGAAATGACCTTGTACTTACCTTCGTTGATCGAGGAAATGGAGTACATGACCACGAAAAAAGCAAACAGTAAGGTGATGAAGTCGGCGTAGGACACCAGCCAGCGCTCATGATTGACGTGTTCTTCAACGTGGCGACGACGTGCCATGGTCCATGCTCCCCATCAATCCATGAAGCCCTGGAGCTTCAATTCGATGGACCGTGGGTTTTCCCCTTCGGCAATCGACAGAATCCCCTCGAGCAGCATCTCGCGGTAGCGCGACTGGCGCAGGGCAATCGCCTTGAGTTTGCTGGCAATCGGCAGCAGCACCAGGTTGGCGCTGGCCACCCCGTAGATCGTCGCGACGAAGGCCACGGCAATGCCGCTACCCAATTGCGTCGGATCAGCCAGGTTACCCATCACGTGAATCAGGCCCATGACGGCGCCGATGATGCCGATGGTCGGCGCGTAGCCGCCCATGCTTTCAAAGACTTTGGCGGCCTCGATGTCGCGGCTTTCCTGGGTGTAGAAATCCACTTCAAGAATGCTGCGGATGGCTTCCGGTTCGGCACCGTCGACCAGCAACTGCAAGCCCTTGCGCGAGTAGCTGTCGGGCTCGAGATCGGCCACGCCTTCAAGCCCCAGCAACCCTTCCTTGCGCGCCGTGAGGCTCCAGCTGACCACCCGGTCGATGCCGCCAGCCAGGTCGACCCGCGGCGGGAACAGGATCCACGCCAGAATCTGCATCGCTCGTTTGAAGGCGCTCATCGGCGATTGCAGCAACGCTGCGCCGATGGTCCCGCCGAGCACGATCAAGGCCGCTGGGCCGTTGGCCAGGGCGCCGAGGTGGCCGCCTTCGAGGTAGTTGCCGCCAATAATCGCGACAAACGCCATGATGATGCCGATCAGGCTGAGCACGTCCATCAGAGGCAAGCCTCGACCAAGTGCTTGCCGATCACGTCGAGGTCATACACCGCGTCCGCCAGGTTGGCTTTGACGATGGCCATCGGCATGCCATAGATCACGCAACTGGCTTCGTCCTGGGCCCAGATTGCACTGCCGCTCTGCTTAAGCAGGCGCGCGCCTTCACGACCGTCGGCGCCCATGCCGGTGAGGACCACCGCCAGAACTTTGTCGCCGTAGGATTTGGCCGCCGAACCGAAGGTGATATCCACACACGGCTTGTAGTTCAAACGCTCGTCACCCGGGAGGATTTTCACCGCGCCACGGCCGTCGATCATCAGTTGCTTGCCGCCCGGAGCCAGTAGCGCCAAACCGGGACGCAGGATATCGCCGTCCTCGGCTTCCTTGACGCTGATCCGGCACAGCTTGTCCAGGCGCTCGGCGAACGCCTTGGTAAAGGCCGCCGGCATGTGCTGGACCAGCACGATCGGCGCCGGGAAGTTGGCCGGTAGTTGGGTCAGCACCCGCTGCAGGGCCACCGGGCCGCCGGTGGAGGTACCGATGGCCACCAGTTTGTAGGCCTTGCGCTTGGGAGCTGGCGACGCCGGGCTCGGCGCGGCTGCACGGCTTGGCACAGGCGTAGGAACAGGCGTCGGCGTCGGACGTGGCGCAACCGGGCTGTGGGAAAAGCTGCTTGCGGGAGTCGGAGCTGGAGCCGGCGCGGCAACAGGCGCACTCGACGCCCGATAGGCACTGATCCGACGGTTGCTGCGCGAGATGCTGTGAACCTTTTCGCACAGCAGTTGCTTGACCTTCTCCGGGTTGCGCGAGATGTCTTCGAAATTTTTCGGCAGGAAATCCACCGCTCCCGCGTCCAGCGCGTCGAGGGTCACCCGCGCGCCTTCGTGGGTCAGCGAGGAAAACATCAATACCGGGGTCGGGCAGCGCTGCATGATGTGCCGCACTGCGGTGATGCCATCCATCATTGGCATCTCGTAGTCCATGGTGATCACGTCGGGCTTGAGAGCCAGCGCCTGATCGATCGCCTCTTTACCATTGGTCGCGGTACCGACCACCTGGATATTCGGGTCTGCCGAAAGGATTTCCGAGACGCGGCGGCGGAAAAAACCGGAATCATCCACCACCAGGACTTTGACTGCCATAAACACTCCATTAGACGCCACGGGGCATGGACTGCCCCGCTACGCCAGAATCAAATCCGCCGTGCGGCGTAACGCTTGAGCATGCTCGGAACATCGAGAATCAACGCGATGCGACCGTCACCGGTAATGGTGGCGCCCGACATGCCCGGCGTTCCCTGGAGCATTTTGCCCAACGGCTTGATGACCACTTCTTCCTGGCCGACCAACTGATCGACGACAAAGCCGATCCGCTGCGTGCCCACCGAAAGGATCACCACATGGCCTTCACGCTGCTCTTCATGAGCGGCAGAACTGACCAGCCAGCGCTTGAGGTAAAACAGCGGCAACGCCTTGTCGCGCACAATCACCACTTCCTGGCCGTCAACCACGTTGGTGCGCGACAGGTCGAGGTGGAAGATCTCGTTGACGTTGACCAGCGGGAAAGCGAAGGCCTGATTGCCGAGCATCACCATCAGGGTCGGCATGATCGCCAGGGTCAACGGCACCTTGATGACGATCTTCGAACCCTGGCCCTTGGCCGAGTAGATGTTGATCGAGCCGTTGAGCTGGGAGATCTTGGTTTTCACCACGTCCATGCCCACGCCACGGCCGGACACGTCGGAAATCTCGGTCTTGGTCGAGAACCCCGGCGCGAAAATCAGGTTGTAGCACTCGGTGTCGCTGAGGCGCTCGGCCGCGTCCTTGTCCATCACCCCGCGTTTCACCGCGATGGCGCGCAGGACGTTAGGGTCCATGCCTTTACCGTCATCGGAAATCGACAGCAGGATATGGTCGCCTTCCTGCTCGGCCGCCAGCACTACCTTGCCGCCCCGGGACTTGCCCGTGGCTTCACGCTCTTCCGGCGACTCGATGCCGTGGTCGACCGCGTTGCGCACCAAGTGCACCAGCGGGTCGGCCAGGGCTTCGACCAGGTTCTTGTCGAGGTCGGTGTCTTCGCCGACCAGTTCCAGGTTGATCTCTTTCTTGAGCTGGCGCGCAAGGTCGCGAACCAGCCGCGGGAAGCGTCCGAAGACCTTCTTGATCGGCTGCATGCGGGTCTTCATGACCGCCGTCTGCAGATCGGCAGTGACCACATCGAGGTTCGACACCGCCTTGGACATGGCCTCGTCGCCGCTGTTGAGCCCCAGGCGCACCAGGCGGTTACGCACCAGCACCAGCTCGCCGACCATGTTCATGATTTCGTCGAGGCGCGCAGTATCGACCCGCACGGTGGTCTCGGCTTCGCTCGCAGGTTTTTCCGCTGGCGCTGGCGCCGCAGCCCGGGCAGGTGCTGGCTTCGGCGCAGGCGCAGGCGCCCGAGCTTCGCTGACAGCCGCGACCGGCTTGGCCACAGGCGCTGCCACCGGGGCACTGGCCACCGAGGATTCAGCACTGCCAACTTCGGGCGAGAACTTACCCTTGCCGTGCAACTCGTCGAGCAGCGATTCGAATTCGTGATCGGAAATCAGATCGCTGCCGACCGCAGCCGCTTGCGCTGGCGCAGGTACCGCCACCGAAGCAATCGCCGACTCCAACGCATCGACGGCGAACTGGCCCTTGCCGTGTAACTGATCGAGCAGGGCTTCGAATTCGTCGTCGGTGATTTCATTGCTTTCAACAGCGGCAGCCGCGGCCACCGGCTCTGCAGGTTGCGCTGCAGTGACCAGCGAATCCACGGCAAACTGGCCCTTGCCGTGCAACTGATCAAGCAGCGACTCGAACTCGGCGTCAGTGATTTCTTCGCTGCCACTGACCGCTTCCACGGCCGGTGCAGGGGCGGCTTCGGCCTGTTCCTTGACCGCGTTCAGCGAGTCGAGCAGCAGTTCAAATTCATTGTCGGTGATGTCGCCCGAGTCATTGGCAACCGGCGGTTCAGCCACGACCGGCGCCGCTGCAACCGGCGCCACCTGATCCGCCGACTGCGGTTCTGCCAGGCGCGCCAGGGCGGCCAGCAGTTCTGGAGTGGCAGCAGTAATCGGCGCGCGTTCACGCACTTCGCCAAACATGCCGTTGACCGCATCCAGCGCTTCCAGGACCACGTCCATCAGCTCCGAGTCGACGCGTCGCTCACCCTTGCGCAGGATGTCGAACACGTTCTCGGCGATGTGGCAGCACTCCACCAGTTCGTTGAGCTGCAGGAAGCCGGCGCCTCCTTTTACAGTGTGAAAACCGCGAAAAATGGCATTGAGCAAATCCGCATCATCCGGACGGCTTTCCAGCTCGACCAGTTGCTCGGACAGTTGCTCGAGAATTTCGCCGGCCTCAACCAGAAAATCCTGAAGGATTTCTTCATCGGCGCCGAAGCTCATGAATGGGTGCTCCTAAAAAAGGTCTGAACCTAGAAACCCAGGCTCGAAAGCAAATCGTCGACATCGTCCTGGCCGGACATAACGTCTTCACGTTTATCGGCATGAATCTGCGGACCTTCACCCTGCGCGGTATATTTTTGCGGATTTTTTTCCGCAAGGATCGCTGCGCGGTCATGTTCGATGCCGGCAAAGCGGTCGACCTGGCTGGCCATCAGCACCAGCTTGAGCAGATTGCTCTCCACTTCGGTGACCAGTTGGGTCACGCGCTTGATCACCTGACCGGTCAGGTCCTGGTAATCCTGGGCCAGCAGAATGTCATTGAGGTTGCTCGAGACCATCTGGGTCTCGGTCGCGCTGCGGCTCAGGAAGCCATCGACACGGCGGGCCAGCTCACGGAACTCTTCGGCGCCGATTTCCCGGCGCATGAAACGTCCCCAGTCCGCGCTCAGTGCCTGGGCATCAGTGTTCAAGCCGTTGACCAGTGGCGTGGCGTTTTCCACCAGATCCATGGTGCGGTTCGCCGCGGCTTCGGTCAGCTTGACCACATAGCCCAGACGCTCGGTGGCGTCGGTGATCTGCGAGACCTCCTCGGCCTGCGGCATGTGCGGATCAATCTGGAAATTGACGATCGCACTGTGCAGCTCGCGAGTGAGCTTGCCGACTTCCTGGTACAGGCCACGGTCACGGGTCTGATTGAGCTCATGGATCAGTTGCACCGCGTCGCCGAACTTGCCTTTTTCAAGGCTTTCGACCAGTTCGACCGCGTGTTTTTTCAGGGTCGACTCGAAATCGCCCTGTGATGTTTCTCGTTGTTCCATAGCTCCCCCGTGGCGCCAATCATCAACCGATGCGTTCGAAGATTTTCTCGATCTTCTCTTTCAACGCCTGCGCCGTGAACGGCTTGACCACATAGCCGTTTACCCCGGCCTGGGCGGCTTCGATGATCTGCTCGCGCTTGGCTTCGGCGGTGACCATCAGCACTGGCAAGTGCTTGAGTTTTTCGTCGGCGCGCACGTGGCGCAGCAGGTCGATGCCGGTCATGCCGGGCATATTCCAGTCCGTTACCAGAAAGTCGATGCTGCCGCTGTTGAGCAGAGGAATGGCGGTAGTACCGTCGTCTGCCTCGACCGTGTTGGTGAAACCGAGGTCACGCAACAGGTTCTTGATGATCCGCCGCATCGTTGAGAAGTCATCAACGATGAGGATTTTCATGTTCTTGTCCAATTCGACCTCCAAGCAGTCTTAAACGCGCCCAGCACCTGGGCACGCCATTCAATCAATCAGGCAGAGCACTCGACTTCGTCATGGAGCACAACGGATGAGCAACGGACCGGCCTCTCGCCGCCCCGCTGTCGTACGCAGTGTCCCCACACTGCTGTCAGCGCGCTCGCCACTCTCCCAAACGCCCCCGCAAACGGGCCGCGCACTGGCTGTGTAACTGGCTGACCCGCGATTCACTGACCCCCAGTACCTCGCCGATTTCCTTGAGGTTCAGCTCTTCGTCGTAGTACAGCGCCAACACCAGTCGCTCACGCTCCGGCAAATTGGCAATCGCGTCCGCCAGCGCTGCCTGGAAGCGCTCGTCTTCCAGGTCACGCGACGGCTCTTGATGAGCACTCGCGCCATCCTCATGCAGCCCTTCATGCTCGCCGTCCTGCAACAGGTCGTCGAAGCTGAACAGGCGACTGCCCAAGGTGTCATTCAAAATCCCGTAGTAATCATCGAGACTCAATTGGAGTTCGGCCGCAACCTCGTGATCTTTAGCGTCACGTCCGGTTTTAGCTTCAATTGTGCGAATCGCATCACTGACCATACGGGTATTGCGGTGGACCGAGCGTGGCGCCCAGTCCCCTTTGCGGACTTCGTCGAGCATCGCGCCCCGAATACGAATCCCGGCATAGGTCTCGAAACTTGCACCCTTGCTGGCGTCGTATTTGGTCGACACTTCCAGCAAGCCAATCATCCCCGCCTGAATCAGATCCTCGACCTGAACGCTGGCCGGCAAACGCGCCAGAAGGTGGTAGGCAATACGTTTTACCAGTGGCGCGTAACGCTCGATCAGCTCGTACTGCGCGTCACGCGCCGACTGCTTGTACAGGTTGTAACCGCTCGCGGTCATAGCACCGGACCCGCAGTCTGTTGCACCAGGCGCTCCACGAAAAACTCCAGATGCCCACGCGGATTGGCGGGCAGTGGCCAAGTGTCGACTTTCTGCGCGATGGCCCGGAAGGCCAAGGCGCACTTGGAGCGCGGGAACGCCTCGTACACTGCGCGCTGTTTCTGTACGGCCTTACGCACGCTTTCGTCGTACGGCACCGCACCGACGTATTGTAGGGCGACATCGAGGAAGCGATCCGTGACCTTGGTCAATTTGGCGAACAGGTTGCGGCCCTCCTGCGGGCTCTGCGCCATGTTGGCCAGCACGCGGAAACGATTCATCCCGTAGTCGCGGTTGAGCAGTTTGATCAGGGCGTAGGCGTCGGTGATCGAGGTCGGTTCGTCGCAGACCACCAGCAACACTTCCTGGGCCGCGCGCACGAAGCTGACCACCGATTCGCCGATGCCGGCGGCGGTGTCGATCACCAACACGTCGAGGTTATCGCCGATGTCGCTGAAAGCCTGGATCAGGCCCGCGTGCTGCGCCGGGCTCAGGTGCACCATGCTCTGGGTGCCGGAAGCGGCCGGCACGATGCGAATCCCGCCTGGCCCCTGCAGCAATACATCGCGCAGTTCGCAGCGGCCCTCGATCACATCGGCCAGGGTGCGCTTGGGCGTCAGTCCCAGGAGGACGTCGACGTTCGCCAGCCCCAGGTCGGCGTCCAGCAGCATGACGCGCCGGCCGAGCTCTGCCAGAGCCAGGGACAAGTTCACTGAAACGTTAGTCTTACCGACGCCACCCTTGCCGCCGGTCACCGCGATCACCTGTACGGGATGCATGCTGCCCATGTGCTTTCTTTACCTTGTCTTGCTTAGACGCGGGCTACATGACTGGCTGCGCGTTCGCGAACGAACAATGCATGGCAGGCCATCGATGTAGATACAAATCTAGTCATTAATACCTCAGCCAACCCGTTTGGTCGGACTGTGGTAGAGGTCAGCGAACATATCAGCCATGGCTTCTTCGCTGGGTTCTTCCTGCATTTGTACACTGACCGCGCGGCTCACCAGTTGGTGCCGGCGCGGCAAGTGCAGATCGTCCGGGATCCGCGGTCCATCGGTCAGATAGGCGACCGGCAACTCATGACTGATTGCCAGACTCAATACTTCGCCCAGGTTGGCCGTCTCGTCCAGTTTAGTCAGGATGCAGCCTGCCAGCCCGCATCGCTTGTAACTGTGATAAGCGGCCGTCAACACCTGCTTCTGGCTGGTGGTGGCCAGGACCAGATAATTCTTCGATTTGATGCCACGACCGGCGAGGCTCTCCAGTTGCATGCGCAACGCCGGGTCGCTGGCCTGCAGGCCGGCGGTGTCGATCAGCACCACGCGTTTGCGCAGCACCGGCTCAAGGGCCTGGGCCAGCGATTGACCGGGATCCAGGTGGGTCACCGAGACGTTGAGAATCCGCCCCAGGGTCTTGAGTTGTTCCTGAGCGCCGATGCGGTAGCTGTCCATGCTCACCAGGGCAATATTCTGCGAGCCGTACTTGAGCACGTAACGCGCCGCCAGCTTGGCCAACGTGGTGGTCTTGCCCATACCGGCCGGGCCGACCATGGCAATCACCCCGCCCTCTTCCAGCGGCTCGACCTCAGGGGTCTGGATCATCCGCGCCAGGTGCGCCAGCAGCATGCGCCAGGCCTGGCGTGGGTCTGCTATCTCGGTGGTCAATTCCAGCAGGTCACGGGACAGAGGACCGGACAAGCCGATGCGCTGCAGGCGACGCCACAGGTTGGCCTGCTGCGGATGACGACCTTGCAGTTGATTCCAGGCCAGCGACCCCAATTGCACTTCCAGCAGTTCGCGCAAGCCATTGAGCTCCGAGCGCATGGCGTCGTACGCGCGCGGATCGATACTCGCCGTCGGGGCGGGTGCCGGAGCGGGGCGTGGCGGCTCGGACAGCGTTGGCTCGATCAGCGGCTCGGCAGCGGTCAACGGCAAGCCGGCGAACAGTTGGCGACTGGCGTGCTCGCCCGCTTCGCCTTCGCCACGCAGGCTCAGTTCGGCCTGGGCGGTGACAATTCGCGACTGGGTCTTGCGCAGCTCGTCTTCGAGCTCGACGTTCGGCACCCGTGGCGCCAGCGCCGAGAGTTTATAATCGAGGGCAGCCATCAGCTCGACACCGCCGGCGATCCGTCGGTTGCCAATGATCGCGGCATCGGCGCCCAGCTCATCACGAACCAGCTTCATGGCCTGACGCATATCGGCGGCGAAAAAACGCTTAACTTGCATAAACCACTACCTCAGCCGTTGGGCCCTACTGTCGCAACGATGGTCACCTGCTTGTTGTCGGGTATCTCTTGATACGCCAACACGTGCAACCCCGGGACCGCGAGACGCCCGAAGCGCGAAAGCATCGCGCGTACGGGACTGGCTACCAACAGAATCACCGGGTGACCTTGCATTTCCTGACGCTGGGCCGCGTCGATCAACGAACGCTGCAGCTTCTCGGCCATGCTTGGCTCCAGCAAGACGCTCTCATCAGCGCCCTGCCCTGCCTTCTGAATACTATTGAGCAATATTTGTTCCAACCTTGGCTCCAAGGTGATCACAGGCAGCTCGGACTCAGTGCCTACAATGCTTTGGACGATAGCGCGAGACAGGCCAACGCGCACAGCGGCGACCAAAGCGGCGGTATCTTGACTCTTGGCAGCATTGTTCGCGATGGCCTCGGCAATGCTGCGGATGTCGCGCACCGGCACCTGCTCCGCCAGCAACGCCTGCAACACCTTGAGCAGTTGCGACAGCGACAGCACCCCTGGCACCAGCTCTTCCGCCAGTTTCGGCGAGCTTTTCGCCAGCAACTGCATGAGTTGCTGGACTTCTTCGTGGCCGATCAATTCGCTGGAGTGCTTGTACAGAATCTGGTTCAAGTGCGTCGCCACAACCGTACTGGCATCGACCACGGTATAGCCCAGCGATTGCGCCTGAGAGCGCTGGCTGATCTCAATCCACACGGCCTCCAGGCCAAAGGCCGGATCCTTGGCGGTAATGCCGTTGAGCGTACCGAACACCTGGCCCGGGTTGATCGCCAGTTCGCGGTCCGGGTAGATCTCGGCTTCGGCGAGGATCACCCCCATCAGGGTCAGGCGGTAAGCACTTGGCGCCAGGTCGAGGTTGTCGCGGATATGCACGGTGGGCATCAGAAAGCCAAGGTCCTGGGAGAGCTTTTTGCGCACCCCCTTGATCCGCGCCAGCAATTGCCCACCCTGGTTGCGATCCACCAGCGGGATCAGGCGGTAACCGACTTCCAGGCCGATCATGTCGATCGGCGTGACGTCGTCCCAACCCAGCTCCTTGGTTTCCATGGCCCGCGCTGGCGATGGCAGCAGTTCCTGCTGGCGTTTGGCATCTTCCAGCGCCTTGACCTTGACGCCGTTCTGTTTCTTCCAGAACAGGTAGGCACCGCCGGCGGCGATGGCGGCCATGCTCAGGAATGCGAAGTGCGGCATGCCCGGGACAATACCCATGATCGCCATCAACGCCGCCGACACCGCCAGCGCCTTGGGCGAGGCAAACATCTGCCGGTTGATCTGCTTGCCCATGTCTTCGGAGCCCGAAGCACGGGTCACCATGATCGCGGCAGCAGTGGACAACAGCAGTGATGGCAATTGCGCCACCAAACCGTCACCGATGGTCAGCAACGCGTAGACCTTACCGGCGTCGCCGAAGGTCATGCCGTGCTGGAAAATGCCCACCGCCATGCCGCCGATCAGGTTGATAAACAGGATCAGCAAGCCGGCGATGGCGTCACCGCGCACGAACTTGCTGGCACCGTCCATCGAACCGTAGAACTCGGCTTCCTGGGCGACTTCCGAACGACGGGACTTGGCCTGGTTCTGGTCGATCAGGCCGGCGTTGAGGTCGGCGTCGATCGCCATTTGCTTGCCGGGCATGGCATCGAGGGTAAACCGCGCGCTGACCTCGGAAATCCGCCCGGCGCCCTTGGTCACTACCACGAAGTTGATGATCATCAGGATCGCGAAGACCACGATACCCACCACGTAGTTACCGCCGATCACCACCTCGCCAAAGGCCTGGATTACCTTGCCCGCAGCGGCATGCCCATCCTGGCCGTGGAGCATCACCACCCGGGTCGAGGCGACGTTCAGCGCCAGCCGCAGCAAGGTGGCCACCAGCAGAATGGTCGGGAACACCGCGAAATCCAACGGCCGCAAGGCGTACACGCAGACCAGCAGGACCACGATCGACAGGGCGATGTTGAAGGTGAAAAACACATCGAGCAGGAACGGCGGGATCGGCAACATCATCATTGCCAGCATGATCAACAGCAACAACGGCACGCCCAGATTGCCCCGGCTGAGGTCCGCCACGTTACTGCGCGCGCTGTTGATGAGCTGAGAGCGATCCACCGGTATTCCCCGTTCCTTGAAGCAAACTTTTGACGCCAGAAGCGGGCGCAGAGCGGCTACTGCAAAAAGCTGTCCAACTTTTGCAGAGGATGGAAATAGACGGGGTTACACGGGAGGATTTGTGTTGCCTGGGCGGGCCTCTTCGCGGGCAAGCCCGCTCCCACAGGTTCTGGGTCCAACACAGATTTCGCGGTCAACCCCGATCACTGCGGGAGCCGACTTGCCGGTGAAGGCGACAGATCTGATGGACCGCGTCGCTCCATTCGCTGGCAAGCCAGCGCCTACAAAGTCCACCTTCAGCTCAAGAATCGCGCCGCAACTCCGGCGGAATCGGCACCTCATCCTTAAACGGCTCCGGCCGCTTGCCTTTGCCGGCCCGAAACTGGCGAATCTGGTAGACATACGCCAGCACCTGGGCCACCGCCAGATACAACCCACCAGGAATCTCCTGATCCAACTCAGTGGAGTAGTAGATCGACCGCGCCAGCGCCGGTGATTCGAGCAGCAGCACATTGTTGCTGACCGCGATTTCGCGGATTTTCAGGGCGAGGAAGTCGCTGCCCTTGGCGACCAGCATGGGCGCGCCGCCTTTGTCCGGATCGTATTTGAGCGCCACCGCATAGTGGGTCGGGTTGGTGATGACCACGTCGGCGTCGGGGATGGCGGCCATCATCCGCCGCTGGGACATCTCGCGCTGCAGCTGGCGGATGCGCTGTTTGACCTCGGGGCGGCCTTCCTGGTCCTTGTGCTCGTCGCGAATTTCCTGCTTGGTCATCATCAGCTTTTTGTGACTCTGGTACAGCTGCACCGGCACGTCCACCGCCGCGATCAGGATCAGCCCGCAGGCCATCCACAGGGTGCTCCAGCCCACCAACTGGACGCTGTGAATAATCGCCTGCTCCAGTGGTTCATGGGCGATGCGCAGCAGGTCGTCGATGTCCGACTTGAGCACCGTTAGCGCCACAAACAGAATCAACAGAAACTTGGCCAGCGCCTTGAGCAGCTCGATCACCGCCGTCGAGGAGAACATGCGCTTGATGCCGTTGGCCGGGTTCATCCGGCTGAATTTGGGCGCCAGGCTGCTGCCGGCGAACAACCAGCCCCCCAGGGAAATCGGGCCGATCAACGCGGCCAGGAGCAAGGTGATGAGCACCGGCTGCACGGCGATGATCGCGATCTTGCCCGAGTGCAGCAGGTACTGGCCCATGGCACCGGGGCTGAGCAGCACTTCGCGGGGCAGGGAGAAATTCAGGCGCATGACTTCGAGTAAATCCTGCGCCAGACCACCGCCATAGATCAGCAAGCCCCCTGCTCCGGCGAGCATCACTGCCAAGGTGTTGAGCTCCTTGGAACGGGCAATCTCCCCCTTCTCGCGGGCGTCCTTTTTCTTTTTCTCGGTGGGTTCTTCGGTCTTGTCCTGACCGCTCTCGCTCTCGGCCATGACTCAGCGCGCCTGTGCCAGATCACGCAGCAACTGCAAGGCCTCGGTGGCCAGCGGTTGATACTGATTGAGAATATCGCCGAGGCTGACCCAGAAAATCACCAGGCCCAGCACCAGGGTCAGCGGGAAGCCGATGGAGAAGATGTTCAGCTGCGGCGCCGCGCGGGTCATGATGCCGAAGGCAATGTTGACCACCAGCAGCGCGGTGATCGCCGGCAGCACCAGCAACATCGCCGCGCCCAATACCCAGCCAAGTTTGTTGGCCACGTCCCAGAAGTGATTGACCAGCATCGCGCTGCCCACCGGCAAGGTGGTGAAACTTTCGGTCAGCACCTCAAACACCACCAGATGACCGTTCATGCCGAGAAACAGCAAGGTCACCAGCATGGTCAGGAACTGCCCGATCACCGCCGCCGAGACACCGTTGGTCGGGTCGACCATCGAGGCGAAACCCATGCCCATCTGGATCGAAATAATCTGCCCGGCGACCACGAACGCCTGGAAAAACAGCTGCAGGGAGAAGCCCAGCAATCCGCCAATCAGCACCTGCTCGGCGATCAACAGCAGGCCACTGAGGTCCAGTGCGTTGACCGTGGGCATCGGCGGCAGATTGGGCGTGATCACTACGGTAATGGCCAAGGCGAAATACAGGCGGATCCGCGTGGGCACCAGACTGGTACCGAAGATCGGCATGGTCATCAGCACGGCGCCGACCCGAAACAGCGGCAGCATGAAGCTGGCGACCCAGGTACTGATCTGCGCGTCGGTCAACGCCAGCAGCGACATGGCTCAGCCGATCAACTGCGGAATACTGCCGTACAGGCGCAGGATGTATTCCATGAAGGTTTGCACCAGCCACGGGCCGGCGACGATCAGGGTTACCAGCATCACCAGCAGGCGCGGCAGGAAACTCAGGGTTTGTTCGTTGATCTGGGTGGCGGCCTGGAACATTGCCACCAACAGCCCCACCAACAGGCTCGGCACCACCAGCACAGCGACCATGACAGTGGTCAGCCAAAGCGCTTCACGAAACAGGTCGACTGCTACTTCAGGCGTCATATCGGGCCACTCGCGCTAAACACCGCCGAAACTGCCGGCCAGGGTGCCGATGATCAGCGCCCAGCCGTCCACCAGCACAAACAGCATGATCTTGAACGGCAGCGAAATGATCAGCGGCGAGAGCATCATCATGCCCATCGCCATCAGCACACTGGCGACGACAAGGTCGATGATCAGGAACGGAATGAAGATCATGAAACCGATCTGGAACGCGGTTTTCAGCTCGGAAGTGACGAACGCCGGCACCAGGATGGTCAGCGGCGCCTGATCCGGCGAGGCAATGTCGGTGCGCTTGGACAGGCGCATGAACAACTCCAGATCGCTGCTGCGGGTTTGCGCCAGCATGAAGTCCTTGATCGGCACCTGGGCCTTGGCCACTGCGTCCTGGGCGGTCAATTTCTCTGCCAGGTAGGGTTGCAGTGCGTCCTGGTTCACCCGGTCGAACACTGGCGCCATGATGAACAGGGTCAGGAACAGCGCCATGCCGGTGAGGATCTGGTTCGACGGTGTCTGCTGCAGGCCCAGGGCCTGGCGCAGGATCGAGAAGACGATGATGATCCGGGTAAAGCTGGTCATCAGCATGACGAACGCCGGGATAAAGCTCAGCGCAGTCATGATCAGCAGAATCTGCAGGCTGACCGAGTATTCCTGGGCGCCGTCGGCATTGGTGCCGAGGGTAATGGCCGGGATTGACAGCGGGTCGGCCGCCAGCGCCAGGGGCGCGGTCAGCATCAGCAAAAGCGTCAGGAGAAAACGCACGGGCATTACTTCTTATCCTTGTCTTTACCCAGCAACTCCATCAGGCGCTGGGCAAACTCCGGGGTCGCCGGCTCGGTGCTCGGCACCTGTACCGGCTCCTTGAGCACGTGCAGCGCGGTGATGGTGCCCGGGGTCAACCCCAGCAGCACCTGCTCGTTGCCGACCTGCACCAGCACCAGCCGATCACGCGGACCGAGCGCGCGCGAGCCGATCAGCTCAATCACCTGCCCCTTGCCCGCCGGGCCAGCCTGCTGCACTCGGCGCAGTAGCCAGGCGAGCAGGAAGATCAGCCCCAGCACCAGCAACAAACCCAGCACCAACTGGGTCAACTGACCGGCCACGCCGCTGCCGACAGCAGGTGCGGCGACCGCTGCCACAGGCTCGGCCGCCATCACCGCGGACGGCAGCGCCAGCACTACACCGAGGAGTTTTTTCACTTAGCGCAGCTTCTTGATGCGTTCGCTCGGGCTGATCACGTCAGTCAGGCGGATGCCGAACTTTTCGTTGACCACCACCACTTCGCCGTGGGCAATCAGTGTGCCGTTGACCAGCACGTCGAGCGGCTCGCCGGCCAGGCGATCGAGCTCGATCACCGAGCCCTGGTTGAGCTGCAGCAGGTTGCGGATGTTGATATCGGTGCTGCCGACTTCCATCGAGATCGACACCGGGATATCGAGGATCACGTCCAAGTTGGGACCGTCGAGGGTCACCGGACCGTTGTTCTTCGGCGCACTGCCGAATTCTTCCATTGGCAGGCGATTGGACGGTGAGCCGGCAGCGTCGGCGGCCAGCAGCGCGTCGATATCATCCTGGCCAACGTCACCGGCTTCTTCCAGCGCGGCAGCCCACTCATCAGCCAGGGCCTGGTCGTCCTGGGAATTCATATCGTTAACCATCATTTGTCCTCGGCGGGGCAACCATCATTTAAAGGCGAATACACAACAACGCCGCTCAGCGGCGCTCGATCGGCTCGATCACTTGCAACGCGAGGTTGCCCTTGTGCGAACCCATCTTGACCTTGAAGGCCGGCACGCCATTGGCGCGCATGATCATGTCTTCCGGCAGGTCAACCGGGATCACGTCACCCGGCTGCATGTGCAGGATGTCGCGCAGGCGCAATTGACGACGGGCGACGGTGGCGCTGAGCGGCACATCGACGTCCATCACGTCTTGGCGCAGGGCGTTGACCCAGCGTTCGTCCTGGTCGTCCAGATCGGACTGGAAACCGGCATCGAGCATTTCGCGCACCGGCTCGATCATCGAATACGGCATGGTCACGTGCAGGTCGCCGCCACCGCCATCGAGTTCGATGTGGAAGGTGGACACCACCACGGCTTCGCTAGGGCCGACGATATTGGCCATGGCCGGGTTCACTTCCGAGTTGATGTACTCAAAATTGACTTCCATGATCGCCTGCCAGGCTTCTTTCAAATCGGTGAACGCCTGCTCCAGCACCATGCGCACCACCCGCAGTTCGGTGGGGGTGAATTCGCGACCTTCGATCTTGGCGTGACGGCCGTCGCCCCCGAAGAAGTTGTCCACCAGCTTAAACACCAGCTTGGCGTCAAGGATGAACAGCGCGGTGCCGCGCAACGGCTTGATCTTCACCAGGTTGAGGCTGGTGGGCACGTACAGCGAGTGCACGTACTCACCGAATTTCATCACCTGCACCCCGCCGACGGCGACGTCGGCCGAAC
The DNA here is from genome assembly GCF_024519635.1 of Pseudomonas sp. Pse1. Classification (NCBI taxonomy): domain Bacteria; kingdom Pseudomonadati; phylum Pseudomonadota; class Gammaproteobacteria; order Pseudomonadales; family Pseudomonadaceae; genus Pseudomonas; species Pseudomonas sp. Pse1. Next base: position 104,174 of record NZ_JALJRO010000006.1, read on the forward strand.
GCCGGAGCATGTTGAACATGCTGATACGGGTATAGCGGGCAAACCGCTCGTTGATCATCTCAAGGGTCGGCATGCGCCCACGGACGATCCGGTCCTGACTGGTCAGGTCGTAACTTTTGACGCTACCGGGTTCGGAAACGGTATCGGTCTGCACCAGACCATCGTCGACGCCATGCAGCAGCGCATCGATCTCATCCTGGGACAGCAGGTCCTGCACGGCCATGTCGAGTTCCTACTGCAGTACGAAATTGGTAAAGAGCAACTGCTCGACCACTACTTTGCCGACTTCCTTCTGCGCCACTTCCTGCACGCTGGCAGTGGCTTTCTGGCGCAGCATTTCCTGGCCGACCGGGGTCGCCAGGGTGTCGAAGGATTGTCCGGAGAACAGCATGACCAGGTTGTTGCGGATCACCGGCATATGCACTTTCAAGGCGTCGAGGTCGGCCTGGTTGCGTGCCTGCAGGGTAATACTCACCTGCATGTAGCGCTGACGGCCGTTCTGGTTGAAGTTGGCGATGAAGGCCGGAGTCATGGGTTCGTAGATGGCAGCTGGCTTGACGTTGCTGGCAGCCTCGGCGGCGGGCTCAGGTTTGCTCTGGGCACTGTGCATGAAGTACCAGGTCGCGCCGATGGACAGGCCGATGGCCAACAGCACACCCGCCACGATCATCAGGATCAGCTTGAGTTTGCCTTTCCCGGCGGGGTCTTTTACTGCTGCGTCGCTCTTCGCCATGCCAATAATCCGTCACTAATCGGGTTTTCACAGTCGCACGGCAAGGCAAGAGCAAGTGTTATGCCAGAAGTGTTTGGGTGGGGGGCACAGGATGTGGGGGAGCCAGCCTGATGGCGATGAAGTTGATGCGGTGTGGCTGATGGCCCCATCGCGAGCAGGCTCGCTCCTACAGGTTTTGTGTCGATCACAAGTCTTGTGGCGTTTTCAAAACCCGGCTGGCGAATCAGGCGTAGTAATCGACCGCGCTGCTGCCAATCACCTGCGGTGTACTGGCGGCGATTTCGGCGAGACTCGCCGGCGACTCATCGCTCAGCGGCTCCAGGCGCGAGCCGTTGGCCGAGGTCCGCGTACCCTGCCCCTGGCCTTGCTGGGCCTGTTCCTGAGAACCGCGGGACTGGTCGGAAACGTTGACGTCGACCTGGCCCATGCCCTGCTGCACGAACATCTCGCGCAGTCGATGCATCTGTCCGTCCAATGCTTCACGAACACCGACATGGGCGCTCATGAAGGTGACCTGGGTCTGCTGGTCGGGAATCATGTTGACGCGAATATCGAGCCGCCCCAACTCGGCCGGTTGCAGCTGGATATCGGCGGCCTTGAGGTTGGCGCTGGACAGGTACATGACCCGATTCACCAGCTCTTCGCTCCAGCCACTCTGGTGCATGGCCAGCGGCTGGTTGACCGGCAGTGCGTTGGCGGTTTTCGGCGTGGCGGCCTGGGTCAGTGCGGCCAGGCGGTTGGCGAAATCGTCAACCCGGGTGTCGCTGCTGGCGGATTTCAGATCCTTGAGGCCGTCTTCGAGCAAACCACTGAAGGCCTTGTCACCGCCCTTGTCGGTGCTGTCCTGCTCAGCCTGCACATCGAGCATGCTGGCCATGCCGGCGGCGAAGGTCTGCATCGAAGTCTGCTCCCCCTCGGCCGACACCGCAGCCGGCGGTGCGGCCTTGGGTTGCGCCTGACTGGCGGCAGACAGGTGACCGCTCTGCTCCATGGCCAGGCGTACGGCGGGAAGTGCGTCCAGCGGATCGGCCTCGGGGTCGAACGCCGGATCGCTGACGGTGGCTGTCGCCGCTGCCAGCGCGGCCTGGATCGCCGGATCGGCCGCAACCGCAGCCTCGACAGGCGCTGCCGGCACCACGGGCGCAGGTGTCTGAGCAACGGCAGGCGCCGTGCCATCAACCGGAGTATCGCTGTCGGCAGCCTGGGTTTCATCGGGCAAGGTTTTGCCGCTATCGGCAAGCGTCGTTGCGGCTGCGGCAGATTTGTCGCTGTCCACATCCTGTTTGCCGGGCGCATCCGTTGCCTTGTCCCGCAACGGTTTTACCCCGGCGTCACCGCCAGGAGCAGCCTTGGCCGGCTTCTGATCGGCGAACATCCGGGCAAAGCTGGCAGGCTTGTCCCCCTGTACTGCGGGCGTTGCCGAGATATTGGCAGGGCCGGACGGCGTCTTGGCCTGCGCGCCAGCCTGAAGCAGTAGATTGGGGGAAAGGGGCATCGCGGTCTCCGCTGCACGGGATAAATGGGTACAGGTGCGCGAGAAGACAGCAAGAGTCGAGCCAGATTGCGGGGGCGCCGACTAAAAGCAGCGATTGGGAGAATGAGTGATCAATGAGCGCTCACGCTCGGCTTCGTAGAGGGGTCGAACAAAGGCAAACTCGCCGTCGATTTCTCCGACCAGCTTGGCCAATCCCTGGGGAGCGTCCCCCTTGGCCAATTGCTCCAACTTGCCGCACAGCTTGGCCAGGCGTACCGCGCCCATATTGCTGCTGCTGCCCTTGAAACTGTGGGCCGCACTGATGAGTTGCGAAACATCGTCCGCTTCGCGGAGCATTTGCAGGCGCTCTTCAGAGTCACTGAGAAAGGTCTCGAGCAATTCCGAATAGTGCTCCTCCATGACTTCCTGCAACGCGCTGAGCACGTCCTGGTCCAGATGTTTATCCATCACTTGTTCGCTCCTTGATCAAGAATCCGCGGAATTATGCCAGAGCCTCCCAGGAAAACTCCACGCGGGCCAGCCGTCCGTCGTCGGACCAACTGGCATTACGGCTCAATTGCCGGATCAGGCTGACACCACGACCCGACAAACGGCCAACATCCAACGGTCTGTCCATTACACGCCGCACATCAAAACCATTGCCACTGTCCTGCACTTCAATCACCAGGCAGCCGCCCGAGCCTTGCGGCACAACGTGCAAACGCACGCGCAGAAAGCCTTCCTCCAACTGCTCCAGACGCGCGTTGCGCAACTGATAGTAGCGGGCAAATCCCGAAGCGTCGCGCTTGATGCTGGAATCCAGCCCCAGCACCCCGTGCTCCAGCGCATTGGAGTACAACTCGGCGAGCACGCTGTAGAGCGCCCCGCTCTGCGCCCGCAGGCCATGTACTTCCAACAGCAGTTGCAGCAGATAAGGCAGCGGATTGAAGCGCTTGAGCGTGGCGGCGCGAAACTCGAAACTCACCGACCAGTCCAGCGGGCTCGATTGACCACTGTCGGAATACACCGGCGCCGGCTGCGCCAGTTTATCCGGCGCCAGCAGGCTGACCTCGACCATGCTCACGTCATCCCGCGCCTGGCCGCCAAAATCCCGTAGCGCTGCCTCTATATCCTCGAACAAAAGGTCCGGCTCACGGTTATTGGCGAACACGTGCTGCAAGCGCTCTACCCCGAATAGTTGCTCGTCGTTGTCGCAGGTATCGATGACCCCGTCGGACAACAGGAACACCCGATCTCCCACCGCCATGGGGAACACTTCCGTGCGGTCGTCAAACGCCTGCGCGCTCAACACCCCCAGGGGCAAATGCCGCGACTTCAGGGCCCGCCGCTCGCCGCTGGCCACGTCATGCAGATAACCGTCGGGCATGCCGCCATTCCACACCTCCACCGAGCGCCGTTGAAAACTCAGGGACAACAGGGTGGCGCAGCAAAACATGTCCACCGGCAGGATGCGCTTGAGCTTGGCATTCATCTCGCGAAGGATTTCCGCCAGCACGAACCCCTTGGCCGTCATGCCGTAGAACACCTCGGCCAGGGGCATGGCGCCAACCGCCGCCGGCAAGCCATGGCCGGTGAAGTCACCGAGCAGCAGGTGCATATCGCCCGCCGGGGTCAGGGCGGCCAGCAGCAAATCACCGTTGAACAGCGCATAGGGCGATTGGGTATAGCGAATGTTCGGCGAACTCAGGCAACCGGAGTGGGCGATCTTGTCGAACACCGCCTTGGCCACCCGCTGCTCATTGAGCAAGTGGTGATGATGCCGGGCAATCTCGTCACGTTGCTCAAGCACAGTGGCCTGTAACCGGCGCAATCGATCCATGGCCTTGATCTTGGCCGCCAGCATTACTGGCTTATAGGGCTTTGCCAGAAAATCGTCGCCGCCTGCCTCCAGGCATTGGGCAAGGCCCTGGCTCTGGCTCAGGGAGGTGAGAAAGATGATCGGCACCAGGGTTTCGCCAGCCAATTGCTTGATCTGCCGCGCCGCGTCGAAGCCGTCCATGACCGGCATCATCGCGTCCATCAACACCAACTGCGGGCGCAGTTGCCGATACAACTCGACTGCTTCGGCGCCATCGACCGCCACCAGCACCGCATGCCCAAGGCGCCGGACAATGCTCGCCAACAGCAGGCGATCGGCCGCGCTGTCTTCGGCGATCAGCACCGTCAGGGATTCAAGCGCCGGCATCTGCGGGCTCAACTGATGTCGAACAGTTTGTCGAAATTGGAGATGGCGAGGATCTTTCGCACATTCGAACTGCTGTTGATCAGGCACACGTCCGACTCGCCGCCGCCAGCATGATCACGCAGCAAAAGGAGCATGCCCAGGGCCGAGCTGTCGAGGTAGGTGACATCTTTGAGATCGACCACCACTGAGCTGCCAGGGCAACGGTCGATGGTTTCGTAGGACGCACGCAATTCCTGGTGCTTGGCGAAGTCGAAGCGCCCCTTGATGGCAATCGTCAGCTTCAATCCGTCCGGTGAAACTTCGGTAATGACTGACATGCAAGAGCTTCCTTGTCTTAGGCAATCGTGTACAAGGTTTAGCACCTGTACAACGCATCAGCAAGGCAGCCCATCGCCTCGCTGGCGCTGATCAGTAGGGATTTTCCCGGGGCAGGCGCTGTGACAGTTCGTCGAGCAGCTTTTGCTCGCGCTTATCCTCCAGTTGCCGGGCTTCGTCGATGTAGCGTTGCACCAGTTTGCGCAACCCCTCGACCCGGGCGTAGGCCTGTTGCCAGCCGTCGCGGGCCTTGTCCAGGTTGTTCTGATGCCAGGCCAGACTTTGCCGCTGCTGATCGATGGCGGTGCCCAATTGTCCGAGGAAGCCCTGGTAGCCCAGCAACCACTGACCGGAAACCCCTTCCTTGCCGCGTTCGACCCAGCGCTCCAGGTACTCCAGGCGAAAGCCATCGAGGTCGGCCAGCTTGCTTTCGGCCAGCCGTACCTGGCCCTGGAAATAGCCCAGGCGCTGGGCCGCGGTTTTCTCGGCCTTTTCCGCCATGTCGACTACCGGGGCCAGGCGTGCGGCGCGACTCTGGGCCATGGTCGGTTACCCCCCGGGCGCTGGCGCGAAGATGGTCTCCAGATGACCATGGCTTTCACCGATGCTGATGTTGTCGTTCAGACCCTGGCGCAAGTAATTGACCATGGCGGGCTGCAGGGCAATCGCGGTGTCGGTCTCGCGATCGCCACCAGGAACATAGGCACCGACGCTGATCAGGTCGCGGCTCTGCTGGAAGCGCGACCACAACTGCTTGAAGTACTGCGCCCGACGCATGTGCTCGGGCGACACCACCGACGGCATGACCCGGCTGATCGAGGCTTCGATGTCGATCGCCGGATAGTGCCCTTCTTCGGCCAGCCGGCGGGACAACACGATATGCCCGTCGAGCACACCCCGCGCCGAGTCGGCAATCGGGTCCTGCTGGTCGTCGCCTTCGGAAAGCACGGTGTAGAACGCAGTAATCGAACCGCCACCGGCTTCGGCATTACCGGCGCGCTCCACCAGTTTCGGCAGCTTGGCGAACACCGAGGGCGGATAACCCTTGGTTGCCGGCGGCTCGCCTATGGCCAGGGCGATTTCCCGCTGGGCCTGGGCGAAACGGGTCAGCGAGTCCATCAGCAACAGGACGTTCTTGCCCTTGTCGCGAAAATATTCGGCGATGCGCGTGCAGTACATGGCGGCGCGCATGCGCATCAGCGGCGCGTCGTCCGCTGGCGAGGCGACTACCACCGAACGCTTGAGGCCTTCTTCGCCAAGGATATGCTCGATGAATTCCTTGACCTCTCGGCCCCGCTCACCAATCAACCCGACCACGATGATGTCGGCCTCGGTAAAGCGGGTCATCATGCCCAGCAGCACACTCTTGCCCACGCCGGTACCGGCGAACAGGCCCAGGCGCTGGCCGCGACCCACCGTCAATAATCCGTTGATCGAGCGAATGCCGACGTCCAGCGGCTGGCTGATGGGGTCGCGGTTCAGCGGGTTGATCGTCGGACCGTCCAGCGGCACCCAGTCCTCGGCCTTCATCCCACCCTTGCCATCCAGCGCACGACCGGCGCCATCGAGCACCCGACCGAGCATGCTCATACCCATCGGCAGGCGACCGTTATCGGCCAGCGGCACCACGCGGGCACCAGGGGCGATACCAGCAACACTGCCCACCGGCATCAGGAATATCTTATTGCCGGAGAAGCCCATGACTTCGGCTTCGACCTCGACCGGGTGATAGCTGTCGTCATTGATCACCCGGCAACGACTGCCCATGGCGGCACGCAAGCCTTCGGCTTCGAGGGTCAGGCCGACCATGCGCAGCAGGCGCCCTTCGAGGATCGGCTGGCCAGGCAGATCGATGGCCTCGGCATAGCTGCCCAGGCGCTTGGCGAAACTGGTGCGATCAAGGCGCATCGGACGGGTCCGGGGCTTTCGTCAGATCCAGGTGCAGGTCCGCCGGCGCCGGGTGCAGGGATTGCTCGTGCAATTGATCGAGCAATTGCGCGGTGGCTTGGGTGATACGCGTCTCTACCGTGGCGTCGATGCGGCTGTGCTCGGTTTCGACCCGGCAACCACCGGGCAACAGCGCCTCGTCCTCGACGATGCGCCAGGTTTCTTCATGGCGTTCACGCAGCGCCTTGACTTGGGCAAAGTCCTGCGGATTAACGTACAGGCGCACGTTATCCACCCCCAGCGGCAGCAGCTTGAGGGCCTCGCGCATGACATGTTCGATCTGCGACGAATCCATCGCCAACTCACGCTGGATCACTTGCCGGCTGATGTGCTGGACCAGCACCACCAGGCCTTTTTCGATTTGCGTGTCCTGCTCGGCGATCGGCTCGAAGAGGTTTTTCATCAGCGACTCAAGGCTGGCCAGCTTGGCGTTCAACGCCACTTCGGCTTCCTGACGGACCTTGAGCGTGGTGCTGTGAAAACCTTCTTTTTCCCCGGTGGCAAAGCCTTCGTTCCAGGCTTCCTGGCGAATACTTTCGAGCTCTTCGAGGGTCAGTGGCTGGACTTCTTCCAGCGGCACTTCCTCGACTTCCGGCGGCTCGGGCTCGGGTTCCGGCTCGGGCTCAGGGACAAACGGGTCGAAACTGGGCAAAGACCAGCGGTCGAAGCCCTCGACATCCCGCGCGCGAATCAGGTCGCTGGGCGCCTCATCATTCTTGGCTACCATAGGATCAGATCATTTCCTCGCCGCCCTTGCCGCCGAGCACAATCTCTCCGGCTTCGGCCATACGGCGGGCGATGGTGAGAATTTCCTTCTGCGCAGTCTCGACGTCGCTGACGCGCACCGGGCCCTTGGCCTCGAGGTCGTCGCGCAGCAGTTCGGAAGCCCGCTTGGACATGTTCTTGAAGATCTTCTCCTTGACCCCTTCGTCCGAGCCCTTGAGGGCCAGCACCAGCACGTCGGAGGAGACTTCGCGCAACAGCGCCTGGATGCCACGGTCGTCGACGTCGGCGAGGTTGTTGAACACGAACATCAGGTCTTCGATCTGACCGGACAGGTCTTCGTCGACTTCGCGGATCGAGTCCATCAACTGGCCTTCGATCGAGCTGTCGAGGAAGTTCATGATGTCGGCAGCGCGCTTGATCCCGCCCAGCGTGGTGCGCGAGGCGTTGGAATTGCCGGAGAACTGCTTCTCGAGAATCTGATTGAGTTCCTTGAGCGCCGCCGGTTGCACGGTGTTCAGCGACGACACGCGCAGGATGATGTCCAGCCGCACCTTGTGATCGAAGTTGCCGAGCACCTCGCCAGCCTGGTCGGGGTCGAGGTAGGCGACGACGATGGCCTGGATCTGCGGGTGCTCGTAGCGGATCACATCCGCCACCGCGCGCGGCTCCATCCACTTAAGGCTGTCCAGGCCGCTGGTGTTGCCACCCAGCAGGATCCGGTCGATCAGGCCGTTGGCCTTGTCCTCGCCGAGGGCCTGGGTCAGCATCTTGCGGATATAGCCGTCGGAGCCAACGCCGAGGCTGGTCTGGTCGCCGACGATGTCGACGAACTCGCTCATCACCTGCTCGACCTGTTCGCGATGGACATTGCCCATCTGCGCCATGGCCACGCCGACCCGCTGCACCTCTTTCGGGCCCATGTGCCGCAGCACTTGGGCGGCATCGGTTTCACCCAGGGACAACAGCAGGATCGCGGCTTTGTCGACCCGGCTGAGTTTGGCGATCGCGGCTCGGTTATCACTCATCTGCGTTAATCCACTCTTTCACGACCTGGGCCACACGACCCGGGTCTTCGGCCACCAGGCTCTTGATTGCATTCAACTGAGCGTCATAGCCTTCGCTCGGGCTTGGCAGCAGGATGCTTTGCGGACCGCCGAGGCTGACCCGGTCGTTGCCCAACTCGCCATCCAGGCCACCCATGCCACCCAGTTCGGCGTCGCTGCCGATGCCGGCCAACTGGCGACCCTTGCCGCCGCCGGTGATGTTGTTCAGCACCGGACGCAGCACGCCGAACACCAGCACCAGGATAAACAGCACGCCGACCACCTGCTTCACCACGTCCCAGAACCACGGTTGGGAGTAGAACGGGATTTCGGCGATGACTTCCCCGCGCTCGGCGGAGAACGGTACGTTGATCACACTGACACTGTCGCCACGGCTGGCGTCGAAACCGACGGCGTCCTGCACCAGCCGGGTGAAGCGCGCCAATTCATCGGCGCTCCACGGCGCGCGGCTGGTTTCGCCATTGGCCGCGTTGACCTTGACCTGATCGTCCACCACCACCGCCACCGACAGTCGATTGAGACGGCCTTGCTGCTGCTTGGTGTGGCTGATGGAACGGTCGAGTTCGAAGTTCTTGGTCGACTGCTGGCGCTTGTCCGCCGGATAAGGCGCGAGCATCGGCTGGCCGGTGGCCGGGTCCATGATCTGCTGGCCGTTGGCGTCGAGCAGTGGCTGGCCGGGCTGCACCATGCCGCCGGCTGCCGCGGCACCACCAGTGGTCTGCGGTGCCGAGGCCGGTGCCGGTGGCTGATTGCTCAGGGCGCCGGGCACACCTTGTGGGCCATTGCTGGCGGTGCGCTGCTCGCTGGTCGATTGCTCGCTGCGCAGCGCCGGCTGATCCGGGTTGAACTGCTCGGAGGTCGACTCGACCGCGCTGAAATCGATATCGGCGGAGACTTCCGCCTTATAGCGATCATTGCCCAGCACCGGTTGCAGGATGTTGTGCACCCGCTGGGTGAGCATGCCTTCCATGCGCCGGCTGTAGTCGAACTGCTTGCCGGCCATGGTCAGCGCGGAGGTTTCCGCCTGGTCGGAGAGCAAGGTGCCCTTCTGGTCGACCACGGTGATTTGCGATTTGCTCAGCTCAGGAACGCTGGTGGCGACCAGGTTGACGATGGCCACTACCTGGCTTGGCTCCAGCGAGCGTCCGGAATACAGCTCCACCAGCACCGAGGCGCTGGGCTTGCGTTCGTCACGCACGAACACCGAGCTTTTCGGAATTGCCAGGTGCACACGGGCGGCCTTGACGTTGTTCAGGCTGGAAATGGTCCGCGCCAGTTCGCCTTCGAGGCCGCGACGGTAACGGGTCGCCTCCATGAACTGACTGGTGCCCAGGCCCTGGTCCTTGTCGAGGATCTCGAAACCGATATTGCCGTCGGTGGGCGTGACGCCGGCGGCGGCCAGTTTCAAACGCGCACGCGGCAGGTCGTCGGCCTTGACCAGCAAGGCGCCGGAATTGGGTTCGACGGTGTAAGGAATGTCGGCAGTGGCCAGGGTGTCCATGACCTGCTTGGCATCCATCCCCGCCAGACTGCCGTACAGCGGCCGATAATCGGGCTGTTGCGACCACAGCACCACGGCAAAACCAATCGCCACGCTGGCTGCCAGGCCGACCAACAGGCCGACCTGACGCAACATGGTCATCTCGGAAAGGTTTTCCAGGAAGGACAAGCCGAACAGCGGTGGCTTGCCGTCCGCTGCATTGGCCTTGGCCGGAACGTTATCGGCGACTGCTTCTGCCATGAGTCAATCTCGTCCTTAAACCGGCATCTGCATGATGTCTTGGTAAGCCTGGACCAACTTGTTGCGGACCTGGGTCAGCGCCTGGAACGACACGCCGGCCTTTTCCTTGGCGATCATTACGTCCGTCAGGTCGACACCGCTCTTGCCGATCTCGAACGCCGTGGACAACTGGGTCGAGGCCTGTTGGGTGGCGTTGACCTTGTTCACCGCCTGACCCAGCATGTCGGCAAAGCTGCTCCCCGCCTCTTGCGGCGCGGCAACGGCTTTTGGTGCGGCCATGGCGTCCATTTGCATGGCGCGCATGTCCAGCATCAACCGATTAAATTCAATTCCTTGGCTCATGACTGCTCTCTCTGACGACCCGCAATTTTTTGACACTCACGCAGCGGGTAGGGAGGTGTTAGCAACAAGGGTGCCAGCTCGATGACGGGGTTTGAAAAACGCTGCTGGGATTGCCGTCAAATACCTGACCAGTTGCACGCGGGGGACGGCGATCTACTGTAGGAGCGAGCCGGCTCCGGGCGGCGTTCCGACGAAGAGCCTGAGGGCGCCGCGTACATTCAGGATGCCCGTGTCATCGTTGACGACCATCGCGAGCAGGCTCGCTCCTACAGGGATCTCACCACCCACAGAATCCGCGTGTATCGCAGAAGCGGCATCACTCACGTCGCAAACAAATACCCCTCCACATCCATCCCTGCATCGCGCATCTGCGCCAGCTTGTAGCGCAAGGTACGCGGGCTGATGCCCAGCCGTTCGGCAGCTTCCTTGCGCCGCCCGCGTTCGGCGCGCAGGGTGTCGATAATCATCTGGAATTCCCGGCGGCGCAGGTCGTCGCCCAGCGCACCGGCGGACTCAGCCTCGACCGCCGCCGGGCGTGCCGCCATCGTGCTCGGCGCAATCACCGGCAACGGTGCACAGGCCACCGGTCCGGACAGGCAGAAGTCCTGCGGCTCGATCACTCCGCCCTGCTGCAGAATCAGCGCACGCTGGATGGCGTTGTCCAGCTCACGCACGTTACCTGGCCACGGATATCCGACCAGGCATGCCTGCGCCTGTTTCGAGAGCCTGGCGTGGGCGTGCTGCATTTTATTGACGTGCTTGGCCAGCAGGCGTTCGGCCAGCGGCAGAATATCGGCGGTGCGTTCGCGCAACGGGCGCCAGGCCAGTGGGAACACCGAGAGCCGATAGTAGAGGTCTTCGCGAAAGCGTCCCGCCGCCACTTCGCCAGCGAGGTCACGGTTGGTGGTCGCGACCACACGAATATCCAGAGTGATCGGCTTGCGCGCCCCGACCCGCTCGACTTCACGCTCCTGCAACACCCGCAGCAACTTGGCCTGCAGGCCCAGGGGCATTTCCGAGATCTCGTCGAGGAGGATGGTGCCGCCATCGGCCTGTTCGAATTTGCCGGCCTGGGCGGCGATGGCCCCGGTGAAAGCGCCCTTTTCATGACCGAAGAGCGTCGCCTCGAGCATGTTGTCCGGAATCGCCGCGCAGTTGATCGCAATGAACGGCTGACTGGCACGTCGCGAATGTTGGTGGATGTAGCGCGCCAGCACCTCTTTGCCGGTGCCCGATTCGCCGGAAATCAGCACCGTCGAATCGCTGCGCGCAACCCGCGCTGCTAACTCAAGCAGTTGCGCACTGGCCGGCTCGAACGCCACCGGGCCCTCGCAGCTATCCAGGCCACCCAAGGCATGCCGTTCCACCAGATCAAGGAGCGCCCTGGGCTCAAACGGCTTGACCAGATAATCCGCCGCGCCCTGGCGCATCGCGTCCACTGCACGCTCGACCGCGCCGTGGGCGGTCATCAACAACACCGGCAACTGTGGATGCCGGACCCGCAGCGCACTGAGCAATTGATGGCCATCCATGCCCGGCATGTTGACGTCGCTGACCACCAGATTGAACTGCTCTTGTGCCGCCCGCTCCAGCGCTTCCTCAGCCGAACCGACCGCACAGTAGTCATGACCGCCCAACAACAGCGTGTCGGCCAATGCCTCACGCAGCGCACGGTCGTCTTCGACCAACAGAACCTTGATTGCCATGCCTTACTCCATGCCTTGCGTATTGCTGAACAACGGCAGGAGCAACAGCGCACAGGTGCCGCGACCGGGCCGCGAGCGCAGTTGCAATTGTCCCTGGTGCGCCCGCGCCACAGCCTTGACCACGGTCAGGCCAAGGCCGGTGCCATTGGTCTTGGTGGTGAAAAAGGGTTCGCCCAGACGCTCAAGCACCGCCGCATCGATGCCGCCGCCATTGTCACTGACACACAGGCGCAGGCTATTGCCCCGGGCATACAGGTGCACCTTCAGGCGCAGCGATGCGTCGCCGGCCTGGATGGCGTTTTCCAACAAATTAAGCAGCGCACCCACCAAGGTGTCGCGATTGCATAGCAGCTCGCCGACATGGGCGTCGCACTGCCAGCGCAGCGGCACGTCCTGGACATGGGTTTGTGCCGCCGCCTGCAGCGACTGCATCAGCGCCTTCGGGGTAACGCGATCGGTCAACGGCAATTCGCCGCGGGCGAACACCAGCATGTCGCGCACCTGATGTTCCAGCTCGTGCAGACGCTCCTTGAGGCGCCCAGCAAAACGCTGCTGGGTCGCCAGCGGCAGCGCCTGCTCAGTCAGATGACTGGCGTAAAGCAGAGCGGCGGACAGCGGTGTGCGGATCTGGTGCGCCAGCGAGGCGACCATTTTCCCCAGCGATGACAAGCGCTCGTGGCGCGCCAATTGATCCTGCAGGTGACGGGTTTCAGTCAGGTCATTGAGCAGCACCAACTGCCCCGGCTCGGCATCCAGGGAGCGCGTGGCAATCGACAGGCGCCGCCCGTCCTTCAGGGAAATTTCATGGCCGTCGTCTTCACGAGGAGCAAAACAGCGGGCGATGACGTGGCGCCACAACTCGCCCTGCAACGGCAGCCCCAGCAGTTCGCACGCCGCCGGATTGGCCTCGCCGACAATACCCTGGCCGTCGATGACGATGACGCCACCAGGCAACAGGTCGAGAAGGTTTTGCAGACGATTGGCCAGGCGCTCTTTTTCCGCCAGTTCTTGCATGCGCTGGGCGCTGACCACCGCCAACTCGCCCTTGAGCTCGGTCACCCGGGCTTCCAGCAGGCTGTAGGAATCGGTGAGCTGGCTCGACATCTGATTGAACAGCGCGAACGCTTGCTCTAGGCCCAGCCGGCTGGCCTGCTCCGGGCTGGACGCATCGAGGGCTGAAGAGATGGGGGCGGCGTGGGGCATCGTGCTCTCTCGCTTGGCTGACCGTCAGTGAAACGGACCGTTGCGAGGGCTGTAGCAATACCCGTGCCGAAAAAAAACCGCTGACTCATCAGCGGTTTATAAAACAGGCGTCAATCGTCCGCCTGTTCGTCTCCTTCGCGCCGGCTCATGCCGTACTTGCGCATCTTCTCCACCAGGGTGGTGCGACGGATACGCAGGCGCTCGGCAGCGCGAGCCACGATGCCATTGGCATCGTCCAGCGCCTGCTGGATCAGACCCTGCTCAAGGCCACCGAGGTAGTCCTTGAGGTCCAGGCCTTCGGGTGGCAGCAAGGCGTTGGCAGTGAAGTCCGGGGCATGGCCGTTGATGGCCACCCGCTCTTCGAGATCGCTGCGCAGGCTGTCGACCATCTGCTCGTCTTCATCGTCGACGTAGCGGAATTTCTTCGGCAGCTCGACCACGCCAATCACCCCGTACGGATGCATGATCGCCATGCGCTCCACCAGGTTGGCCAGCTCGCGAACGTTGCCCGGCCAGCCGTGACGACACAGCGACATGATCGCCGCCGAGTTGAAGCGAATCGAACCGCGCTTCTCGTGCTCCATGCGCGAGATCAGCTCGTTCATCAGCAACGGGATGTCTTCGACGCGCTCACGCAGCGGCGCCATTTCAATCGGGAACACATTGAGGCGGTAGTAAAGGTCTTCGCGGAAGCTGCCGACCTCGATCATGCTCTCGAGGTTCTTGTGGGTCGCGGCGATGATGCGCACATCGACGCTCTGGGTCTTGTTGCTGCCCACGCGCTCGAAGGTGCGCTCCTGCAACACGCGCAGCAGCTTGACCTGCATCGGCAGCGGCATGTCACCGATTTCGTCGAGGAACAGGGTGCCGCCGTTGGCCAGTTCGAAACGCCCGGCACGGCTGGTGATCGCCCCGGTAAAGGCGCCCTTCTCGTGGCCGAACAATTCGCTTTCGAGCAACTCGGCCGGGATCGCGCCGCAGTTGACCGGCACGAACGGCGCGTCGCGACGCTTGGAGTGATAGTGCAGGTTGCGTGCGACCACTTCCTTGCCCGTGCCCGACTCACCGAGGATCAGCACGCTGGCATCGGTATCGGCCACTTGCTGCATCATCTGGCGCACGTGCTGGATCGCCCGACTGGTGCCGACAAGGCTGCGGAACAGGTTGGGCTCGCGATGGCGACCGCGCTCGCGGGCCTGGTCGTACATCTCGCGATAGACCTGGGCACGGTGCAGAGAATCGAGCAGTTTGCTGTAGCTGGGCGGCATTTCCAGGGTCGACAGCACCCGGCGACGCTGGTCGTCCGGCAACTCGACGGAAGAATTATCGCCCATCAGCAAAATTGGAAGGAACTCATCCCAGCTTGCCAGTGTCTTTAACAGAGCCGACAACGAACCAGGTGCATTGACCGTCCCGATCAGGACGCAGATGACTTCACGACTAGACGACAAAGAGCCGACAGCCTGCTGCCAGTCATGGCTACCGCAGGGTAAATTTTCTTCCCCAAGAAAATTTAAGATCACCGCCAGGTCGCGGCGGCGCACGCTATCGTCATCAATCAGCAGAATTTTGGTTTCACGCCACATGCAATAGCAACTTCCCTAGTCAACTCAATGCCCAAATGAGAGGCAAGCTAGACGCCTGCAGGCACGGTAAGCCTTATAGACGTCTGAATTCCGCAAACAGCCACTAGTTAAGTCAAAAAACCGCGCAGAGTCAAATTTATGGCGCAGGTGCCCGGACAAACTGATTAACCAAAGCGTTAACCGAACAGATGGTAAACCTTTGCCGCGCTCTTCGCTTGGTTGATCTGCGTCATTTCGTCGACGATTGCCTGGCGCTCGCCCATCGTCGCTTCCAGCAGTTGCTTGTAGACCACCAGCAGACTTTCAAGATTTTCCCGAAGCGCCTGCTCATCGACCGGCGCCTCGCTCAAAACGTCGTCAACGCAACTGCGGCAAGCGACGTCCAGCTCACCGATCGCCTCCCAGTCACGTTCGGCCAATGCGTCGACGAGGGCTTCGCGGGTTTGTTCAATGCGTTGCAGGGCTTGGCTCATGTGATCATCCTCAGGCCCGCAGGCCTATTGCGCGACCTCTTGCGTGGCAATCGCGTCCCAACCACTTTTGACAGTAATCAGCAGCCGCGCCACTTCATCGATCAGCTCCGGATCATTGCTGGTGTTGGCCTTGAGCAGTTGCGTGCACATGTACTCGTAGAGGCTGTCCAGCTGTTGGATGGACGCCGGATCTTCGGCCTTCTCTTCATCCAGGCCCTGGCGCAGACCGGTGATGATGTCGATGGCCTTGGTCAGCAGCAGGCACTTCTGGGCAATATCCCCGCGCTCCAACGCGCCCTTGGCCTGCGCCAGACGATCGAGACCGCCTTCAAGCAGCATCTGAATCAGACGATGAGGGCTGGCCTCGGAGATCTGCGCGTGGGAGTTGACCTTCTGGTACGCACGAAGGGCTTTCATAGGGTTCATGTTGCTACCTCGGTACAAGTCGCGGGCGATTCGATGGGGTGTTACCAGTTTCTCGACTGCAGCCTCGAGAACTTTAGTCCAGGCGCCTTGCTCTGGACCAGAGGCCTGCCGGCGCGGGGCGTTCGGGCGCCCCGCCAGACATCAATCCGACTTCGGATTGTTCAGCGAGTTGAGGGTGGTCATGATGCTGGAACTGCTGGCGTTGATCTTCGCAATCAAGGTGTCCATGGCCGTGTATTTGGCGGTCAGGGAGGTTTGCATGCTGTCGATTCGCCGATCGAGGTCGGCCTGCTGAGTGGTCAGGTCGGTCAACTTGGTGTTGAGATCAGTCACCCGCGAAGCCAGCAAACCGGTGGTGCCCACGTAGGGTTCGGTGGTCTTGTTCATCCGAGTGATCAAGCCCTGGTCACCGGTGAAAAGCTTGGCGATGTCATTGGCGCCCTTGACCACCGCCTTGTCCCACGCCTTGTCATCAAGGGTCAGCAAGCCGGTTTTCTGGTCCGTGGTAATCCCCATTTGCGACAGGCCACTCATGCTCCCGGAGCCTGAACTGCTGACCAGTTCACTGCGCAAGCTGGCGACCAGTTGGCGCATCGATGCGTCACCGGTCAACGCACCGGCGGTGGTTGTCGCGGCATCACCGGTGGCAGAAACCTTGGTCTGGGTGTTGATGCTGGTCATCAGCGCGTTGTACGCCGAGACGAACGACTGCACCGAGGTCTTCAAGGTGGCGGTGTTGCTTTCCACGTTGATGGTGATCGGCTTGTCCTTGTCGGCAGCGATCAAGTCCAGGGTCACACCGCTAATGGCCGACGCCACCTTGTTGCTGGTGGATTCCATGGCGATGCCGTCAATGGTGTACTTGGCGTTCTGCGCCGCCGGCCCCTTGTCATAACCCTGCGCCAGCTGCGAATCACCGCTGAGAGTGATATCGGTGCCCGCTCCACTGTTGGTGGAGCCGATCACCAGGCGTGCGCCGTTGGCATCGCTCAGCACGTTGGCACTGATGCCTTGGGCCGACAGCTGGGTGTTGATCGACTCACGCACCTGCTGCAGCGTCGCGCCACCGGGGATCGACACGTCGTAGCTTTTGCCCGACTGGGTAATGGTCAGCGTCTCGGCTTCATCGCCGGTGTTGGCCACACCCGAAGTGCCGCCCGGGAACACCTTGCTGGTGACTTTCGAGGAAGTGGCCAGATCCTGCACCACCACCACGTACTTGCCACTGGAAGCGCCATCGCCCAGGGTCACCTTGACGTTTTTTTCTTCGGACGAGGTAGCGGCAAGCCCATTGAACGCCGACACGTTGTTCAGTTTGGTGATTGCCGCGCGGTAAGTCTCCAGCGCACCTTTCACCGAGCCGACGGCCGACAGCTGGACGGTGGTGGTCGTCTGCTGCTTGGTGATCTGGGACTGCTTGGGGGCCTTTTCCGCGGCGACCAGCGCCTTGACGATACCTTGCGTGTCAAAGCCCGAACCCGGGCCGGAAATCGTTGAACTCGCCATCTGTATTCTCCTTGTCCTGTGGCTGCCGCTTTATTGGCACACAAACACCTAAGCAGCAGTCAGAAACACATTTCGTGCCAGCTCAAGCCTTGGTATCGAACAGCAAGCTGCTGGCATCACTCAGACTCTGCGCCAGCTTCAGCGCGGTCTCTGATGGAATTTGTCGAATCACTTCACCACTGTCGGTGGCGATCACCTTGACCACTACCTGGCCGGTAGAGTCATCGATGGAAAAATCCAGGTTGCGCTGGGAAGCCTGCACAAACTCACGAATATCGGTCACTGCTTTTTCCAGGGTCAGTTGCTTTGACGTTCCGGCACTCTCCGGATCCGTCTCTGCCACCGGCATTGGCTGGTTTGCTTGAGCACTGCTGGCCTGGGGGGCGCCAGCAGGATAGGACGCGTTCAGCTTGATACTCATATCCATGTCATCACCTCCAAACCAAAAAAAGACAAAAGGGCACGTATACGCGCCCTTCTGTCAGTCAACCGTTACCGATATTACTGAAGCAGCTTCAGTACAGCGGATGGCAGTTGGTTAGCCTGGGACAGGATCGCAGTGGAAGCCTGTTGCAGGGTTTGTTGCTTGGTCAGCTCGGCGGCTTCGGAAGCGAAGTCGGCGTCCTGTACGCGGCTACGGGCAGCGGTGGAGTTTTCCGAGATGCTTTGCAGGTTGGCAACAGTGCTGGTGAAACGGTTTTGCACCGCACCCAGTTGCGAACGCTGGGTGTCGATCTGCTGGATCGCGCCGTCCAGGGCCTGAATGGTCTGCTGGGCGCTAGCCGAAGTCAGAACGCTCAGGTCAGCAACGGTGGTTTCCATTTTGATGGCTTTGGTGGTCGCGGCGGCAGCAGTGGTCAGACCCAAAGTGCTCAGGCCGTTACCCGAGCTACCATCAGCGATGGTGATGTCTTTGGTGGAGAACAACTGCAGGGAGTTGTCGGTCTTGTTGACGCTGGCAGTAACGCCGGTGCTTGCGCTGTTGATCGACGAAACGATGTCAGCCATGGTCGAACCAGCAGTGAATTTCACTTCGGTACCGTTCAGGCTTACCGAGGTAGCAGCGGTCAGCTTGGCTTCGGTAGTGCCAGCGGACAGGCCCAGCTTGGCCAGTGCACCTGCGCCGCCGTTGGCAGCTGCGCCAGTGCCGTTACCCAGCTTGATTGCTTTGCCGTCTGTGGAAGTCAGTTGCAGGCGACCGTCGGTTACCTCTGCGGTTACACCGAACTTATCAGTTAGGTTGGCAGCGTCGATTTTATCCGCGATATCGGTGAGTTCGTCGCCGATAGCGAAAGTAACGTTCTTACCATTGATGTTGATTTCAGCTGCGGCAGTCAGTGCGCCCGGGACAGCTGGGGTGGTGGTAGGGACACCACCAGTTACAGCACCGCCGCTCAGACCGGAAGTCGTGGTGCCGCCGATGTTGATCGCAGCGCCGGATGCCGATGTCAGGACGAGAGCCGTGCCGCCACCGTTTTTGGCAGCGGTGATGTCAGTATTACCTGCGTTAGTCAGAGCGGTTTGGATAGCGGCAAGAGTTGTATCGATGTCATCGGCAGAAGTGGTGTTGACAGTAGCGCCGTTGATATCAAAGGTTTCGTTAACGGTTGGCGCAGCGAAAGCGGTACCGGTCAGGACACGCGGAGAGGTAGTGGTGGTAGCTGGAGTACCGCCTGGCAGAGTGATCGCGTTACCAGTCACACCAGCCGACAGAGTAGTAGTCGCGCCAGCTACAGTAGCTTCGCTGTAAGTACCCTTCAAACCAGTAGCGCTGATGTCGCTCATGCCGAACGAGATGGTCTGGTTGGCGTCGGAACCGATCTGGAAGCCAACGTTCTGGAAAGTACCGTCCAGCAGGTTACGACCACCGAAAGTGGTGGTAGCAGCGATACGGGTCAGCTCACCAACCTTGGCAGTGAATTCCTGTTGCAGGGAATCACGGTCAGCGGCGCTTTTGTCACCGTTCGCGGAGTTCAGGGCCAGCTCACGCAGACGCTGCAGAATGTTGGTCGATTCTTGCATCGCGCCTTCAGCGGTCTGGGCGATGGAAGTGCCGTTGTTGGCGTTGTTGATTGCAACGGTCATACCCTTGACCTGGGAGGTCAGACGGTTGGCGATCTGCATGCCGGCAGCGTCGTCTTTCGCGCTGTTGATTTTCAGGCCGGAAGACAGACGGGTCATCGAGTTACCCAGGGCATCGCCAGCTTTGTTCAGGTTCCGCTGAACGGTCAACGATGTAATGTTGGTGTTTACTGATAAAGCCATGACGAATTCCTCGTGGGTTGGGTGCTGCGGCTTCCGGCCCTGGCAACCGCCGGGTGTGGCCTAGAGAACCTTCGTAATAGTTATCGTCGTGAAAACACTTTGCTTGAGGGGTTTTTTGCAATTTTTTGGTGGCAGGGTGCCAGCCCTTTGATTTCAAGGGCTTACAGGCGGAAAACTGACGTCAATAAAACGCAAAACGCCCGAGAGTTTTCACTCTCGGGCGCTTTGCCTTGAGGCCGGTGCAGCAGAGGATCAAGGACGATGGAGAATCGCCGAACCCCAGGACAGGCCTACACCAAACCCGCTGATCGCCACCCGCTTCCAGCTGGAGTCGAACATGTGCTTTTCCAGCAGCAGCGGAATGCTCGACGACACGGTGTTGCCGGTCTCGACCATGTCCTTGATGAACTTCTCCGGCTCGCCTTCGAAGCGCCGAGCCACGGCGTCGACAATGGCCGCGCTGCCTTGGTGAATGCAGAAGGCGTCAATGTCTTCGGACTTGAGGTCCGAGTCGTTCAGCAGTTCGTGCAAATGCGCCGGCACTTTGAGCAGGGCGAAGTTGAACACCTGGCGACCGTTCATGAAGAACACGCCGTCGCTGACTTTCAGGTGCGGTGCGCCGGAACCGTCGGTGCCGAACTTGGCCTTGCCCAGTTGCCAGGCTGCGTCTTCGCCCATCCAGGTGGCGGTGGCCGCATCACCGAACAGCATGGTGGTGTTGCGGTCTTCCGGGTCGACGATCTTCGAGTACGGATCGGCGGTGATCAGCAGGCCGTTCTTCAAGCCTGCGGCTTCCATGAAGCCCTTGATCGCGTACAGGCCGTAGACGTAGCCGGAGCAGCCCAGGGAGACGTCGAACGCGGCGACGCGAGTCGACAGGCCGAGCTTGTCCTGAACGATGGCGGAGGTGTGGGGCAAGCCCTCCTCGTCGCCATTCTGCGTGACCACGATCAGTACATCGATGGCCTGGCGGTCGAGTTGCGGGTTGCTGGCGAACAAGGCGTTGGCCGCCTCGACGCACAGATCGGAAGTTTCCTGGCCAGCATCCATGCGCGGCAGAAACGCCGAGCCAATCTTGCCCAGAATGAATTCTTCATCCTTGGCGAATTTTGCGCCCTGCGCGTAGTTATCAAGCCCGTTCACTGGCACGAAACTGGCGATGCTTTTTATGCCAATCATTGTGGCTTCCCAAAACAGAATAACTGGAGATCACCGCTCGCACGATCGAGAGGCACTGATAACAAAGGGGTCCGACGCCGAAACAGACGCCAGACACGGGTGCCGAATCCATGAAAATCAACCCAGCAACTACCGGGCACCCGTCCCACTCGTTTCACACGATACAGTGAAGATGCCCTTTATGACTCATAGGTCACTCTATTTTGTGTGCAATGGGCAAAACAGTTACCGCAAGTAAATCCTGCGGACGGCCGAAAGCCGCCGAAAAACCTGTGTCAGCTGAAGGACTTGCAGACTGGAAAGGCAGGTGAAGCAAAGATGACCGGTCGTCACTGGGCACAGTGCCGACCGGTATTCAGGCGGGGATCAAAGCTTGTTGAACAGGCTCAACTGAGAAATCTTCACAAACGCCAATTGCGAGGCTTCGAGCATCGCCTTCTGGAACGCCAGCTCGATGGAGGCGCCGGCCATGTCGGTGTTGGCCAGCGCAGCGGTGGTCGAGTCATTGGCCAGCCCCTGGCTGACGTTTTCCTCGGACTGGATGTCGACCGCCTTCAGCCGGGCCCCAATCGAACCGCGTGCGTTGTCGATTCCGGCGCTGGCGTTTTTCAGGTTGCCAATCGCCGAGTTGATCGCATTCTTCTGCTGTTGCTGAACCGCCAGGTTGCCATCGCTCGGCACGGTCAACGCCTGACGCAACTGGCTGATGGTGTCCAGCGCGCTCTGGGTCTGGTGATTATTGGCGCCGATGACAAACTGATCGCCGGATTTGACCGCACCATTGAAATCGAACTTGACCCCAACCGCCGTCAGCGAATCGCCGGCGGCATTCAGGCTGCCCTTGCTGATCGACTTGCTGTTGGCGGTCAGCGGCTGGGAATACACCTCGTACTCGGTGTCGCTGGTGAACTTGATCACCGCGCCATTGCTCGGGAAGCTGTCACCATAGACCTTGGCATCGGCCACGCGGGTGCCGGTGATTTGCGCTGTCGATGGATTGCTCGGGGTGCGCGAGGCGTTGAAGCTGTCCGGCTTGGCTTCTAGGGTAAAGACCTTGCCCGCCACCGCCGCATCCTTGTCCGCTGCCGGGATGTCGCCGAGGTTGAGGTCGATATCGAACTTCACCCCACGCAAGCTGACGCTGTGGGCGCCCTCTTTGGTTGCGTCGAAGGTGCCGTTGCCCGGCACTTCCGAGGTCACGTCCTTGCCCGTGGCATCCTTGAGGATGAACTGGGTGCTGCTAGTGAACTCCAGGCTGTACGGCTGGCCGTCGGCAAAATTTTTGTTGTACTGCTGGTTGGAGGTGATCAGGCCATCCGAGACGGAGACCTTGCCGTCATAGACCGATGGCGGTTGCAGCGAAGCCTGGGTGCGACCGGTATTCAGCGCGCCCTCCATGATGCTCTTGGCCGTATCACTGGCGGCCAGGCTCAGGGTGTCACTGACTTTCAGGTTGAGCTGCGAATCGTCACCCTGATAGGTGTAGGTGCCATCGTTATTACGCACATAGGGTGGCACATCGGTCTTGGAGCCGGAGAACAGGTAGTTGCCGGATTCGTCCTTGCTGTTCAACAGGCTGAACACCTGTTCTTCGATATTGCCCAGCTCGTTGGCAATCGAGGTGCGGTCCGCATCGCTGATCACGCCGCCGCCCGACTGCAAAGCCAGTTCGCTGACCTTTTGCAGCGCGGTGTTGATGCTGTCGAGCACGCTTTCCTGACTGCTCAGGGCCGACTTCAGGCTGCTCATGTTGCCCGCGTACTGCAGCAGGGTGTCTTTCTGCTGCTGCAGTTGCAGCAAGCGAGCCGCGCCCACCGGATCATCCGCCGCCGTCTGAATCCGTACGCCAGAGTCAATCTCGCCCTGAGTCTTGACCACCGACGAGAAGTTGTTCTGGTACTTGGCAGTACTGGTCTCAAAGAACTGGGCCGTGGAGATACGCATCGTCGATGACTCCCTTAAAGACTGTTGATCAGTGTCGTGAATGTGTCTTGCGCGACCTTGATGATCTGCGACGACGCGGTGTAGTACTGCTGGAACTTGACCAGGTCGCTGGCCTCTTCATCGAGGTTGACCTGGGACACCGAACTGCGACTGGATTTGGCATACTCCAGCGCGGCGCTGTTGGCGGTGCCATCGACGCTGGCCTGGCTGGCCTTGCCGCCGACCGTGGACACCAGGTGGCTGTAGGCGCCGCCCATGCTCATCCCGGCACTGGCGCCGCTGACGCCGACGGTGGCCTTGTTTTGCAGGGCCAGCAGTTCGTTGGCGTTGCGGTTGTCGGCCTTACCGTCCTTGTTGAACTTGATATCAAAACTGTCGCCCTTGCCCGGCGAGCCGCTGATGGTGGTGTCAAAGCCGATGGTCTTGTTGCTGCCATCAGGGTTCTTCACCGGATTGCCGGCGGCATCCAGCACCGGTACGTTGATCGTGACCTTGTTGGACTGACCCGGAACAATGCTGCCGGTGCCGATTTCGTCGCCCGCCTCGTTCAGCACCCGATAGGTCTGGGTACCGTCCTTGGCTGCGTCAAACGCGATGCGCACCGGCATCGCGCCCTCAATCTGGCCCTGCAACTGGCTCAGGTCGGCACCACCATAAATGTCCAGCATCGACGACAGGTTCGGCGCGCTCAATACGCCCGAACCACTGTTGGAGCTGCCCTTGTCAGCCACCAAGGGTGCGGCGAACGCCAGCTTGTTCGGGTCTTTCAACTGCACCGCCATGTCGCTGGCACCGGTGCGGGTCGGGCTGACCTTGAAGCTGTCGCCGGCACTCAGGCCACCGCCGTTGAGCTTGAGGCTGAAGCCGTCGATCATGTCCGGCGGATTCTTAGTCACATCGAACGGGCCCAGGGTGGTGCCATCGGAGCGCTTGACCGTGTAGTTCTTGTCGCTGCTGAACGTCACCTGGTAGTCGTAGGTGGTCAGCTTGCTGCTGTCGCCGATGGTCACATCAAGGTTGCCGGAGCCGGCGCTGTTGCCCGAAGTGGCCAGGCTGCGTTGGCTGATGGCCTGGGCGCTGTTGATGTTGTTGAACAGCGACGAACCAAACTCGCCGCTGGCATCCAGGCCCTGCCCCGACTGCTTGTTGATCGCGTCGGAGACCACCAGCGCGGTGCGTCCCAGGTCATTGATGGCCGGCGCCAGCACGTCGTCGCGATAACGCAGCAGGCCGCCCATCTTGCCGCCGGTGATCACCGAGGTCACTTCGATGCTCGACTGCGGGTAATCGATCTGCAGGCTGAACTGACTCTTGTCGGTCTTGCCCGGCACCGCCGTGAGGGTGCTGGCGGTGTTGCCCAGCACCAGCGACTGGCCGGTACCGAGGCTGATGTCGTAGACGCCGTCGTGCTCCTGGACCTTGACCCCGACCAGCTCATTCAGCGAACGCACCGCTTCGTTACGGGCGTCCAGCAGGTTGTTCGGGGTGCTGCCGGACTTGCCGTACTGAGTGATCTGCTGGTTCAGCGAGGCAATGGTCGCGGTGTGCTGATTGACCATCGAGGTCAAGGTGCTCAACTGACTGTTGATGCCTTCGTTCTGCTGCGTGAGCTGGCTGGAGATCGAGTTGAAGCGGTTGCTCAAGGTCTGTGCGTTGGTCAGCAGCAATTGCCGTGCCGAGGTATCGCTCGGGTTGCCGGCAGCGGTTTGCAGCGAGGCGAAGAAGCTGCCGAGCGCGGCCGAGACACCGGTGTTTTTGTCCGAGAGCAGCTTGTCGACCGAGCTGACCTGATCGAGATAGGCCTGGGCATCGCCATTGAGCGAAGTGGTGGTCTGCAACTGCGCGTCGACGTAGGCGTTGTACACCCGGCGCACATCGGCCAGGGTGGTGCCGCTACCGATGAACACGCCGCCGACCTGCTGCGAGCCTGCAGTACCCTGGACGATTTGTTGACGCGAGTAACCCGCGGCGTTGGCGTTGGCAATGTTATTGCCGACGGTGGCCAACGCAGCCTGACTCGCATTCAGACCCGACATCCCGATATTGATCAAGCTCATGTTTCAGACCTTATAAATGCATGGGAGAACTCGCCGCGGCGTAGTTCTCGTAACTCTTCATTTGTTTGGCAATCTGCGAAATCTTGCTGGCGTAGTTCGGGTCGGTGGCGTACCCGGCCTTTTGCAACTCGCGTACAAACTGTTCCGGGTTATCGGCCGACTTCAGCACTTCTTGATAGCGATTGTTGCTCTGCAACAAGGTCACCAGGTCGTGGAAGCTGTCCTGGTAGGAGGCATAGGAACGGAACTCGGCCGTCTCCTTGACCATCGCGCCGTTGCGGAATTCGCTGGTGATCGCCCGCGCCTGGGCACCCTTCCAGGTGCTGCCGGTCTTGATCCCGAACAGGTTGTGGCTGCTGTTGCCGTCGGCCTGGCGCATGACCGATTTGCCGTAGCCGGTTTCCAGCGCGGCCTGGGCCACCAAATAACGCGGATCGACGCCGATGCGATCGGCGGCCTGCTTGGCCATCGGCAGCATGGTGTCGATGAATTCGCTCGGCGAGCTGAAGGATTTTTTCGCTGGCGCCAGTGGTGGCTGGGCAATGGCCCGACCGTAGACCTGCAGGCGACCGCGTTCGGCGGAATAACTTTGCGCCGGCAGCCAATCGCCTTTCACCAGCGCGTTGCCTTCGGTGGTGGCGCGGGTCGGCAGCGTGGTGTTGGCGTTGCTTGCGGCAGCCCCAGAGGCCGACGGCACCAGCCCGGCCAGCAGACGGTCCGCCAGCTTCGGCGGCAAGGCCAGGCGGCGCTGGTTGATCAGCGCCATGTCGTTGCTGTGCCCGCCGCCCTCACCTGCCCCTTGCGGCGCGTGGATCGAACGCGAAGCCCACAATGGACGCTGCCCGTTGAGGCGCGACAGCGGCCCATCGGTAGCCGTGGTGCCGGCGGCAATCGGGGTCTGCACCGCTGCCTTGGCCGCTTCCTGCTTGGCCGCCGACAACTCGGCTGCCTCGCCCGGGGCCAGCGGTTTGTTCTTCGACATCTGGCGCATCAGCACATCGGCCAGACCGATGCCGCCGCCCTCGCGGGACATCGAGACCGCCAGTTGCTGGTCGTACATTTCCTGGTACTGCTTGGCCGCCGCGGTGTTCAGCGGGTTGTCCTGGCCCAGGGCTTCGGTGGCCGAGCGCATCGACTTGAGCATCTCGTTGAGGAACAGCGACTCGAATTCCTGCGCCACCTTGCGCATGTTGCCGTCGCTGTTCTTGTCGCCGACCTTGAGCTGGTTAAGCCGATTGAGGTCCGAGTAGGATCCCGAATCGCTGCTGCTGACCAGCCCGCTCTTGCGCATGTCCATGGCCGCTACCTCAAATCACGATCAGGTCGGCTTGCAGGGCGCCGGCCTGTTTCAAGGCTTCGAGGATCGCCATCAAGTCACCCGGTGCCGCGCCGACCTGGTTCACCGCACGCACGATCTCGTCCAGCGTAGTGCCCGGGCCGAACTTGAACATCGGCTTGGCTTCCTGCTGCGCGTTGACGTTGGAGCGCGGGACCACCGCCGTCTGGCCGTTGGAGAAAGCCCCCGGCTGGCTGACGATCGGGTCTTCGGTGATGGTCACGGTCAGGCTGCCGTGGGTCACTGCCGCCGGCGAGACCTTGACGTTCTGGCCGATGACGATGGTGCCGGTGCGCGAGTTGATGATGACCTTGGCCACCGCCTGGCCCGGATCGATTTCGAGGTTTTCCAGGACCGACAGGTAGTCGACGCGCTGGCTCGGATCCAGCGGCGCGGTGACCCGGATCGAGCCGCCATCGATGGCCTGGGCCACGCCAGGGCCGAGCATGTTGTTGATCTTGTCGACGATACGCTTGGCGGTGGTGAAGTCGGATCGATTGAGGTTCAGGGTCAGGCTGTTGCCCTGGTTGAAACCGCTCGGCACCGCACGCTCCACCGAAGCGCCGCCGGGGATACGTCCGGCCGAGGGCACGTTGACGGTGATCTTCGAGCCATCGCGACCTTCGGCGTCGAAACCGCCCACCACCAGGTTGCCCTGGGCGACCGCGTAGACGTTGCCGTCGATACCCTTGAGCGGGGTCAGCAACAGGGTGCCGCCGCGCAGGCTCTTGGAGTTACCGATGGAGGACACCGTGATGTCGACCTGCTGACCCGGCTTGGCGAACGCCGGCAGGTCGGCACTGATCGAGACTGCGGCGACGTTCTTCAACTGCACGTTGCCCGAACCCGGCGGCACCTTGATGCCGAACTGCGAGAGCATGTTGTTGAAAGTCTGCAGGGTGAACGGGGTCTGGGTAGTCTGGTCACCCGTGCCGTTGAGGCCGACGACCAGGCCGTAGCCGATCAATTGGTTGGAACGCACGCCTGAAATACTGGCGATGTCCTTCAGTCGCTCGGCCTGTACGCCGAGGGAGGTGGACAGCAATAACACGGCCGCCATCAGGTGCTTGAAATTCAGCATGGGGATAGTCATCACCTAGAAAGGGAACAGCGGGCTGAGGAAGAAACGGTCGAACCAGCCGGGCTGGCTGGCATCGGCAAAGGAGCCGGTCCCCGAGTAGGTGATGCGTGCATCGGCAACCCGGGTCGAGGACACGGTGTTGTCGGTGGAAATATCGTCGGCGCGCACCAGTCCGGCAATCCGTACCAGTTCGTCGCCGGTGTTGAGGGTCATCCACTTCTCGCCACGCACGGCAATGATGCCGTTGGGCAACACGTCGGCCACGGTCACGGTGATCGAACCGGTCAGGCTGTTGCCCTGCCCGGCCTTGGCGTCGCCCTTGGTCGCTCGATCGCCGCTGTAGCCGGCTTCCAGGCTCAGGTCGCCGCTACCGAACGGGTTGTTGGTGTTGGGTACGCTGCCGAACAGCGAGGTCAGGCCGATGTCGGCCTTGCTGGTTTTGCCCACCTGCGAGTTGGCGTTTTTGCTGGCCTGGGTTTTTTCATTCAGGGTGATGGTGATGATGTCACCGACCCGGAACGCCTTGCGGTCGCTGTACAGGTTCTGCTCGAAACCGGCCTGGTAGATCGAACCGTTGTTGGCGGCGGCCGGCAACGGCGTGCGTGGCAACACTGGGGCATAGTAAGGGTCATTGGGTTTCGGCGTCGGCCCGACGCAGCCCGCCAGCGCGGCGATCCCACTCAATGCGAGAACAGATACAAAGCGATTCATGACCCTAACCTCACGGTATTGCAGGCGACCTCAGGTCGCCCCATAGACTTGATTACAGATTCTGCGTGACGAACGAGAGCATCTGGTCGGCGGTGGAGATCACCTTGGAGTTCATTTCGTAGGCGCGCTGGGTGGTGATCATGTTGACCATCTCCTCGACCGTGCTCACGTTGGAGGTCTCCAGGGTGCTCTGCAGGGTGGTGCCGAAACCGTTAAGGCCCGGGGTGCCGATCTGCGGCGCGCCACTGGCGGCGGTTTCCAGGAACAGGTTGTTGCCGGTGGCTTGCAGGCCGGCCGGGTTGATGAAGTCGGCGGTCTGCAGGTTGCCGATCACCTGGGCGGCCGGGTTGCCGGCGATGGTGATCGACACGGTGCCGTCACGGCCTACGGTAAAGGTCTGAGCTTCGGCAGGGATGACAATCGCCGGTTCCAGGGCATAGCCGCTGGCCGTCACGATCTGGCCGTTGGAGTCCAGGTGGAAGGTGCCGTCACGGGTGTAGGAAGTGGTGCCATCCGGCTGCAACACCTGGAAGAAACCACGGCCGTCAATGGCCATGTCCAGCGGCTGCTCAGTGGTCTGCAGGCTGCCGGCGGTGAAGTTCTTTTGGGTGCCGACGATGCGCACACCGGTACCCAGTTGCAGGCCCGACGGCAGCTCGCTGTCCTGGGTCGACTGGGCACCTGGCTGGCGCTTGATCTGGTACAGCAGGTCCTGGAACTCGGCACGGTCACGTTTGAAACCCGTGGTCGAGACGTTAGCCAGGTTGTTGGAAATGGTGGTCAGGTTGGTGTCCTGGGCGGACAGACCTGTTTTGGCAACCCAAAGAGCCGGAAGCATTCGATTCTCCTCGTGCGCCTGTTTTACGGCGCGACGTTCTGATAATTAGCTGATCTGCAAGACCCGAGCCATGGCCTGGTCGTCTTCTTTGGCGGTGTTCATCATCTTCACGTGCAGCTCGAACTGCTTGGCCAGGGCCAGCACCGAGGTCATCTCTTCCACCGCGTTGACGTTGCTCGACTCGAGGAAGCCGGAGACCAGTTGCACGTTGGCGTCAGCCGGTGCCGGCTGGCCGTCCTTGGTGTGGATCGAACCGTCGAGGCCCTTGGTCATATTCTTCAGGTCCGGGTTGACCAGCTTGATGCGGTCAACTTCGGCCATCACGCGCGGGCCTTCGCCCATGGCGCGGATGCTGATGGTGCCGTCCTGGCCGACTTCGATTTTCTGCTCCGGCGGCACGGCAATCGGCCCACCATTGCCCATGACCGGCATGCCGTTGCCGGCGCGCAGAACGCCAAGGGCGTCGACATTCAGGCTGCCGGTGCGCACATAGCTTTCCTTGCCGTCGGGACTTTGCACGGCGATCCAGCCATTGCCGCTGACCGCGACGTCGAGGTCACGCCCGGTTTCCACCAGCGAGCCAGGGCTGAAATCGGTGCCGGGACGCTCGGACATCGCGAAGGCCCGCGCCGGAAAGCTGTCGCCAAACACCGGCATCGAGCGCGCCTGCTCCAGGTCTTTCTGGAAGCCATTGGTGGAGATGTTCGCCAGGTTGTTGGCATGGGCCTTTTGCGCCGCCGCGTTCTGGCTGGCGCCGGTCATGGCCACATATAGGTACTTGTCCACAGTCGTTCCTCTGCATGCCGGACGATTGCCGCCCACTGCTGTACTGCACTGGCTTTAGCAATTTGCAGACCAACTTGCGCGCAGCCGCGCCAAGTCCTGCAAACACAGGACTTGGCGGCGCTCAGGGGAAGAACAGGCGTGGTGACGAAGACGAAAAACCGGCGCGCCGCTGCCGCTTTACGGCAAACCGGCGCAGTGCGTGACTACCAGCCCTTGACCCCGCTCATGTCCGGCAGTTTGTGGGCAATGCCCTTGTGGCAATCGATACAGGTGGCCTCGCCGCTGGCCAGCGAGGTGGAGTGCATGCTCGAGGCACGCTTGCTCTGGCGGGTGAAATCCATGAACTCGAAGTTGTGGCAGTTGCGGCACTCCCGCGAGTCATTGGCCTTGAGCCGCGCCCACTCGTGCTCGGCCAGTTCGCGGCGCATGCCGAGGAACTTGTCGCGGGTGCTGATGGTGCCGAAGATCTTGCCCCAGACTTCCTTCGACGCCTGCATCTTGCGTGCGATCTTGTGGGTCCATTCGTGCGGCACGTGGCAATCCGGGCAAGTCGCACGTACACCGGAGCGGTTGGTGTAGTGGATGGTGTCCTGCAATTCGACGTAGACGTTGTCGCGCATTTCGTGACAGGAAATGCAGAACTTCTCGGTGTTGGTCGCCTCCAGCGCAGTGTTGAAGCCGCCCCAGAAAATCACCCCGGCAATGAACCCGCCGAGGGTCAAAAAACCCAGGCTGTAATGCACACTGGGTCGACGCAAGACCTGCCAGTAATCCTTGAGCAGCGCCAGCAATGACTTCATGACCGCTCCTCAGGGTTTCTGCTTGTCGGTGATTTCGTCCTGCAGCACTTGGTCGATGTTTTTGAAGCTGTTCTCGACCAGAGGCTTGACGTCTTTTTGCGGCACATGGCACTGCACGCAGAAGTAGCGCCGTGGTGACACTGCCGCCAGCGGCTGGCCGTCGCGATCCATGTAGTGGGTGATGCTGATCATCGGCGCCTGCGTCCGCGCGCTGTTGGCGCGGCTGTGGCAGGTCAGGCACTTATTGCTGTTGGTATCGATGTGATAACCGCGAATGCTGTGGGGAATGGTCGGCGGTTGCTCGGGGTAATTGCGCTCGCGCTTGAGGTCCTTGTTCTCATCCTCGGCCAGCGGCGGCGCGGGCATGTCCTGGGTCAGGGTGCCACCGCTGCGGCGACCATCCGGGGCCGGCGCATCCAGCGGATACCCGGGTTCTGCGGCAAAGGCCAGCGGCACCCAGACCAGCAGCGCGGCGAGCAAGGACAGCATGGGATTATTCATCAAAGCGCTCCTCAGGCCGTCTTGATCAGTTCGATGCGCACTGCGCACTTCTTGTAATCCGTCTGCTTGGAGATCGGGTCCGTGGCATCGAGCGTGACTTTGTTGATCAGCTTGTTGGCATCGAAGAACGGCACGAACACCAGCCCTTCCGGCGGCTTGTTGCGGCCACGGGTTTCGATCCGCGCACGCATTTCACCGCGCCGACTGATGATCTTCACTTCGCTGCCGCGCCGCGCATTCAGCGCCTTGGCGTCGGCCGGGTGCATGTAGACCAGGGCATCGGGCACCGCCTTGTACAGTTCTTCGACGCGCTGGGTCATGCTGCCGGTGTGCCAGTGCTCGAGCACCCGACCGGTGCTCAGCCAGAACGGGAAGTCCTTGTCCGGCGCTTCGGCCGGCGGCTCGTACGGCAGGGCAAAGATGATCGCTTTCTTGTCCGGGTAGCCGTAGAACTGCACACCGCTGCCCTTCTCCACGTAAGGGTCGTAGCCCTCGCGAAAGCGCCAGCGGGTTTCCTTGCCATCCACCACTGGCCAGCGCAGGCCGCGTTCGCTGTGGTACAGATCGAAGGGCGCGAGGTCATGGCCGTGACCGCGACCGAATTGCGCGTATTCCTCGAACAGGCCTTTTTGCAGGTAGAAGCCGAAGTCCTTGGCTTCGTGGTTCTGGAAGTCGGCGTTCAGTTGCTCGTTGGGGAACTGGTCGACATTGCCATTTTTGAACAGCACCTCGAATAGGGTCTTGCCCTTGTATTGCGGGGCACTGGCCAGCAGCTCGGCGGGCCACACTTCGTCAGTGGTGAAGCGCTTGGAAAATTCCACCAGTTGCCACAGATCGGATTTGGCATCCCCCGGCGCGGTCACCAACTGGTGCCAGAACTGGGTGCGGCGCTCGGCGTTGCCGTAGGCGCCCTCCTTCTCGACCCACATCGCCGTCGGCAGAATCAGGTCGGCGGCCTGTGCGGAAACCGTCGGATAGACGTCGGAAACAATCACGAAGTTTTGCGGATTCCGCCAGCCAGGCAAGGTTTCCTGCATCAGGTTCGGACCGGCCTGCATGTTGTTGCTGGCCATGGTCCAGTACACGTTGAGCACGCCATCCTTGAGCATGCGGCTCTGCTGCACCGCATGAAAACCGACCTTTTCATTGATGGTGCCAGCGGGCAGCTTCCAGATCTCTTCGGCCTTGGCCCGGTGCTTCGGATTGGTCACCACCATGTCTGCCGGCAGGCGATGGGAGAAGGTCCCCACTTCCCGCGCGGTGCCACAGGCCGATGGCTGTCCGGTCAGGGAGAACGGACTGTTGCCAGGCTCGCTGATCTTGCCGGTCAGCAGGTGGATGTTGTAGATCAGGTTGTTGGCCCAGACCCCGCGAGTGTGCTGGTTGAAGCCCATGGTCCAGAACGACACCACCTTGCGTTTCGGGTCCGCATACAACTGCGCCAGAGCCTTGAGGCGTTCGGCCGGAACTCCAGTTTCCTTGGCGGTGCGCTCCAGGGTGTAGGGTTTGACGAACGCGGCGAATTGCTCGAAATCGATGTCGGACCAAGTGTTGGCCTTGGCTGCGTTTTTCGCCTTGATCTCCAGCGGATTATCGCCGCGCAGGCCGTAGCCGATGTCGTCGGCGCCTTTGGCGAACTTGGTGTGTTTGCTGACGAACTCCTGGTTCACCGAGCCGCTTTCAATGATGTAGTTGGCGATGTAGTTGAGGATCAGCAAGTCGGTCTGCGGCTTGAACACCATCGGAATATCGGCCAGATCAAAGCTGCGATGCTCGAAGGTGGACAGCACCGCGACCTTGACCCCAGGCTGGCTCAAACGGCGGTCGGTGACCCGGCTCCAGAGGATCGGGTGCATCTCCGCCATGTTCGAGCCCCACAACACGAACGTGTCGGTGGCTTCGATATCGTCGTAACACCCCATGGGTTCGTCGATGCCGAAAGTGCGCATGAAGCCCATCACCGCCGAGGCCATGCAATGCCGGGCATTCGGGTCGATGTTGTTGCAGCGCAAGCCGGCCTTCATCAGCTTGTTGGCGGCATAGCCCTCCCACACCGTCCACTGTCCGGAGCCGAACATCGCAATCGAATCCGCGCCCTTGTTCTTCAGCGCCTCCTTGAACTTCAACTCCATGATGTCGAAGGCCTGGGTCCAGGACACCGGCTGGAACTCGCCCTGCTTGTCGTACTGACCGTTGCTCATGCGCAGCAGCGGCTGGGTCAGGCGGTCGACGCCGTACATGATCTTCGACAGGAAGTAGCCCTTGACGCAGTTCAGCCCGCGATTGACCTCGGCCTTGACGTCGCCGTGGGTCGCCACCACCCGGTTGTCCTTGGTTGCGACCATCACGCTGCAACCGGTGCCGCAGAACCGGCACGGCGCCTTGTTCCAGGTCAGGGAGATCATGTCCTGTTCGGTGATCAGGTTGCTGGCCGAGGTGAACACCGGCAGCCCGGCCGCAGCCGCAGCGATCCCGGCGGCCTGGGCCTTGACGAACTCACGGCGGGTCATGGGCATGTGTGTTCTCCGCTGACATCGAGAATTTCGTGGTACACGAGGGAGGCGTTGAGCACGCCGGGCAAGCGGTTGATTTGCTCGATACGTTGCAGCAAGTGCGACTCACCGGGTATTTCCAGGACCACTACCAACTTGCCTTCGGGACTTTCCTGATGCAGCTCGACGCCCTGCAGCAAGCGCAGGTTGGCTTTCACCCCGTCAAACAACTCGGGGCGGGCGAGCACGATCAAACTGGCGATATGAATGTTCTGTTCCATGACCCACCCTCCTTGCCGTTTAAGAAGCAATCAGTGAGGCGCCCCGGGAGGGCCGAACAGCATTTGCAGGAACCAGATAAAGAAGCCGTAGCCGCCGACTATCGCCACCGATAACAGCGGAAACAGGAAGATCACCAGGAATAGAAACAACCGTGTTTCTTTGCGCGAGCGTTGCGCGCCGTCGTCGACCGCAGACATGGCCAGGCTCCTGCCAATGAGTGAAAGGAGCCTAGATCGCGCTGATGACAATTTCCATGTTGCAGGTCAGGGAAAGTTCAAATTGCACATGCAGTTTGCGCAAATAATTATCATTAACAAAGTTGCACTTGTGGGTTAACGCTCAAGTTTGCCAATTTCATATTCGCGCAACTTGTTGGCAATGGTGGTGTGGGAAACCCCCAGGCGCTTGCCCAGGGATCGACTGCTGGAATGTTCGGAATACAGGCGTTCCAGCACGGCTTTTTCGAAACGTCCGACAATCTCGTCGAGACCACCGTCGAGGGAAAATTCCCCCAGCGGCTGACGCACGCCGTAGTCCGGCAGGCGGATATGTTCGGCCTTGACCGTGCCGCCTTCGCAGAGTGACACCGCCTGGAACAGCACGTTTTCCAACTGCCGCACATTGCCCGGCCAATGGTAGTGACTGAGCCGGTCCATGGCCGCCGGCGCCAGCTTCGGCAGCGGGCAGCCGATCTGCCGGCTGGCCTGGTCGAGGAAGTGCTCGACCAACGGCGTCAGGCCGTCCAGGCATTCGCGCAGCGGCGGGATGTGCAGCGACAGCACGTTCAGGCGGTGGTACAGGTCCTGGCGGAACTCGCCGCTGGCACACAGCTCGGACAGGTCGACCTGGGTGGCGCAGATCACCCGCACATCCAGATAGACCTCTTCGTCACTGCCGACCCGGCGGAAGCAACCGTCCTGCAGGAACCGCAGCAATTTAACCTGCAGGCGCGGGCTCATTTCGCCGACGCCATCGAGAAACAGCGTACCGCCTGCCGTCAACTCCAACAGCCCAAGCTTGCCCTCGGCCCGCGCCCCTTCGAAGGCGCCAGGGCCGTAGCCGAACAACTCGGTCTCGGCCATCGATTCCGGCAGGCCGGCGCAGTTCAGCGCCATCAACGGCGACTGGCCGCGTGGGCTGGCCAGGTGGCAGGCACGTGCGAGCAATTCCTTGCCGGTGCCGGTCTCGCCTTCGATCAACAGCGGCGCATCCAGCGGTGCCATGCGCCGCGCTTCGCGGACCACCGCGGCCATGACTTTCGAGCTCTGGAAGATGCTGTCGAAGCCCCGCAGCTCCTGTTTGCGCACGTTATAGATGCGCTCGCCAACCCGGTCGGCGCGGTGCAGGGTCAGCACCGCACCGGCCATGGCCTCGCTGTCGTCGTGTTCGGACTGCAGCGGCGCGATATCGGCGAGGAACACGTCGCCCTTGACCTTGACCCGCAGGCCGTTAATCCGCGACTTATTGGCGCGCACCAGTTCCGGCAGGTCGAAGTCCTCGGCGTAGCGCGACAGTGGAATCCCCGGCACCTCGTCGACCCGCACCCCCAGCAACTGCGCCGCCGCACGGTTGGCGGCAACGATGGAGCCGCCCATGTCGATCGACAGCACCGGAAACTCCAGCGCACCGAGCAAGGCATTCAGCTCCATGTGTCGACGCTCGCTGGGCATCAGGCCGACACGCTTGACGCCGAAGACCCCGGCAATTGCTTCGAACTTGGGGCGCAATGCCTGGAACTGCAGGTTGATCAGGTTCGGGCAATGCAGGTAGATCGCATTGCCATGTTCGCCACCCACTTCGCCCCGGGCCACGTTGATCCCGTACTCCACCAGCAGGTTGAGGATGTCGCGCAGGATGCCGATGCGATTCTGGCAATGGACTTTGATACGCATGAAAAGGCCCGAACTGAGGTGGAAAGCGGCGCGCGAGCGGCTTTTTTCTGCTGCCGCGACAAGTTAGTCGTCAAGATTATGTGACAGCCCCAGGGCTTTTCACAGCTGAAAATCTCAGTAACTGCGCCATAGCCGCCCATTCGTAACGAAAACTTTACGAAAACCACGGACATTTCCTACGCAGCGCTGCTGAGACCTGCTGCAAGGTCGCACGCTTCGAGGTATTTCTAGGTCCATAGCAGGACATAACAAGAATGTATCCCTTTGCAGGAGAGCAGCATGAAGCAGACGCAATACGTGGCCCGCGAGCCCGATGCGCAAGGTTTTATCCACTACACCGCTGAAGAACACGCGGTGTGGAACACGCTGATCACTCGCCAATTGAAAGTGCTCGAGGGCCGTGCGTGCCCGGAATACATGGAAGGCATCGAAAAACTCGGCCTGCCCCATGACCGCATTCCCCAGCTCGATGAAATCAACAAGGTCCTCGGTGAAACCACCGGCTGGCAGGTCGCCCGGGTACCGGCGCTGATTCCGTTCCAGACCTTCTTTGAATTGCTGGCCAACAAGCAGTTTCCCGTCGCGACCTTCATTCGTACCCGCGAAGAGCTGGATTACCTGCAAGAGCCGGACATTTTCCACGAGATTTTCGGCCACTGCCCACTGCTGACCAACCCCTGGTTCGCCGAATTCACCCACACCTACGGCAAGCTCGGCCTCAAGGCCAGCAAGGAAGAGCGCGTGTACCTGGCGCGCCTGTACTGGATGACCATCGAGTTCGGCCTGGTCGAGACGCCAGAGGGTCAACGGATCTACGGCGGCGGCATTCTCTCCTCGCCCAAGGAAACCGTGTACAGCCTGTCCGCCGAGCCGGAACACCAGGCCTTCGATCCGCTGGAAGCCATGCGCACGCCGTATCGCATCGACATCCTGCAACCGCTGTACTTTGTCCTGCCCGACCTCAAGCGCCTGTTCGACCTGGCCCACGAAGACATCATGGGCATGGTCCACAAAGGCATGCAGCTGGGCTTGCACGCGCCAAAATTCCCGCCAAAACCCAAGGCGGCATAAGGTCGCCGCAGTCGCGGCGACCGGCAAAAAATAGTAACGTCTAACAAGAAATCGAATTCAGGAAACCACTATGACTGCTCTGAACCAAGCCCATTGCGAAGCCTGCCGTGCCGATGCCCCACAAGTCAGCGACGAAGAACTGCCGGTACTGATCAAGCAGATCCCTGACTGGAACATCGAAGTTCGCGACGGCGTGATGCAGCTGGAAAAAGTTTTCCTGTTCAAGAACTTCAAGTTCGCCCTGGCGTTCACCAATGCGATGGGTGAGATCTCCGAGGCCGAAGGTCACCACCCAGGCCTGCTCACCGAGTGGGGCAAAGTCACCGTGACCTGGTGGAGCCACTCGATCAAGGGCCTGCACCGCAACGATTTCATCATGGCTGCGCGCACTGACGAAGTGGCCAAGGACGCCGAGGGCCGCAAGTAATGCATTTCGACGCCATCGGCCGGGTGCCCGGCGATCCGATCCTCGGCCTGATGGAGGCCTATGCGCAAGACAGCAACCCGCGCAAGTTCGACCTCGGCGTGGGCGTCTATAAAGATGCCCAGGGCCTGACGCCAATCCCGCAATCGGTGAAGCAGGCCGAACTGCGCCTGGTCGATCGCCAGACCACCAAGACCTACATCGGTGGTCACGGCGACGCGGCGTTTGGCAAGGTAATCAATGAGCTAGTGTTGGGTGTCGATTCGCCACTGATCGCCGGCAAACGTGCGGGCGCCACCCAGACCCCGGGTGGCACGGGTGCACTGCGCCTGAGTGCCGACTTCATTGCCCAGTGCCTGCCGGGCCGTGGCATCTGGTTGAGCAACCCGACCTGGCCGATCCACGAAACCATCTACGCCACCGCCGGCCTCAAGGTCAGCCACTACCCCTACGTGGGCAGTGACAACCGTCTGGACGTCGAGGCCATGCTGGCGACCCTGAACCTGATTCCCAAGGGTGACGTGGTCCTGCTGCATGCCTGCTGCCATAACCCGAC
Source organism: Pseudomonas sp. Pse1 (assembly GCF_024519635.1). Lineage (NCBI taxonomy): Bacteria > Pseudomonadati > Pseudomonadota > Gammaproteobacteria > Pseudomonadales > Pseudomonadaceae > Pseudomonas > Pseudomonas sp. Pse1. The sequence goes on from NZ_JALJRO010000006.1 coordinate 141,837, forward strand.
CGGTTTCGACCTGTCCCACGATGACTGGCGCCGAGTGCTGGACGTGGTCCGCAGCCGCGAGCTGCTGCCGCTGATCGACTTTGCCTACCAGGGCTTTGGCGATGGCTTGGAGCAGGATGCCTGGGCAGTGCGGTTGTTTGCCGCCGAACTGCCGGAGCTGCTGATCACCAGTTCCTGCTCGAAGAACTTCGGCCTGTACCGCGACCGTACCGGGGCGCTGATTGTCTGCGCCAAGGACGCCGAGAAGCTCACCGATGTGCGCAGCCAACTGGCGCACATCGCCCGCAATCTGTGGTCGACACCACCGGATCACGGCGCGGCAGTGGTGGCGACCATCCTCGGCGACCCGGAGCTGAAGCAGCAATGGGCCGACGAAGTGGAAGCCATGCGCCAGCGTATCGCGCAATTGCGTAGCGGTCTGGTGGAAGCGCTGGAGCCCCACGGTTTGCGTGATCGCTTTGCCCACATCGGCGTGCAACGCGGGATGTTCTCCTACACCGGCCTGAGTCCGGAGCAGGTGAAAAAGCTGCGTGAGCAACACAGCGTGTACATGGTCAGTTCCGGTCGCGCCAACGTCGCCGGGATCGACGCCACGCGCCTCGATCTGCTGGCCGAGGCGATTGCCGACGTCTGCAAGTAACAAAGCCGGGCTACCCCTGATCGGGGAGCCTGCGCCCCCCCCTCCCCGCCTTCCCGCTGCGGCCATCTGTCGCAGAAAGTTGAGATAAAAGTCTGTTTGTCATCTCCCCTGCTGTATCCTGCCCAGGCTTTTTAAGCAGCGCGGTTCTACACAGCGATTTAAAAAACAGACTTTGCGAGGAGCAATCACCATGCACGAGATCCCGAATCTCCCCTTCCCAAGCCTGCACGAAACTGAGCAGACAACCCCGCAACAAGCCGGTGCCCAACAGCCCGAGCCGAAAGAAGCCACTGGTAGCCGCAAGGCCGACAGCGAAGAGTAAGCGCACTACCCAGACCGTGTGGAAAGCGCTCTTTCATGCGCTTTCCACACTGCCTGAAACTGAGTCTCCCGCCATGACCGATACTTTCGATGAACACCAGGCCAGCGTACTGATCGACGCCGCGCAACAAATGATCGACGTCTGGAGCCGCCTGAGCCCGGAAAAACAAGCCCTGCTCCTGGCCCGCTTCGGCACCCGGGAAAACGCCCTGGCCGCGCTGGTTGCAACCCAACTGGTCACAGACAAGCCCGCCTGATCGATCCAGACCCGATGGCTCGAAATTCTCCTGCCGATCACCCCCAACCATCGGTATCATAAGCAGCCTATCTATCCTGCTGTCCCGTGGACCTCCCCATGCCAGATTCCCAGCGCCCCATCACGGTCACGCTGCAAGTCGTCTCCATCGTCCTGTTTACCTTTATCGGCTACCTGAATATCGGCATTCCGCTGGCCGTTCTCCCCGGCTATGTGCACAGCGACCTGGGCTTTGGCGCAGTGATCGCCGGCCTGGTGATCAGCGTGCAATACCTCGCCACTCTGCTCAGCCGCCCCTATGCCGGGCGCATCATCGACAACAAGGGCAGCAAATTGGCGGTGATCTATGGCCTTGCCGGTTGCGGTTTGAGCGGCGTATTCATGCTGCTTTCGGCCTGGAGCCAACACCTGCCAATGCTCAGTCTGAGCTGCCTGCTGATCGGCCGGCTGGTGCTTGGCAGCGCCGAGAGTCTGGTGGGCTCGGGGTCGATTGGCTGGGGCATCGGCCGGGTTGGCGCAGCGAACACCGCCAAGGTGATCTCCTGGAACGGCATCGCCAGCTATGGCGCACTGGCGGTCGGCGCCCCCTTGGGCGTGCTGTTGGTGCATCAGTTCGGCCTGTGGAGCATGGGCGTCAGTATCGTCCTGCTGGCGCTGCTCGGCCTGGCGCTGGCCTGGCCGAAAACCGCGGCGCCGATTGTCGCCGGTGAACGCTTGCCGTTCATGCATGTACTCGGACGGGTCCTGCCCCACGGCTGCGGGCTGGCATTGGGCTCTATCGGTTTTGGCACGATTGCCACCTTCATCACCCTGTACTACGCGACCCGCCAATGGGACAACGCGGTGCTCTGCCTTAGCCTGTTCGGCGTCAGCTTTATCGGTGCACGCCTGCTGTTTGGCAATCTGATCAACCGCCTCGGCGGTTTTCGCGTGGCGATTGCCTGCCTGTCGGTGGAAACCCTGGGGTTGCTGCTGTTGTGGCTGGCACCGGATGCCCACTGGGCGCTGGCAGGTGCGGCGCTGAGCGGCTTCGGTTTCTCACTGGTGTTCCCGGCGCTGGGGGTGGAAGCGGTCAACCTGGTGCCCGCCTCCAGCCGGGGGGCGGCGGTGGGCGCTTACTCGCTGTTCATCGACTTGTCGCTGGGGATCACCGGGCCGCTGGCCGGCGCGATCGCCGCCGGATTCGGCTTTGCCACGATCTTCCTGTTCGCCGCGCTGGCCGCACTGGGCGGACTGGCGCTGAGCATCTATCTATACCGCCAGGCTCCACGGCAGCGCCAGGCGCGCTAGAAGTCCACCTTGCCACGCCCGGCCTTGATGCTTCCACGCTTGCTCTTGGTGTCGAGCCGACGCTTCTTCGAGCCGAGGGTCGGCTTGGTCGGGCGGCGTTTCTTTTCCACCTTAGTGGCAGCGAGGATCAGTTCGGTCAAACGCTCGAGGGCGTCCGCGCGGTTCTGCTCCTGGGTGCGATATTGCTGGGCCTTGATAATGATCACGCCATCGCTGGTGATCCGACTGTCGCGCAGCGCCAGCAAGCGGTCCTTGTAGAACTCGGGCAGTGATGAGGCCGAAATGTCGAAGCGCAGGTGCACGGCGCTGGAGACCTTGTTGACGTTCTGCCCGCCCGCACCTTGCGCACGAATGGCCGTCAACTCGATCTCGGCATCGGACAGATGCACGTTGTTGGAAATCACCAGCATTGCAGTCTCGCAGTCATGTCAAAAGCGCTCGCCCTCCAGGAATGGGATTCAAGCGTTTGACTATTGTCTCAGGGTTTCATCCTGCAGCGCGTGGCAAAAACCGGATGTTTGCTACGCTAGTTAGGCAACGTCTTTGCAGCGGCTAAATGCGCCGTTCAACGCCAGTTTGCGCTGACACTGATCCACTGACCCCATGGAGTTGCAATGCGCATTCCATTTATCTATGCGATGTCGGCTGTGCTTGTTCTCGGTGGTTCCTTTGGTGCAGCGCAGGCGGCAGATGCGCCAGCCGCTGTGCCTGCCAGTACGGTCGCTGTAGCGCCTGCAACGGCGCCCGCCAAGGACCCGGTGTTCAATCAGGAACAACTGGATCAAATGATCGCGCCCATCGCGCTGTATCCCGATCCGCTACTGGCTCAATTGCTGATGGCGGTGACCTACCCCGGTGAAGTGGCCGAGGCGGTCACCTGGTCCAAGGCACACCCGGATGCCAAGGGCGACGACGCGGTCAAGCAAGTAGCGGAGCAGCCCTGGGACCCGAGCGTGCAGGCATTGGTAGCCTTTCCCCAGGTGCTGGTCACCTTGGGCCAGGACCCGGTCTGGGTGCAACGCCTGGGTGATGCCTTCCTCGCCCAACCGGATGACGTGATGAATGCCGTGCAACGCTTGCGCCATCAGGCCCAGGCTGCCGGCAATCTGCAAAGCAACCAGTACCAGAACGTAACCATCCAGAACGTCGCGGCACCGGCCGCGGCGCCCAAGGCGGCTGCGCCAGCTGCGGCTTCAGCGCCAGCGCCAGCGCCGGCAGCGACGTCCAGCCCATCGACCATCATCATCCAACCCGCCGATCCGCAGGTGGTGTACGTGCCCACCTACAACCCGACCACCACCTACGGCACCTGGGCCTACCCCGCGTCCCCGCCCGCCTACTATCCACCGCCCCCGGCGTACTACCCTGGCCAGGCCCTGATGGCCGGGCTGGCGTTCGGCACCGGGGTGGCGATCATCGGCTCCTTGTGGGGCGAGTGTGACTGGGACGATAACGATGTCGACATCGATGTCGATCGCTACAACAACATCAACCGCAACAATCAGATCAATCGCAACAACCAGTTCAACAACAATTCACAGAAATGGCAGCACAACCCGGTACACCGCAACGGCGTACCCTATCGCGATACCCGCAGCCGCGAGCAGTACGGTCGGCAGTTGAACGGCGCCACTCAACGCGACGCCTATCGCGGTGACAATGCCCAGCGCGCCCAGGCCCGCGAAAAGGCGCGCACCTCCATGGACCGTGCCGGCATCGAACGCCCGGCCACCAGTAACCTGCAAGCTCGCGAACAAATGCGCGAGGCCCGCTCCTCGGGCTCGGTCAACAACCGCATGCAACCGGGTGCAGAACGGCCGAGAGCGGCAGACAGGAGCCAGAACACCGCGAGAAACACTCGGGACAACCCGCAACCGCGCAATCAAGCTGCCCACGCCAACCAGCAACCGCGCAAACAGACCGCCCAGGCCAATCAGCGGCGCGAGCAAGCCCGACAGACCACCAGCCAGCGCCCAACCGCCAGCCGAGGCAGCGCCAGCAACAACGTATTCGCCGGCGCGCGCTCGCCTTCCCAGACCAACCTGCAAGCCAATCGCGGTCGCGCCAGCCAGGTCTCCGCCCAGCGCCCGACTGCCGCGCGCTCGGCCGGCCATCAAGTCAGTCGGCCGTCCCGGCCACCATCACGTTCCGGAGGGGGCCGCCGTTGAACAAGCATCCTCGAACCAAGGCGCCCATCAGTCGGCTCCTGCAGGCCCTGACCATCACCGCAGGCCTGGCCTGGTCGTGCGTGGCAGCGGCGCAGCAGTCATTTCCCACGCCCGAGAAAGCCGCCCAGGCGTTCGTCGATGCCCTGGGCACCCACCAGGCTGATCAGCAGCGCCTGATCGAACTGCTGGGGGAAGACTGGCGCACCTACATCCCCCGCGCCGGCAACCAGCGCAAGGACGTAGAAGCGTTCTTGCAGCAGTATCGCGAGCAGCATCACATCGAGAAATCCGGCGACAACAAGGCCGTGCTGGCCGTCGGCCCGAACAACTGGACCCTGCCGATCCCCATGGTCAAGGGCGCCAACGGCTGGCGCTTCGACCTCAAGGCCGGCGGTGCCGAAGTCCGCGCCCGGCGCATTGGTCGCAACGAACTGGACGCGGTGCAATCAGTGCTGGCCTACCACGACGCCCAAATGGACTACGCGTCAGCCGATCGCGACGGAGACGGCGCACTGGAGTATGCGCAGAACATCTACAGCACCCCAGGCACCCACGACGGCCTCTATTGGGCCGAGGACAAAAGTGGCCAGATCAGCCCGCTCGGCCCCGAGTTCGGCAAGACCATTGCCGGCGAAGGCTGGCACGGCTACCGTTTCCGCATCCTCGACGCCCAAGGCCCCTCGGCACCGGGCGGCGCCTACAGCTACCTGATCGGCGACAAGATGAGCCGCGGCTTCGCCCTCATCGCCTGGCCGCTGAAATACGACGACACCGGCGTCATGAGTTTCATGATCAGCCACGAGGGTGAAGTGTTCGAGAAAGACCTGGGACCGGACAGCGAGAAACAGGCGCTGGCGATGAAGCGCTTCGATCCGGATGACAGTTGGACGGTGGTGACGGAGGATCAGCAATAGAAACGACAAACCCGGCATTAGCCGGGTTTGTCATGTTTACAGCAGCAACTTACTCCGCGACAGGCGCCGCGTTCAGTACCTGCTGCGCACTGCGCTTGTTCTTGATGCCGTAGCAGACCCACATGAACAGGATCCACACCGGAATCGCGTACACCGAGATCTGGATCCCCGGGATCATCAGCATGATGCCGAGGATGAACACCACGAACGCCAGGCAGACGTAGTTGCCGTACGGGTACCACAGTGCCTTGAACAGCGGCGTCTGTTTGGTGCGGTTCATGTGCTGGCGGAACTTGAAGTGCGAGAAGCTGATCATCGCCCAGTTGATCACCAGCGTTGCCACTACCAGCGACATCAGCAGTTCCAGCGCGTGCTGCGGGATCAGGTAGTTCAGCAGCACCGCGACCAGGGTCACGGCCGCTGACGCCAGGATCGAACGCACCGGCACGCCACGCTTGTCGATCTTCGCCAGGCTGCGAGGCGCATCGCCCTGCTCGGCCATGCCCAGCAGCATGCGGCTGTTGCAGTAGGTGCCGCTGTTGTACACCGACAACGCCGCGGTCAGGACCACGAAGTTGAGGATATGCGCAGCGGTGTTGCTGCCCAGCATCGAGAACACCTGGACGAACGGGCTGCCGCTGTAGGCATCGCCGGAGGCGTTCAGGGTGGTCAGCAGGCTGTCCCATGGGGTCAGCGACAGCAGGATCACCAGGGCGCCGATGTAGAAAATCAGGATCCGGTAGATCACCTGGTTGATCGCTTTCGGGATCACAGTCTTCGGCTTATCAGCTTCTGCGGCGGTGAAGCCAAGCATTTCCAGACCGCCGAAGGAGAACATGATGATCGCCATGGCCATTACCAGACCACTGACACCATTCGGGAAGAAACCACCGTGCTCCCACAGGTTGCTGACCGCCGCTTGCGGGCCGCCGTTACCGCTGACCAGCAGGTAGCTGCCCAGGCCGATCATGCCGACGATGGCCACTACCTTGATGATCGCGAACCAGAACTCAGCCTCGCCAAAGACTTTGACGTTGGCCAGGTTGATCGCGTTGATCAGCAGGAAGAAGGCGGCTGCCGAGACCCAGGTCGGGATTTCCGGCCACCAGTAGTGCACGTACTTGCCGACTGCCGTCAGCTCCGACATGCCCACCAGGATGTACAGGATCCAGCAGTTCCAGCCCGACAGGAAGCCGGCGAATCCGCCCCAGTACTTGTGGGCAAAGTGGCTGAACGAACCGGCCACTGGCTCTTCAACGATCATTTCACCCAACTGGCGCATGATCATGAAGGCGATGAAGCCGCAGATGGCGTAGCCGAGGATCATCGACGGGCCGGCGGACTTCAGGACCCCGGCAGAGCCGAGGAACAAGCCGGTGCCGATCGCGCCACCGAGGGCGATCAATTGAATATGACGATTTTTCAGGCCGCGCTTCAGCTCGCCTGAATGCGAGTTTTGTCCACTCATGAAAACGGTCTCACGCAAGGTTTGATGATGTTCGTTACGACGTTGCTGTCCGGATCAGGCTCCAGCAGCGCCGATCAAACCCCAGCGCAGGCACCAGGAGTTCAGCGTATTTACAACAGTCATGCGTCACCTGTTTGTTTTTATCTGTGACGAAATCGAACCCGACACGCTCGTGACGCGACGGAGTGAACAAGGCGGGTAGCCTTGAGGTTTGCGCGATTACGCGGGGGGTCACAGTTAAAACGCGGCGCATTGTACACCTGTAACCCCCTGCCGCCAGACCTCGCTGAATCAGCGTGGCGTGGGCCGGGATTGCCTGTGTCCGTCCCGATTGACTCGGACGGCTGCAAAAATGAGGTCAGACCTTTGCTGGTCAGTGACGGGGGAAACGGAAAAATCGCCCCACGAAGAGAGATGAAGATGACTCACGGCGTACATAGCGCCTCCTTCTTGTTATCCACCTGCACGACAGGCATGGGGCGCATCTGACCTTGTCTGAGTGGGCGAAACAAGCGGGCTAGAGGGGTGGCGGCTGATGTGGAGGGTGGCACGATGGAAGAATTTTCTTACAGCCATTGGAGATAAGGCGATTCAGGGGATAAATCAGTGGATTTTGTCAGGATTTCTTTACAGGGCGTAAGGTGGGGTTTCCAGTGTGGCTGATGACGCCATCGCGAGCAGCGGCCTCAAGACCCACACCTGCAAAAAACCAAGCCAAAAAAAACGCCAACCCTGAGGGTTGGCGTTTTCATTGAAGAGCTTCGCCGGCAAGCCGGCTCTTACTCTGGCTTGCGACGACCAAAGCCCGGACGCTGGCCGGAACCGGCCGGTGCGCCGCGGCGCTTGCCCGAAGGCTTGTCGCCTTCTACCAGCTTGATCCCAGGACGCTTCGGCGCCGGCTTGGCCGGGCGCTTGGTGTCGGCTGGACGATCAGCAACCGGCGTACCACGACCGGCTGGAGCGCCACGGCCTTCGCCACGCTCGGTGCGACCGTTGGCCGGACGCGGCGTACGCGGGCCGCGCTCGCCATCTTGACGGGCTGCCGGCTTGCGGGCTGGACGCTCGCCTTCGATCTGCGGTTCACGGGCCGGACGCGGACCGGTGGCTGGCGCGGCGGTCGCCGGGCGCAAAGTGCGCACGCGCTCGCTCTTGCCCACCGGACGCGAGGATTTACGCTGCATACGCTCCAGCTTGTCCTTGCTCTTGGCGTTCAGTTGCGGCATGGCAACCGGCGTCAGACCGACTTCGGCGCTCAGTACGTCGACTTCGTACTGGCTCATTTCGCGCCAGCGGCCCATTGGCAGGTCGGAGTTGAGGAACACCGGACCGAAACGCACTCGCTTCAAGCGGCTGACCACCAGGCCCTGGGATTCCCACAGACGGCGTACTTCGCGGTTACGACCTTCCATGACCACGCAGTGGTACCAGTGGTTGAAACCTTCGCCGCCCGGCGCCTGCTTGATGTCGGTGAACCGGGCCGGGCCGTCTTCGAGGACAACGCCCGCCTTCAGGCGCTCGATCATCTCGTCGTCGACTTCGCCACGCACACGCACCGCGTATTCACGGTCCATCTCGTAGGAAGGGTGCATCAAGCGGTTGGCCAGTTCACCGTCGGTGGTGAACATCAGCAAGCCGGTGGTGTTGATGTCGAGGCGACCGATGTTGATCCAGCGGCCTTCTTTCGGGCGCGGCATCTTGTCGAACACGGTCGGACGGCCTTCCGGGTCGTCACGGGTGCAGATTTCGCCGTCGGGCTTGTTGTACATGATCACGCGGCGGACCGATTCGGCCGCTTCTTCGCGCTTGATGACCTTGCCGTCGATGGTGATGGCGTCGTGCATGTCGACACGCAGACCGAGGGTCGCGTCCTTGCCGTTGACCTTGATTCGGCCGTGGCTGATCCACGCCTCTACGTCACGGCGCGAGCCAACGCCGATACGGGCGAGGACTTTCTGCAGCTTTTCGCCTGCTGGGCCGATTTCCTGGTCGTCTTGCTGATCTTTGATACTCATCTGGGCACCTCCCGGTGTGATCTGTTCAGGCCTGGCCTGAAGAGTTGAAAGCTGGTCTCTGGCGAAGAGAACGCCAAAGGGTCGCGAATCATACGCGCATGGCGCGACTTGCGCATCAGAGACTAGCGGATAAACGGTCGGCCAGCGCTTTTTCCGCCGACCGGTGGCGAATCAGTCGTCTTCGAATTGCCGGCGTTCGGCCTCGATCGCTTCAGCCAGGGCCAGGGCCTCGGCCTCTTCGTCGCTCATTTCCGGCTGCGCTGCGGGCGGCTCCAGAGCCGCCACTGCCGCCAGGAGTTTCTCGCGAGCCTCGGCAACGCCGAGCGTGTCCTCTTGCGGCGGCACCTCGACCGGCTCGGCTTCGGCTTCGGCTTCGGCTTCAGCAGGCTCGGTGACCTCGCCGGCCTCCTGCACCCCGCCAGGCTCGCCATCACGCAACAGGTCGTCGAAGTCGGTCTTGATCCCCTCCTCCATCGAGTCCAGTTCCAGCAACAGGCTATGGAAGCTGGTTTCGTCCTTCGGCTCTTCCGGCTCGGCGCTGGCGTCGGCCAGTTCCTGCAGGCCAGGTGGCACCGGCGCATCTTCGAACTCGAGCATCGGTTCCGGTTCCAGCTCACGCAGTTCAGCCAGCGATGGCAGGTCGTCGAGGTTTTTCAGGTTGAAGTGGTCAAGAAACGCCTTGGTGGTGGCAAACATCGCCGGTCGGCCGGGCACTTCACGGTAGCCGACGACCCGGATCCACTCGCGCTCCAGCAAGGTCTTGACGATGTTGCTGTTGACAGCCACGCCGCGCACGTCCTCGATCTCGCCCCGGGTGATCGGTTGGCGATAGGCGATTAGCGCCATGGTCTCCAGCATCGCCCGGGAGTAACGCTGCGGGCGCTCCTCCCAGAGACGGCCGACCCAGGGCGCAAACTTTTCGCGGATCTGCAAGCGGTAGCCGGACGCCACCTCCTTGAGTTCAAAGGCGCGGCCATCACAGGACTTTTCGAGGATTGTCAGTGCTTTCTTGAACACCGCCGGTTCCGGGCGCTCAGCCTCCTCGAACAGCTCGAACAGACGTTCCATCGATTGCGGCTTTCCCGAGGCCAACAGAAAGGCTTCAAGCAAGGGGGCCAGCTCGCGGGGTTCACTCAAATTCATGGATTTTGCTCGTTATTCGGCTCGCGCCCGCACGTGGATGGCGGCAAAGGGCTCATTCTGCACCAGCTCGACCAGAGATTCCTTGACCAGTTCGAGGATCGCCATAAAGGTCACGACCACCCCGAGGCGGCCCTCCTCGGCGGTGAACAGCTCGACAAAGGGCACAAAACCACCGCCCTTGAGCCGTTCCAGCACATCGCTCATGCGCTCGCGGGTCGAGAGTGCTTCGCGGCTGACCTGATGGCTTTCAAACATGTCGCCACGGCGCAGTACCTCAGCCATCGACAGCAGCAATTCGCTCAGCCGTACATCCGGCAGCAACTTGCGCGCCTGCGCCTGGGGCGCATCGAGCTTGGGCACAATCACATCGCGACCGACCCGACTCAGGCCATCAATGCCCTCGGCGGCGGCCTTGAAGCGTTCATATTCCTGCAGGCGACGAATCAGTTCGGCGCGCGGGTCTTCTTCTTCCGCTTCGATTTCCGCCGAACGCGGAAGCAACATACGGGATTTGATTTCGGCCAGCATCGCCGCCATCACCAGGTACTCGGCGGCCAGTTCCAGGCGCACCGACTGCATCAGCTCGACATAGCCCATGTACTGCCGGGTAATTTCCGCCACCGGGATGTCGAGAATGTTGATGTTCTGTTTGCGGATCAGATACAGCAGCAAGTCGAGCGGGCCCTCGAAGGCCTCAAGGAAGACTTCCAGGGCATCCGGCGGGATGTAGAGGTCCTGCGGCATCTCCAGCACGGCCTGGCCATAGACCATGGCAAATGGCAGTTCCTGCTGTGCGCCCGCCTGGCTGTCGACGGTCTCCACCACCGACACTCAGGCCTCGACCATAAATGGAGTCGGATCGCCGCAACCGACGCGAATCACCTCTGGATCACCGTCCGCCAGATTGATCACGGTGGAGGCCTTGATGCCGCCGAAACCGCCGTCAATGATCAGGTCGACCTGGTGCTCGAGCAATTGGCGCATTTCGTAGGGATCGCTCAACGGGTCGGTGTCGCCGGGCATGATCAGGGTCACGCTCATCAGCGGCTCACCCAATTGAGCGAGCAGCGCCAGGGCGATCGGATGGCTGGGCACCCGCAGGCCGATGGTGCGTTTCTTCGGGTGCAGCAACAGGCGCGGGACTTCGCGAGTGGCGTTAAGAATGAAGGTGTAGGGCCCCGGCAGGTGCGCCTTGAGGATCCGGAAGGTTCCGGTATCGATCTTGGCAAACACCCCAAGTTGCGACAGATCGCTGCAGATCAGCGCAAAATTGTGTTTCTCATCCAGCCCACGCAAGCGTCGCACCCGCTCGACGGCAGTCTTGTCGCCGATCTGGCAGCCAATGGCGTAAGAAGAGTCCGTGGGATAGATCACCACCCCGCCCGAACGGATGATTTCAACAGCCTGTTTAATCAGGCGCGCTTGCGGGTTTTCCGGATGAATCTGGAAAAATTGACTCACATTCTCTACCTGTTCAGACGGCGGCAATAATTGGGTCATGTTTGAATCGACACCAAAGCGGTGGCAGATCCTCCGGGACCGGGCGATATTCGCCAATCTCGGACCAGCCTCCCGGGCCATGGAAATCACTGCCGGCACTCGCCAGCAGACCGAACTCACGTGCCAGGATGGCCAGGCTGCCGACCTGCTCGGCCGGTTGATAGCCATTGACCACCTCCAGCGCCTGCCCCCCTGCTTGAATATAGTCGGCAATCAGCTTTCGACGCTTGCTGCGGGTGAAATCGTAATGCCAGGGGTGCGCCAGACTGACCCAGGCACCGGCGTCACGCAGGGTGCCGACGGTTTCTTCGAGGGTCGGCCAGTGTTGCTTGACGTCCCCCAGCTTGCCGGCGCCCAGCCACTTGCGGAAAGCTTCAGCGCGATCCTTGACGAAACCGGCGCGCACCAGGTAGTCGGCAAAATGCGGTCGGGCCGGAGCGTTGCCACTGTCGCCGAGTTCCTGCTGGATCGCCCGCGCGCCTTCCAGCGCCCCGGGCATGCCTTTGAGCGCGAGCTTGCGGCTGATTTCCTCGGAGCGCAGCCAGCGGCCCTCGTGCAGCTTGGCAATGGCCTCGACCAGAGCCGGCGCGTTGACATCGAAGCCATAGCCCAGCACGTGGATAGTCGCGCCGCCCCAGGTGCAGGACAATTCGACGCCGTTGATCAGTTGCATGCCCAAGGCCTGTGCGGCGGTTCGCGCCTCGGCCAGGCCTTCAACGGTGTCGTGGTCGGTCAGGGCCAGGACTCGCACGCCGTTCTCGAACGCCCGCGCCACCAGTACCGCGGGCGCCAGGGCGCCATCGGAGGCCGTGCTATGGCAGTGCAAATCAACATTCACAGGATGTGTAACCTCAAATCAGCTGGCGCTATCGCGACCCAATATGTTTGGTATTATGCCGCCACATCCTGCTTCTGGCTGCCACTGTGAAACAATTCATCGACTTCATCCCGCTGCTGCTGTTTTTCATTGTTTTCAAAATCGACCCCCGGGTCATCGACGTTGCCGGTTATCCATTGACTGTAGGCGGTATTTACAGCGCCACTGCGATGCTGATCGTCAGCTCGCTGGTGGTCTACGGCACCCTGTTCATTTCCCAGCGCAAACTGGAAAAAAGCCAATGGCTGACGCTGATCGCCTGCCTGGTCTTCGGTAGCCTGACCCTGGCTTTCCACAGCGAAACCTTCCTCAAATGGAAGGCCCCGGTGGTCAACTGGCTGTTCGCCCTGGCCTTCATCGGCAGCCACTTCATCGGCGGGCAACTGCTGATCAAGCGCATCATGGGCCATGCCCTGACCCTGCCGGATGCCGTCTGGACCCGCCTGAACATCGCCTGGATCGGCTTCTTCCTGTTCTGCGGCGCGGCTAACCTGTTCGTCGCGTTCACCTTCCAGAGCATCTGGGTCGACTTCAAGGTCTTCGGCAGCCTGGGCATGACCGTACTGTTCCTGGTGGCCCAGGGCATCTACCTGTCGCGCCACCTGCACGACGCCGACACCACTACGCCAAAAACCGAGGACTGACATGCTTTACGCAATCATTGCCACAGACGTCGCCAACTCCCTGGATGCCCGCCTGGCTGCACGCCCTGCCCACATCGAGCGCCTGCAACAGCTCAAGGCCGAAGGCCGCGTGGTACTGGCCGGTCCACACCCGGCGGTAGACAGCAATGACCCGGGCGCCGCTGGCTTCACCGGCAGCCTGATCGTCGCCGAATTCGCCTCCCTCGAAGCCGCCAAGAGCTGGGCCGATGCCGACCCCTACATCGCCGCCGGCGTGTACGCCAACGTGATCGTCAAGCCGTTCAAGCAAGTCCTGCCTTGATTGACCTGCGCGGTGAACCTTCGGTTCATCGCGCACTCCATTGCTCATCCTTCTCGTATAACGGCCGACAACCTGCCCAACACTCGTTTGGAATCAGGAGTTGCGATGCGCCAAGGTCCGCTGTGCTTGCTGTTGCTCACGTTATCGATGGGAAGCCTTGCCCAGGCTGATCAGATGCCTGATCCCGCCGCCGAACGGCAGATTTCCGAATTGCAGCAGCGCTTGAAGGACAGCGAGCAACAACGCGAAACGCTGCTTCAACAACTGCAGACTGCCGATAGCGCGCGTGAGAGCGCCGTGCTGAGCCGTCTGCGCCAGGAAAACCAGCGTCTCAAGCTGCAACTGCGCGAGGCCCAGGCCAGTACTTCGCCACGCTGGCTGACCGAGCAGCAACAATGGTTCGTCGCCGGTGCGGGAGTCGCGCTATTGGCCCTGCTCTGCGGTATCTTTGCCAGTGGCGGACACCGTCGACGTCGACAATGGCTAAATTGAGTGAGTCATGAGCGAGCTGTTACTGATTGATGATGACCAGGAGCTGTGTGAGCTGCTGGGGAGCTGGTTGAGCCAGGAAGGCTTTGTGGTCCGGGCTTGCCACGATGGCAACAGTGCGCGGCGTGCGCTGGCCGATTCGGCGCCAGCAGCCGTGGTGCTTGACGTGATGCTGCCCGACGGCAGCGGCCTGGAACTGCTCAAGCAGCTGCGCAACGACCATCCCGACTTGCCGGTGCTGATGCTCTCGGCCCGCGGCGAACCGCTGGACCGGATTCTCGGCCTGGAACTGGGCGCCGACGATTACCTGGCCAAACCCTGCGATCCCCGTGAACTGACCGCGCGCTTGCGAGCGGTGTTGCGCCGCAGTCATCCGGCGGCTGCCCCGAGCCAGATGGAACTGGGCGACCTGTGTTTCAGCCCGGTGCGCGGCGTGGTCAGCATCGACGAGCAGGAATTCACCCTGACCGTTTCTGAAAGCCGCCTGCTCGAGGCCTTGCTCAAGCAACCGGGCGAACCGCTGGATAAGCAGGAACTGGCGCAGATCGCCCTGGGTCGCAAACTGACCCTGTACGACCGCAGCCTCGACATGCACGTCAGCAACCTGCGAAAGAAGATCGGTCCGCATCCCGACGGGCGTCCGCGGATCGTTGCTTTGCGCAGCCGTGGGTATTATTACAGCCTCTGATGTCAGCTTCGATGCTGAACGTCTTTACCCAAGCTTTACGCTTCGCTGACGGCGGCTGACCTTGATCCCGGTAATCTGAACTCATCCGGAACACACCGGGAACGAGACAAGGAGATACACCATGCGCAAGACTCTTATCGCTCTGATGTTCGCTGCAGCCCTACCAACCGTCGCCATGGCCATGCCTGAAGGCCAGGGACCGATGGGTCCGATGGACGGCCCGCGTCACGGCGGTCAGATGCACGAACACGGTAAGGGCCCGTACGGCCAACTCGACCTGAGCCGCGAACAGCGCGAGCAGATCCGCAAAATCATGGGCGAGCAGATGCACGACCGTAAGCAACTGGTCGACAAGTACCTGGAAAAACTGCCACCCGCCGAACAGAAAGCCATGCAAGACGAAATGGCTTCCAGTAAGCAGAAAGCCGAGGCCGACGTCCGCGCCCTGCTCAAGCCTGACCAGCAGAAGAAGTTCGACGAGATCCAGAAACAACGCGCCGAACGCAAGGCCGAATGGCAGCAGTTCCAGGCCTGGAAAGCCCAGCAACCGCAAAAAGCGCAATAATCACCAGGCGCTACTCCCCAGCCCAATGGCCAACGCCATTGGGCTTTCCTTGTTTGAGGGCTTCCCGTGCGTTCATTGTTCTGGCGCATCCTTGCCAGTTTCTGGCTGGCCATCGCTCTGGTTGCAGGGCTGTCGATCCTGATGGGGCACATGCTCAATCAGGACGCCTGGATTCTCAGCCGCCATCCCGGCCTCAATACCCTGGCGCAACAATGGACCGAGCGCTACGAGGAAAACGGCGAAGACGCCGCGCAGGCGTTGCTGGAAAAACGCAAACGGCGTTATCACATCGACGTCCAGGTGCTTAACGAAAGCGGCGACCCGGTGGTGCGCGGCACCTTCCCCAAGCGAGCAGCGGCCTTCGAGGCGCGGCAGAACGACAGCAATGACCGGCACCTGCCGTGGCGGCGCCTGACCGATGAGTACACCAGCCCGAAAACCGGCGAAACCTACCTGCTGATCTACCGCATCCCGCACCCGGAACTCGATGCCTGGCACCGCGAAAGCCTGCTCTGGCCCTTGAGTGCGCTGGGCATCGCGCTGGTGGTGTTGACCCTGTTCAGCCTGCTGGTGACGCTGTCCATCACCCGTCCGCTGAGCCGTTTGCGCGGTGCCGTGCACGACCTTGGGCAAACCACCTACCAACAGAACAGCCTGGCGCGCCTGGCCAACCGACGCGACGAATTTGGCGTGTTGGCCAACGACTTCAACCGCATGGGCGCGCGCCTGCAGAGCCTGATCGGCAGCCAGCGACAACTGCTGCGCGACGTTTCCCATGAACTGCGCTCACCTCTGGCGCGCTTGCGTATCGCCCTGGCCCTGGCCGAGCGCGCCGGCCCCGAAGAGCGAGAAAAACTCTGGCCACGCCTGACCCGCGAGTGCGACCGCCTGGAAGCACTGATCAGTGAAATTCTGGTGTTGGCACGGGTCGACGCCGATAACGCCAGTGCCGAAGAGGTGGATCTGAATGCGCTGCTGAGCGCGGTGCAAAAAGATGCCGGCATGGCGTCACCGGAACAACAGATCGAGCTCCAGGCCGAACAGCAACTGCACCTCAAAGGCTGGCCGACCATGCTCGAGCGCGCCCTCGATAACCTGCTGCGCAACGCCCAGCGCTTCAACCCGCCAGGTCAGGCTATCGAAGTCCTGGCCTTGCGCCAGGGCGAACGCATCGTTATCAGCGTGCGCGATCACGGTCCCGGGGTTGAGGAGCAACATCTGGCGCAACTGGGCGAGCCGTTCTTCCGCGCCCCCGGCCAGAGCGCCGCCGGGCATGGCCTGGGTTTGGCCATCGCACGGCGTGCTGCGGAGCGTCATGGCGGCAGTCTGGTGCTGGGCAATCATCCTGAGGGCGGGTTTATCGCCAGTCTGGAGTTGCCGTTGGCGCCGGGGGTAGTGGGGTAGCCGAGAGAGTCTTCGCCCGTAGGCTTTCTCGGTTCACACGCTCTTGCAGGTTTATCACTCACCCGACCAAGCGCTGACAAACTCCGCCAGATCCGCCTTCTCGGCCACCCGCGGTTCTTTCTGCGGAGTGCCGAGGTACAGGAACGCAATCACCTCCTCCCCTTCCGCCAGGCCCAACCCCTGAGCCACTTGCGGTGAATACGCCAACTCACCGGTACGCCACACCGCGCCGATGCCCTGGGCATAGGCCGCCAGCAAAATACCGTGGGCAGCGCAGCCCGCTGCCAACAGTTGCTCCGATTTCGGATACTTGACGTGTTCCTGCAACTTGGCGATCACTACCACCACCAGCGGTGCGCGCAATGGCCCGTTACGCGCCTTGTCGACCACCGCCTGCGGTGCCTCGGCATCCTGTGCCAATGCGGCCTGGGCGAGGATTTCTCCCAGTTGCTCGCGCGCCTGCCCTTCCACCGTGAGGAAGCGCCACGGCTGCAGATGGCCGTGATCCGGCGCGCGCATGGCCGCGGCAAACAACACCTCGCGCTGTTCGGCGGTCGGTGCCGGGTCAAGCAAACGGGGAACGGAAACTCGGTTGAGCAAAGCGTCGAGAGCCTGCATCGGCCACCTCCTGAAAAATTGTTTGGCTATTCTAGCGGTAACTGCCACCGGCATGCCGGTTTACATAGCCCGCCTCGCGGGTAGAATGGCGCCCTTCTCACATCAGCCCGAGCGGACTTCATGGCGTTGCCGACCCTGCGGATCATTGGTTTTATTATCGGCATCTTCCTGATCACCCTGTCCGTCAGCATGGTCGTGCCGATGGCGACGCTGGTGATCTACGAGCGCACCAGCGACCTGCCGTCCTTCCTCTGGTCGAGCATGATCACCTTCCTCGCCGGCTTGGCGCTGGTCATCCCCGGCCGCCCAGAACACGTGCACCTGCGCCCCCGGGACATGTATCTGTTGACCGTGACCAGTTGGGTAGTGGTGTGCATTTTCGCCGCGCTGCCGTTCCTGCTGACCCAGCACATCAGCTACACCGACTCGTTTTTCGAAAGCATGTCCGGCATCACCGCCACCGGTTCCACCGTACTCAGCGGGCTGGATAACATGTCACCGGGCATCCTGATGTGGCGCTCGCTGCTGCACTGGCTCGGCGGCATAGGCTTTATCGGCATGGCGGTGGCGATCCTGCCGCTGCTGCGTATCGGTGGCATGCGCCTGTTCCAGACCGAGTCTTCGGACCGCTCGGAAAAGGTCATGCCGCGCTCGCACATGGTGGCGCGGCTGATCGTCGCCGCTTATGTGGGCATCACCATCCTTGGCAGCCTGGCGTTCTGGTGGGCCGGGATGAGCCCCTTCGATGCGATCAACCACGCCATGTCGGCGATTTCCACCGGCGGTTTCTCCACCTCCGACCAGTCCCTGGCCAAGTGGTCGCAGCCGGCCGTGCATTGGGTGGCGGTGGTGGTGATGATACTCGGCAGCCTGCCCTTCACCTTGTACGTGGCGACCCTGCGTGGCAATCGCCGGGCCTTGATCAAAGATCAGCAGGTGCAGGGCTTGATCGGCATGTTGCTGGCCACCTGGCTGGTGCTCGGCACCTGGTATTGGTGGACCACCAACCTGCACTGGCTGGATGCGCTGCGGCATGTCGCGCTGAACGTGACCTCGGTGGTCACCACGACCGGCTTCGCGCTGGGGGACTACAGCCTTTGGGGCAATTTCTCGCTAATGCTGTTCTTCTACCTGGGATTCGTCGGCGGCTGCTCCGGCTCCACTGCTGGCGGGATCAAGATCTTCCGTTTCCAGGTCGCCTACATCCTGCTCAAGGCCAACCTTAACCAGCTGATTCACCCACGGGCGGTGATCAAGCAAAAATACAACGGTCACCGCCTCGACGAAGAAATCGTGCGTTCGATCCTGACCTTTTCGTTCTTCTTTGCCATCACCATTTGCGTAATCGCCCTGCTGCTGTCGCTGTTGGGCGTCGACTGGATGACCGCGCTGACGGGCGCCGCCAGTACGGTATCCGGCGTAGGTCCGGGGCTGGGCGAGACCATTGGCCCGGCCGGCAACTTCGCCAGCCTGCCGGATGCGGCCAAATGGATTCTGTCGGTGGGCATGCTGCTCGGGCGACTGGAGATCATCACCGTGTTTGTGCTGTGTATTCCGGCGTTTTGGCGTCACTGACAACCTGCGGCGTTTCCAGCAGGCGCAAGCGATACTCGCCGGGGGTGACCTCGAACCATCGGCGAAATGCCCGGAAGAAGTTACTCGGATCGGCAAAGCCCAGCAGGTAGGCAATTTCCAGCAAGGTCATGCTGGGCTGGGCCAGGTACTGCTCGGCCAGTTCGCGGCGGGTGTCGTCCAGCAGGGCCTGAAAGCTCGTGCCTTCTTCCTGCAGACGGCGCTGCAGCGTGCGCTGGGACAGGTGCAGGGTTTGCGCCACGGTGTCGCGCTTCGGCTCGCCCTGGGGCAACAAGCGACACAGCACCTGGCGAGCCTTGTGGGTTACCCGACTTTCGGAAAAACGCGCCAGATACTCCCCGGCAAAACGATCATGCAGCAACGCCATCGCCTCGTTGGCTGTCGGCAGCGGCGCCTCCATGTCCGCCCGCTCGAAGATCAACGCATCGTAGGGCGCATTGAACTCCAACGGGGCGTGAAAGGCTTGTTTGTAGGGTTCCAGATCAATGGGCTGTGCCCCCTGGATCAGCACCTTGCGCGGCTGCAGGGTGCGCCCGGTCAGCCAGCCGCACAGGCCCAGTGCACAGGCCAGTGAAGCTTCGGCACTTTGCCGGGTCGGCGGCAGATGGTCACCGTGAACCGTCAGGATCAGCGCATAACCTTCCGGCAACAGGCGGAAACTCAAGTCAGCGCTTTCGGCGATGATTCGCTGATAACGCACCAGACGCTTGAAGCCTTCGGCCAGGGTCTGACTGGACATCAAGGCGTAACCCGCGACATGAAAGGACGCGGGACGCACCACCTTGCCCATGTTCAAGCCAATCGCCGGATTTCCGGAAAGCTCCACTGCCAATTGCCACAGGCGGGTCATGGAATCCTGCGGGAAGCGCGCATCCGGATCATCCAGCGCCTCAAAGTCCAGTCCCAACTGGCTGAACAGGGCCCGGCAATCCAGGCCGTCCATTTCCAGTGCCTTGACAATCCCCATCGCCCAAGTTGCTGAAGTCGTTCGTTCGCTCATGGCGTTTTCTTAGTTGATGACTCGCGATTGACAGCCAATTTTCCAAGGATACTAAAGTGGCGCCTATTGTCACTGGCCGTTGCCAATGATCACTCTAGACTCAAATAAGCTGCCCGTAGAATATCCGACCAGCAGAACAATAAATCTCAGAGATTGCAGTCGTGGAAAACGTCAGACGTTTCAACAGTTTCGCCGAGTTCTATCCGTACTATCTGGCCGAGCACAGCAACAGTACGTGTCGGCGCCTGCACTTTACCGGCACGACGTTGGTGATTTTCATCCTGGCCATGGCCATCGCCAAAGGTTCCATGCTGCTGATGCTGGCCCTGCCTGTCGCCGGTTACAGCTTTGCCTGGGTCGGGCATTTTTTCTATGAAAGGAACCGCCCGGCCACCTTTCAGCACCCGCTCTACAGCCTACTCGGTGATTTCGTCATGTACCGCGACATGATTCTTGGCAAGGTGCCGTTCTAGCGCCCGGCCCGCCGGGCCATCAAGCCGTCCCACGAGGCCACTGCGCTGGCGGGATGAGGTCGTACACTCAGTCCCATCCTGCTGAAAAACAATAAAAGGATAGTCGATGAATGCGCACGCCCGTTTCACCCACATGAAAGACGGCACGCAAGAAGATTGGGAAATCATCGCTGCCGATTTCAGCGCCTACGCCAAGCAACTGCCAGCGCGCATCGTCGCGCACCTGAAGTTGCTCGAAGGAGATTTCGGCGGCTTCCCGGTGGATCGACTGACCCACTCCCTGCAGACCGCCAGCCGTGCCTGGCGTGATGGCCGCGACGAGGAATACGTGGTTTGCGCGCTGCTGCATGACATCGGCGACACCCTCGGCAGCTATAACCACCCGGACATCGCCGCCGCGATCCTCAAACCCTTCGTCAGTGCACAAAACCTGTGGATGGTGGAAAAGCACGGGATCTTCCAGGGCTATTATTTTTTCCACCACCTGGGTATGGACCGGCACTTGCGCGAGCAATTCAGTGATCATCCGCAGTACCACCCGACCATTGAGTTCTGTGCCAGGTACGATGCTGCGGCGTTCGATCCTGACTACGACACCCTGCCGTTGAGTTTTTTTGAGCCGATGATGGAGCGGTTGTTCAGTCAGCCGAAGAACTCGATTTATACGGCGGCGATGGAGCAGTACGCACCGGTTTGACGCCGCTGTAGGCGCTGGCTTGCCAGCGAACGCGTCCGTACCGTCAATGCAAAACTGCAGACCGCCTTGGCCGGCATTCCGGCTCCTTCAATAGACATTCAAACGGCCTCCGCCACCTTCAGCTGCGCCGCCAACGCCTGCGCATCCGCCAATCGATACAACTCGATCGTGCCGTCCCAATGCTCGATCAACGCGGTGCAGGATTCCACCCAGTCTCCGCAATTGAGGTAGTCCACCCCGCCGACCTTGCGGATTTCGGCGTGGTGGATGTGCCCACAGACCACCCCATGCAGTTCGCGCTTGACGCACTCATGGGCGATGGCTTCTTCGAAGTCACTGATGAAACTGACCGCGGTCTTGACCTTGTGCTTGAGGTAGGCCGACAGCGACCAGTAGCCGTAGCCATAGCGGGCGCGCCAGTGGTTGAGCCAGCGGTTGAGGGTCAGGGTGAATTCGTAGGCCGAGTCGCCGAGAAAGGCCAACCAGCGGTGGTAACGGGTGATCACGTCGAACTGGTCACCGTGGATCACCAGCAGATGCCGGCCATCGGCGGTGACGTGCACCGCCTCGTCCACCAGCTGTATGTTGCCGAGGATCAGCTTCGAATAGCGCCGCAGGAATTCGTCATGGTTGCCGGTGACGTAGATCACCTCGGTACCGCGCTTGCTCATGGTCAGCAACCGGCGGATCACGTTGGTGTGGGCCTGGGGCCAATACATGCCGCTGCGCAATTTCCAGCCGTCGATGATATCGCCCACCAGGTAAACCTTGTCGGCCTGATAACCCTTGAGAAATTGCGAGAGATGCTCGGCCTGGCAATCCCGGGTGCCCAGGTGCACGTCGGAAATCCACAAGGTGCGCACCCGTTGTTTGCGGCTGGGCTTGGCGAGTTCAGCACTGGTCATGGGCAATCCCCGGCAGATTTTCCGCCAGCTTGCGCCGCGGCGATTAATAGTCCATGACATAAATGCGGCAGTCCAATGACAGCCCGGCCCCATCCGCAAGCGGTGTAGACTGTGGTTCTGCCGAGGAACAGCCGATGCGTCCGATACTCACCCTGCGCCAATACAGCCACGACTTGATCGTCCACAGCCATGACCACGCCCAGTTAGTGTTCGGCCTGTCGGGCGCGCTCGACTTCGAGGTCGACGGGCATGGCAGCCAGGTGCTGCAGCAGAGTTTCGTGGTGGTACCGGCGGGCGCCCATCACGCCTGTGGCAGCCCCAATGGCAGTCGTTGCCTGGTGCTCGACGTGCCGAGCGATCAGTGGGTGGGGCAGTCGTTGGGCGAGCACGCCGAGGCCAGTCGACGCTTGCTCGATACCCCCGGTCGCCTGCCGCTGGATGCCGGGCAGAGTCAGCTGGTCAGTTGGCTGGCCAGCAGCCCGGTGCAGGATCCGCTGATTGCCCAGCAGGGCGCCGTGCTGTTGCTGGCCAGCCTCAACAATGTCGCACCGCAGAACCTTGGCGGGCGCCGCCTGCCCTTCGCTGCGCTGAATGCGCACATTGATCAATACGCCGCCTACCCGTTGCAAGTCGCCGACCTTGCGCAGGTCGCCGGTTTGTCCACAGCCCGTCTGCATGCGCGCTTCGTCGCCGAATGCGGGCAGACGCCGATGGATTACATTCGCAGCCGACGTCTGCATATCGCGGTTAAATTGCTCCGCGAAACCGCACTGCCCATCGGCGAAGTGGCCTGCCGTGTCGGCTACACCTCGCAAAGCGCATTCAGCGCCGCGGTGCAGCGCGAGTTCGGCGCCGCGCCCGGCAGCCTGCGCCGAGCGGTGAGCGTGCAATAGGCCAGCGCTAAAAGACGCGAGTCTGGCGACAGACACTCAACGTCCCTCACTTTAGAGTGAGCGGGTGTCTGAAATTTCATCTCAAGGATTGCAATGACTCCCCGTTCCGCCCTAGGCGCCCTGCATATCGGTGCACTGATGTTTGGCCTGACTGGTGTGTTCGGCAAGCTCGCCGCTGCCTCCCCCGCCATCATCGTCTTCGGCCGCGCCGCCTTCGCCGTATTGGCCCTGGCCTGCTTTGCGCGATTTTCCCGCAGCAGCACCTGGCAACGCCTGGACGCCCGCGACCTGCGTCGCCTGCTGCTCGGCGGCCTGCTGCTGGCCGGGCACTGGGTGAGCTTTTTCATCGCCGTGAAAGTTGCCGGCGTGGCCATTGCGACCCTGGGCTTTGCCAGCTTCCCGGCGTTCACCGTGATCCTCGAAGGCCTGATTTTCCGCGAGCGGATTCGCGCCAATGAAATCCTCCTGGTGGTGCTGGTGAGCATCGGCCTGGTGTTGGTGACCCCGGCCTTCGACCTCGCGAGCCAAGCCACCACCGGGCTGTTCTGGGCGGTGGGGTCCGGCCTGCTGTTCTCGCTGCTGTCACTGACCAACCGGGCCAGCTCGGGGCGAATTCCGGCAGTGCAGGCGGCGCTGTGCCAAAACGTGGTGGTGGCCTTGTGCCTGTTGCCGGTGGCTGCCCCTGATCTGAGCGGTGTGCGTGCACTGGACTGGCTGTGGATCGCCCTACTTGGCATCTTCTGCACCGGCCTGGCCCATAGCCTGTTCGTCGCCAGCCTGGCAGTGATCAAGGCGCGCACGGCGGCGGTGGTGTTCGCCCTGGAACCGGTCTACGGCATCACGGTGGCCTGGCTGCTGTTTGGCGAAACCCCGACCCTGCGCATGCTGCTCGGTGGCGCGTTGATCATCGTCGCGATTGTGGTCGTCAGCAGCCTGGGCAACCGCGCGCCCGACAACAAACCAACGGTCGCGGCCAGCGCTCACTGAGGGTTCGCAGAGCGTTATTGGGTGCGATCGTTGTGCCCCAGGTCGCGCTGCGGATCGATCTGGTCCCGTACCCGCTGCTTGAGCACCTTGGCTTCCGGAAAACCGCCGTCGGCCTTGCGCTCCCAGATCTGCACGCCCTCACAATCAATCCGGAAGATGCCGCCGGTGCCCGGCACCAATGACACTTTTCCCAGGTCGTCGCCAAAGGTGCTGAGCAGTTCCTGTGCCAGCCAGGCGGCACGCAACAGCCATTGGCACTGGGTGCAGTAAGTGATGACAATTTCCGGTTTGCTGGCGGTCATGCGGGCGAAACTCCTGAGGGCGATAGCGTCGCTATAATAGCCGCCTTTAACGATCACCCGAGATACCCGATGCGCCGCCTGCTGTCCTGCCTGCTCCTGTGTTTGCTGCCCCTGTGTGTGCTCGCCGCCGAAACGCCGCGACCGAAAGTCGGCCTGGTGCTGTCCGGTGGCGCCGCGCGCGGGCTGGCGCACATTGGCGTGCTCAAGGCACTGGAGGAACAGGGGATCAAGATCGACGCGATCGCCGGCACCAGCATGGGCGCAGTGATCGGCGGGCTGTACGCCTCGGGATACAAGATTGACGAGCTGGAAAAACTCGCCCTGAAGATCGACTGGCAACAGGCCCTGTCGGATGCCCCGCCACGTGCCGATGTACCGTTTCGGCGCAAACAGGATGACCGCGATTTCCTGGTCAAGCAGAAGCTCAGTTTTCGCGATGACGGCAGCCTCGGCCTGCCGCTTGGGGTGATCCAGGGCCAGAACCTGTCGCTGCTGCTCGAAAGCCTGCTGGCCCATACCAGCGATACTCGGGACTTCGACAAATTACCGATCCCTTTCCGCGCCGTGGCCACCGACATTGCCAGCGGCGAAAAAGTGGTATTTCGCAAAGGCCATTTGCCCCAGGTGATCCGCGCCAGCATGTCGATCCCGGCGGTGTTCGCCCCGGTCGAACTCGACGGCCGACTGCTGGTGGACGGCGGCATGACCGACAACATTCCGTTGGATGTGGCACGGGAAATGGGCGTTGACGTCGCCATCGTGGTCGACATCGGCACCCCGCTACGTAGCCGCAAACAGCTGGCAACGGTGGTCGACGTGCTCAACCAGTCGATCACCCTGATGACCCGGCGCAACTCCGAAGAACAACTGGCCGCCCTGCACCCGAACGATGTGCTGATCGAGCCGCCGCTGGCCAGCTTTGGCGTCACCGACTTTGGCAAGGCTGAGGAAATGATCGATGCCGGCTATCGCGCCACGCGCATTCTCGATGCCCGCCTCGCCAGACTGCGCCCCGCCGAACCGGTGGATGCCGAATTGAACGCGGCCCGCGCGCCCGGGCAACGCACGCCGATCATCACCGCGATCAAGGTGGAAAACGACTCGAAGGTCGGTGACGACGTGATCCGCTACTACATCCGGCAGAACATCGGCGAACCATTGGACATGGGCCGCCTGCAGACCGACATGGGCACCCTGTATGGCCTGGACTACTTCGAGCAGGTGCAGTACCGCGTAGTGCACAAGGGCGACGAGCACACCCTGGTAATCCGCGCCCGCGGCAAGCGCACCGGCACCGACTACCTGCGCCTGGGCCTGAACCTCTCGGATGACATGGAAGGCGACAGCGCCTTCAACATTGGCGCCAGTTACCGCATGAACGGCATCAACCGCCTCGGCGCCGAATGGCTGACCCGCTTGCAGATCGGCGATCAGCAGGAGTTGTACACCGAGTTCTACCAGCCGCTGGACGTCGGTTCGCGCTACTTCATCGCGCCCTACGCGGCGATCGAGTCGCAGAATGTCGAGGCCATTCTCGACAACGACCCCGTGGCCGAGTACCGCCTGGAACGTTACGGTTTTGGTTTGAACGTCGGACGACAGATCGGCAACAGCGGCGAAATCCGCCTCGGGGTCGGCGAAGCCTGGGGCAAGGCTGATGTGCGCATCGGCGACCAGAGCCTGCCCAGCGAAAGCTTCAACGAAGGCTTCTACCAGCTCAAGTACTCGTTCGACTCACTGGACAACGTCTATTTTCCACATGCCGGCGAGGACATCGGCCTGGCATTCCGCCAATTCGAGCCGGAGCTGGGATCGGACCAGCGTTATCGACAGTGGGAGTTCAAGCTGGACAAGGCGCTGAGCTTCGGCCCCGACACTTACGTCCTTGGCGGGCGTTACGGGCGCACACTGGACCAGGCCAACGTGGTCACGTCGAGCTTCCTGCTCGGCGGCGCGCGGCAACTCTCGGGCTTTCGCGAGGATGCGATATCCGGACAGAACGCCAGCCTGCTGCGCGCCGTGTACTACCGGCGCCTGACCCCGCGCTCCTACCTGCCGCTGGACTTCCCGCTGTACGTGGGTGGCTCGCTGGAACGCGGCCGGGCGTGGAACAACGACAACGAGTTCGACAGCGGCTACATCAACGCCGCCAGCGTGTTCCTCGGATTTGACACGCCGCTCGGGCCACTGAACTTCAGTTACGGCTTCAACGACGATGACCAGCAGGCGATTTACATGAACCTGGGCCAGACCTTCTAAGGCTGGCCGGCTTCACGCAGAGGGGGGGGATGAATCACTTCTCCAGATTGGCGAGGATGCGGCTGTGGACGCGCATGCACAGCTTGATCTCTTCCTCATCGACGCCTTCGAACAACTCCTGGCGCAGCGCGTTGGCGATGGTTTCGATTTGCTCGATCAGCGGACGGGCCGTATCGCAAAGAAGAATTTTCTTCGCCCGACGGTCTTCAGCCACCGCCAGGCGCTGAACCAGGCCCTGGGTTTCCAGGCTGTCGAGCAGGCGAGCCAGGGTTGGCCCCTCAACGCCGACGCTTTGCGCCAGCTCGCGCTGGGTAGGCGCGTCCTTGAAACGCGCCAGGTGCAGCAGCACCAGCCATCGGGCCTGAGACAGGCCGAGGCCAGCAAGACGGCGATCCAGTTCGGCGCGCCAACCGCGAGACATTTGCGCCAACTGCATGCCAAAGCGGTGTTGTTCGGTTAACGGCATAAAACACTCATGTTTAGACTGATATCGAAGTAATACTAATTGTTAGCCAGCTAAGCATGACCCTCGGTACGAAGCAAGGTCGAGACTGTACTGAATCGTTACATCTTGAGAGGCGTCAAGTTACATCTCGAATTCTGACTGCAAGGCGGCACGCACGCAGTACAACACGCCCTCCGGAACCCGACCGGCAAACAGCGGAGCGATTTCGGCGACGGCCGGCAATTCGCCCTCGCCGTCGAGGAACGCATCCTGCACTTCGCCCAGCAGGTCTTCCGGCAGATCCAGAGCCTGCTCCAGCGACAATTGTTGCTTGCCGATGGCTTCGGCCAACAGCGTGTAGACGTTTTTCTCCGAGCATTGCAACTGCCCGGCAATCTGCAGCGGGGTCATGCCGGCGCGGGCCAGGGTAATCAACTCGTGGCGCAGGTCGGCCACCACTTTCGGCGCCTCGGCCCGGCCGCCAAGGACCTCGAGGAACGCATCGCCATAACGCTCCAGCTTGCGCGCACCGACGCCGCTGACCCGCGCCATCTCCGCCAGGGAGCCCGGCTGGCTGCGGAGCATTTCCAGCAACGTGGAGTCGGGAAAGATAACGTAGGGCGGCACGCCATGTTCTTCGGCGAGCTTGCGGCGCAGGGCGCGCAACGCTTCCCATTGTTCCCGCTCTTCGCCACGCACCAATTGGCTGGCCTGGCTGGAGCCGGTCTTGGCGGTGGTTTGCGGTTTCAGGTCGCGACGCAATTCCAGGGTCACTTCGCCCTTGAGCAGCGGCCGGCAGCTGTCGCTCAGGCGCAGACCGCCGTAGCCATCGAGGTCGATATCGGCCAGGCCACGGGCCACCAACTGGCGGAACAATGAGCGCCACTCGCCCTCGGCCCGGCCCTTGCCGACGCCGAACACCGCCAGGTGTTGATGCCCGGCACCCCGCACCTTTTCGTTGTCCTTGCCCAGCAACACCTCTACCAGATGCCCGACGCCGTAGCGCTGGCCGGTGCGATAAATCGCCGACAAGGCCTGGCGCGCCGGCTCGGTGGCGTCCCAGGTTTGCACGCCGTCGACGCAGTTATCGCAATGCCCGCAGGGTTGCGGCATGTCTTCGTCGAAATAGGCGAGCAAGGTCTGACGACGGCAGCGGGTTTCTTCGCACAACGACAGCATGGCGTCGAGCTTGTGCTGCTCCAGGCGCTTGTGGCGTTCATCGCCTTCGGAGTTCTGCAGCATTTGCTTGAGCATCACCACGTCCTGCAGGCCGTAGGCCATCCAGGCGTCCGCCGGCAGGCCGTCGCGCCCGCCACGACCGGTTTCCTGGTAATACGCCTCGAGCGACTTGGGCAGGTCGAGGTGCGCGACAAAGCGCACGTTGGGCTTGTCGATGCCCATGCCGAACGCCACGGTGGCAACCATGATCAGGCCCTCCTCGTTGAGGAAGCGCTTCTGGTTCTCGGCGCGCACCTCGTTGGCCAGCCCGGCGTGGTACGGCAACGCCGGAAAACCCTGCTCGCTGAGGAACACCGCCACCTCGTCGACCTTCTTGCGCGACAGGCAATAGACGATGCCGGCGTCGCTGCGACGCTCGGCGAGGAACGCCAGCAATTGCTTGCGAGGCTGCTCCTTGGGCACGATGCGGTAGAAAATGTTCGGCCGGTCGAAGCTCGACAGAAAACGCTCGGCATTCTGCAAATGCAGGCGCTCGACGATTTCTTCGCGGGTGCGCTTGTCGGCGGTGGCGGTCAGGGCGATGCGCGGGACGTTGGGGAACAATTCGGCCAACTGGCCCAATTGCAGGTATTCGCGGCGGAAATCATGGCCCCATTGCGACACACAGTGGGCTTCGTCGATGGCGAACAGGGCGATTTCCAGGCTCTGCAGGAACGCCAGCATGCGTGGCTGGACCAGCCGTTCCGGCGCCAGGTAGAGCATTTTCACTTCGCCACGACGGATGCGCGCGGCAAGGTCGCGCTGTTGCTCGGGGCTCAGGGTCGAGTTCAGCGAGGCGGCTGCGACCCCCAGCTCTTCGAGAGTCGCGACCTGGTCATCCATCAACGCGATCAGCGGCGAAACGACCACCGCCAGGCCGTTGCGCAACAGCGCCGGCACCTGGAAGCACAGGGACTTGCCGCCGCCGGTAGGCATCAACACCAAGGCGTCGCCGCCGCTGGCCACGCGCTCAATGATGGCACCCTGGCGACCACGGAAACTGTCGTAGCCGAAGATGTCCTTGAGGACGCGTTGAGCCTGTTCGAGCATGAAAAACTCCCAATGGTGCTGAAAATCCCGGTGTGCAGGCTGGCTCAAAACCGCGCGATGTTCACGGCCAGATCCGTTAGCGGATTTGTCCGGGGCATGCGCCAAACCTGCCGGGCATAACAAAACGCGCGAGTATACCCGAGCGCTGCCCGGCAATGGACTTCACTGACGAATAGTCCCTGCTTGCCGGACAACCTGTGCAATTACCGGCAAATCCGCTGCGCGGCTGGCCTGGGCGCTCAAGAACGCCTAAACTTGCTCATCGTATATTCCCAAGGTAGCCCTCCCAATGTCCTTCGCTGAGCAATTAACCCGCCTGCAAGTCTTCCTCGACGCCGATGAACTGCATGACGAGGCGCTGGACTACGTGGCCGCCCATGGCTACCTCACCGCCCTGTCGATCTGTGCCGAAACCGTGCCGGAGCGCGAGTGGATCGACGCCCTGTTCGCGGAAGAGCCGCACTACACCAGCGACGCCCAGCGTGAGGAAATCGAAGCCACGCTGATCGGCCTCAAGGCCCACATCGCACGCCAACTGGCTTCCGATGAGGAATTCGAGTTGCCATGCGACCTCGACCTCGGCGATGACCCGGACGACTCCGAACTGCGCGGCTGGTGCATCGGCTTCATGGAGGGCGTGTTCCTGCGTGAAGAAGCCTGGTTCGAAACCGCCGAAGACGAAGTCAGCGAAATGCTGCTGCCGATCATGGTCGGTTCCGGCCTGTTCGACGAGCAACCGGAATTCTCCGACATCGCCTCGGACGCCAATCTGATGGACGACATGATCGTACAGATCCCGGAAGCCCTGACTGCGCTGTACCTGCTGTGCAACGCACCGGACGAAAAACCGGCGATTCTCAAGCCTCGTCACCACTGAGTTCCTGCCTGTGGCTGATCCCATAGGCAACCGCTCCCTGATGCTGCGCTACGCACTCCTGACCATTGGCTGGTTGAGCGTAGCGTTGGGAGTGATCGGCATCTTCCTGCCCGTCCTGCCTACTACCCCCTTCCTGCTGCTGGCCGCCGCCTGTTTTGCCCGCAGTTCGCCGCGCTTCTATCAATGGCTGGTGGAGCATCCGCGCCTCGGCCCGTGGATTCGCGACTACCTGGACGGCAACGGCATTCCGCTCAAGGGCAAGGTCTACGCCATTGGCCTGATGTGGGCGAGCATCCTGTTTTCCTGCTACCTGGTCCCCCTGCCCTGGGCTCGTGGCTTCATGTTGACCAGCGCAGTGCTGGTGACGGTCTACATCCTGCGCCAGAAGACCCTCGAAAAGCCCTGAGCCGACCACTCGATAATTGGCCCGGCCTTTTGCCCAACAACGCCTAGACTCCACAGATCTGCATGTGAGCCGCCCGGCATGCCTCGTCGCCCGCGAAGTCCAGGATGGTCAACGCCCCGACGCCGGCTCGGCGGATGGCTGCTTCTCGGGTTTTTCCTGCTGCCAGGGTTGGAGGCTGTTCGGGCGAACTGGAATTTCGCTGACATCCTGACCACTGCCGAACAACGCTATGGCCCATTGGGCAGTGCGCAGGGACGGATTGAGGCGTGGAACCAAATGCTGCAAAGCCAGGCCGGACTGCCCGAGCGCGACCAACTGACAGCGGTCAATCGCTTCTTCAACCAGCAACTGAGTTTTCGCGACGACAGCCGCGTCTGGCAGCAAATCGATTACTGGGCAACGCCAGTCGAAGCGCTGGTCAAGGGCGCCGGTGACTGCGAAGACTACGCCCTGGGCAAATACTTCAGCCTTCGCCAATTGGGCGTGCCCGCCGAAAAACTGCGCATCACCTACGTCAAGGCGCTGACCCGCAATCAGGCCCACATGGTCCTGACGTATTACCCGAGCCCCACAGCCGACCCGCTGGTCCTCGATAACCTGATCAGCGACATCCGCCCCGCCTCGCAACGCAAGGACCTGCTGCCGGTATACGCCTTCAATGCCGAAGGCCTGTACACGCCGGGGGCCAATGGCGGCCAGCGCAAGGGCGACGCTAAGCGCCTGTCACGCTGGCAGGACCTGCTGCGCAAGATGCAGGCAGAGGGTTTTGCCGTGGGCGATGGCTGAGACTGACGAGCAAAGGAGCGTCACATGTCCCTACTCAAACAATTATTCCTGGCCATCTGCCTGTTCCTCCTGGTGGCGTTCAGCGGCAGTTTTTTTGTCAGCCTGGAGAGCTCCCGTGAACAGATGCTCGGCCAGTTGCGCTCCCATGCCCAGGACGCTGCGACGGCCTTGGGCTTGTCATTGACCACGCAACTGGACGATCCGGCGATGGTTGAGTTAATGGTCAGCTCGATTTTCGACAGCGGCTACTTCTCCAGCATCCGGGTGATCGCTATCGAAGATGAGCGCCTGCTGGTGGAACGCAGCACACGGGCCACCGCTGAGGGCATTCCCGCCTGGTTCGTCAGACTGGTGAATCTGCGCCCGCAAGGTGGCGATGCGCTGATCATGCGCGGCTGGGAACAGGCGGCCCGGGTCGAGGTGCAGAGCAATCCCCAATTCGCCCTCGCCAAACTCTGGGACAGCAGCGTCGGCAGCCTGCTCTGGCTGCTGCTCTGCGGTCTGCTCAGCGCGGTGTTCGGCGGCTGGTTGCTGCGTCGCCAATTGCGCCCCCTCGACAGTCTGGTCAAGCAGGCCCAAGCCATCAGCCAACGAGAATTTCGCAGCGTGAAGAAACTGCCGAGGACGCCTGAGCTGAAACGGGTGGTGCTGGCAATGAACCAGATGGTCGAAAAGCTCAAGGCATTATTCGTCGAAGAGGCCGCGCGCAGCGAAACATTGCGCGCGGCGTCCTATCAGGATGAGCTGACCGGGCTGGCCAACCGACGCCTGCTCGACGAACAATTGACCGACCAACTGTTACCCGGCGAACAGAACAGCGCCGGGCATTTGCTGATGTTCCGGATCAATGACCTGAACGGCCTCAACCAGCGCCACGGCGGACAGGCCACTGACACCCTGATCAGCCAGATCGGCCAGTTGCTCAAGCGCCTGACCCAGCTACCCGAACGTCATGCCTGGCTGGCGGCACGCAACCGTGGCGGCGAGTTCAGCCTGCTGACCCCGGGCCTCGATATCCAGGAAGCGAGCCGTCTGGGCGCGGAGATCAGCGCCACCCTGGAGAACCTGCGCTTGACCGGCGCCAGCGACTGCATGCCGGTCGCCCATCTGGGCATAGTGCCCTACGTTCCCGGAGAAACCCCAAACCAGGTACTGATGCGCCTCGACCAGGCCCTGGCCCAGGCGCAACTGCAACCGGAGCGACCGTGGGTCTACCTCGATCAGTCACGATCCGCCCCCACGCAGACCGCCCACGACTGGCGCGCCTGGATCGACGATGCCCTGACCCACGGCAAGCTGCAGCTGTATTTTCAACCGGTGGTGCAATGCGCCGACACCGGGCGACTGCTACACCACAAGGTTCTGGCGCGCCTGCTAGACCCTCAGGGCGAGGCGATCGCCGCCGGGCATTTCCTGCCCTGGATCGAACGCCTGGGCTGGTCGGCGCGATTCGACCTGGCGATGCTCGAGCACACCCTCGACTACCTCGCCGAGCATCGCCAGCCGCTGGCCCTGAGCCTGTCCGGCAGCACCCTGCGCGACACCACGCAACGGCGGATCATCCTCGACACGCTGAACGCGCTGCCGGAACTGGCACCGCTACTGACCCTGGAAATCGATGAGCATCAATTACCGCCCCCCGAGGACCTGCGTCAGCTAAGCCTGAGCCTGCGCGACACCGGTTACCGCATCGGCCTGCAGCACTTCGGCGGCAGCTTCAGCCAGATCGGCAACTTTACCCAGCTCGGCCTGGCCTACCTGAAAATCGACGGCAGTTACATTCGCGGCATCGACACGCAAAGCCACAAGAGGCTGTTTATCGAAGCGATCTACCGCGCCACCCAC
Source organism: Pseudomonas sp. Pse1 (assembly GCF_024519635.1). NCBI lineage: Bacteria > Pseudomonadati > Pseudomonadota > Gammaproteobacteria > Pseudomonadales > Pseudomonadaceae > Pseudomonas > Pseudomonas sp. Pse1. The sequence continues at coordinate 174,871 of NZ_JALJRO010000006.1, forward strand.
AGCATCGACCTGCCGCTGATTGCGGAAATGGTCGAGACCGCCGGCGAGTTGGAGGCGCTCAAGGAGTTGGGGATTTTTGGCGCAATGGGACGCTTGATCGGTGCGCCGCAGCCGGTGCCTGGCGAGCAGTGAAGGTGTGGCGCGGGAGAAGTCTCCCGCGCCAGGGACTACTGATCCTCAGACCGTGTCCACCTTCAACGAATGATCATTGAGCATGCCGTTGATGATGGTCGCGGTGTCGTGACCGCCGGCGATCACCCCGCCCGCCCCCGGCGTCACACCGTAGTGATCGGCCAGGTTGACCCCCGCCAGGTCGATGGTCTGGGTCGACGGCGCGCCGACCGTGGCCTTGATATCGATGCTGGTGACCAGCGACGCGCCGCTGCCGCTGACGCTGAAGTGCAGGTAGTCGTCCAGCGAGGTTGACGAGGCATGCTCGCCCTGCAGCAGTTGCGACAGGTCGAGTTTGTCGGTGCCGGGGGTGAAGTCGGTGACCACATCATGCCCGCTGTTGCCGGCCAGCCACTTGAAGGTGTCGGAGCCACCACCGCCGGTCAGGGTGTTGTTGCCCAGGCCGCCGATGATCAGGTTGTCCTGGTCATTGCCGATCAACGTGTCGTTCCAGTTCGAGCCGGTCAGGTTCTCGATGCTGACCAGGGTATCGACACCCGCCCCCACCGTGTTCTGCCCCCCTTGCAGGCCGAGGTTGACGGTCACGCCGGCAGTCGCATGGGCATAGCTGGCGGTGTCAATGCCGTCGCCGCCGTCCAGCAGATCGCTGCCCAGGCCACTGAACAACAGGTCGTTGCCCGCGCCGCCATGCAGCTCGTTGTTACCGTTGCCCGCCGTCAGCACGTCGTTGCCGTCACCGCCGTTAAGCACGTTGTCACCATTGCCGGCCAACAGCACGTCGTCACCAGCGGTGCCGGTCAAGATCTGGCCTTGCTGGTAGCTGATGCTCACCGCTGCCGCGTCGCTGCCGCCGTGGTTGTCGTTGGCACTGTAGCTGCCGACAAAGTCCGGCGAGCTCTCGTGGGCGCCGGCGTAGTTGATGGTCATGCTCAACTGGTAGCTCTCGGCGGCATTCGGTTGGCTGCCGTCGGGGTTGTGCAGGTTGCTGATGTGGATCCGGTAAGTGCCGTCTTCGTTGGCGGTCAGGGTGCTGTCGTTGCCGATGTCGAGGAAGCCGCCACCGTTAAGCGAATACTCCATGCCGATATGACCGGCCGCCAGGTTGTGATCGAGGTTGAGGGTTTCGCCTTTTTTCAGGTTGACGGTAATCATGTCCTCGTCGTTGGCGCCGCTGTGGCTGACCTGGCCGAGGAATCCGCTGATCACCAACAGCGCAGTCATGGCGGCCGCATCGGCGGCAAAGGCGCCACGAACGTCCGCCAGATTGCGGTTGGCGGAAATGTTCTGAGGCGCACTGAAATCAATCGCGCCGCTGCCGGTGAAATCCGCGCCCTTAACGATCCAGCCGGTGTTGAAGGTAGTCGGGGTGGCTGTCAACGGATCGCCATTGGCATCGCTGTCGTTGGCCAGCAGCGCCGCACCCGGCACGCTGATATGGCTCGAGAGAATGTTGGTGATGACATGGTCATCCGCTGCCAGCGGCGCCGTATTCGGCACCACCTTGATGTTCAGGGTGCGGCTGGCCAGGTCACCGTCGTAGTCACTGGCAGTAAAAGCGATCTGTTCGGTCAGTTCGACCGCCGTGGCTTTCAACGAGGTGTAGGTGAACTCACCGGTGTCGAGGTTGATCACCAGCACGCCGCCCTTGAGGGTGCTGATGATCAGGCTGTTGTCGAGGGTGTTGAACACCCCGCGATTGAAGCCCTCGATGACCGACAGCGTGCCGTGATTATTGTCGCCATGGGGATCGAAGCTGTAGGTGGTGCCTTCGACGATGACGGTTTTGATAAAGCCGCCATCGGCGCCGAAACCACCGCCGTCGCCCATCAGCAAGCCGGTGATCGGCACGCCGACCACGGTACCGGTCAGCACCGAATTGAGCTGGTTGAGGTCGGTGACCAGATGGGCATCGGTGTCGACGTGGTTGCTGCCGTCGTAGGCCAGCGGATTGAGATGGGAGGCATCGACGCCACCGCCGAGGCCGATCGCGTAGTTCTTGATCCCGTTGGCAACGAGGAAGGCTTTCCACGCCGCCTCGTCCGCCGGGTCGATCTGCCCGCCCACGTTGGGCTTGCCGTCGGAGAAGAAGTAGCCGACGTTCTGCGCGCCGACCAGTTTGCCCTCAGTACCGAAGGCCAGCTTGGCCGCCGCCAAAGCGTCGTCGTAGTGGGTGCCGCCACCAGCGGTCAGCGAGGCGAGGATCGCCTTGGCCGTGGCCACGTCGACCCAGAATGCGCTCTGCCCGCTGGCATCGCCGTTGAACGTGACCAACTGCACTTTGACGTCGCCCAGTGCATCGTACTTGTCGAGCAAGGCGCTGATCGCTTGCTGGGCCAACTCAAGGCGCGACAGTGAGCCGACACCCGAGCAGTCGGCCATGCTGCCGGACACATCGATCACCAGCAGCAGGTTGGTATCAATTTCCCCCGCCGGGGCAAAGCGTTCGGAGTGCTGGGCTTGGGGTACGTCGTCGACGACGTTCACCACAATGCTGCTGGTGGTGCTGTTGCCCAAGGCATCGGTGACCTTGTAGTTGAAGGTCTCGGTGATGAGGTTGGCGCCGTCATTGCCGCCGGGCGCAGTTTTCGGCGCCGAGGTCAGGGTGTAAGTGTAAGTGCCGTCCGGGTTGAGCAGGATTTGCCCGTAAGCGCCGGTGGCGCTGCCGAGCAGGGTAAAGGTCAGCGGGCCACTGCCGCCGCCGACGGAACCGGCCAGGTTGCCGTGGGCGGTTTCGCTGGTGGAGGTTGGATCGCTGCCGATCACCGTGCCGGCGGCCAGATCCTGGCCGTCCTTGCTGAGGTCCAGGCCTTTCTCGAACACCGTCAGACAAGAGTCGACGCAGGCGTGCAGGCCGCTGTCGGTGACATTGATGGTGATGGTAGTGGTGCTCTCGTCACCGTCGCCGTCGCGGATGGTGTAGGTGAAGATATCGGTCGCCCCCGGCGGGCAAACGCCGTTGGCGGTGCTGTGATAGATCGCGTTGCCGGCGGCATCCAGGGTCAGGTAGCCGTAGGCGCCCTGGATCGGATCGCCGAGGCCGCCAATCACCGAAGTCGAGGTGTTACCACCGGCGCGCACGCCGACCACCGCGCCGCCCTCGGCAGCACCATCAGCGCCGTTGCTGTCATTGCCGAGCACCGCGATGTTTACGGTCGCGCCTTCGAATACCGTGGCGCAATCGGCGTTAGCGGTCGGCAGGTCGTCGATGATGTTGACGTCCAGCGAGTCGCTGGCGGTGCTGCCGTTGCTGTCGGTCACCGTGACCGCGAAGTGTTCGCTGAGGCTGTTGGCGCCGTTGGCGGTGGGGTGATTTTCGTTGTCATTGAGGGTGTAGCTGTAGCTGACCACGCCAGTCGCCGAGTCATAGCCGGTGATGGTCAGGGTGTTGCCGAGGAAGGTGGTCAGGGTTTGCGGGAAGCCAGCAGTCACGCCGGCTGTCACCACATTCAACCCGCCGACGCTCAGGTTCTGCACACCGTCGAGTGCGGTGACGGTGAAGGTGCCGCTCTGGGTCAACGCCGGAGTGCCCGGGGTCGAGCCATCACTCAAGGCGCGCTCGTAGACCGTCAGTTCGCCACCACAAACGTTCAGACCATCAATCAGCACCGGGTCGTCGTTATTGTGCACCGTCAGGGTCAGGGTGGCGCTGCTGCTGTCGCCGTCCGAGTCGGTGATGGTGTAGGTGAAGACTTCGTGGGCATCGGCCTTCAGTGTAAGGAACGCCGGATTGCTGGTGTCAACCGTGTAGGTGTAAGTACCGTCCGCCGCCAGCACCAAATGACCGTAGGTGCCCGTCAACGTGCCCGGAGTGACTGGGCCGTCGGTCACGCGGTCGGCGCCCAATTGATCGTTGTCGAGCACGTTGCCGACCAGGGTCAGTTGGTTTTCCGAGGCCACGCCTGGGTTGCTGTCGTCGGCCGCGCTGGGCAGATCATCGACCACGTTGACGTCCAGCGAGGCACTGTTGGTGCTGCCATCGACGTCGGTGGCGGTGACCGTGAAATGCTCGCTCAGGCTGTTGGCGCCGTTGGCATTCGGGTGGGCATCGTTGCCGTTGAGGGTGTAGCTGTAGCTGACTACGCCACTGGCAGAATCGTAGCCGGTGATGGTCAGGGTGTTGCCCAAGGCGGTGGTCAGGGTTTGCGGGAAGCCGGCAGTGATGCCGCCGGTCATCACGTTGAGCGTACCAACGCTCAGGCTGTGCAACCCGTCGAGGGCGGTGACGGTAAACGTACCGTTGACCGTCAGTGCGCTTGACGTGGGATCGCTGCCGGTGCCCAGGTGTTTTTCGTAGACGGTCAGTTCACCGCCTTCGATTGCCAAGCCGTTGAGGCTCACCGGATCGTCGTTGTTGTGAATGTTCAGCACCAGCTTGGCGCTGCTGCTGTCGCCGTCGGCATCGGTCAGGGTGTAGGTAAACGTCTCGCTGCCATTGCCACCGCCCTTGAGCCCGAGAAATGCCGGATCGCTACTGTGCAAGGTGTAGGTGTAGGAACCGTCGGCCGCCAGCACCAGGGTGCCGTAGGTGCCGGTGAAGGTACCGGGGGTGATCGGCCCGCTGGGCACCCGGTCGGCGCCTTGAGTGTCGTTGTCCAGCACGTTGCCGGTCAGGGTCAGGCGGGTTTCCGAGGCGACGCCATGGCTGTCGTCGTAGGCCTGGGGCACATCGTCAGTGATGTTGATATCCAGGGTATTGCTGGCCGAATCGCCATTGGTATCACTGGCGATCACGCTGAAGTGTTCGCTCAGGTTGTTCAGGCCATCGCCGGCGGCATGGCTTTCATTGCCAACCAGGGTGTAGCTGTAGCTGACGATGCCGGTGGCCGGATCGTAGCCGGTGATGATCAAGGTGTTGCCCAGACCGGTGGTGATCGACTGTGGCAAGCCGGTAGCGGTGCCGCCACTGACGATGTTCATCCCGCCGATACTCAAGTTGAGCAGACCGTCCGGCGCCGTCACCCTGAAGGTGCCGTTCTGGGTCAGGGCAGCGGCATTGCTCGCCGAACCGTTGGCCAGGTTGGCCTCGTTGAGAGTCAACTCACCACCTGCCACCGACAGGCCGGTCAGGGTGACCGGGTGATTTTCCGGGACGATCGGCGGGAATGGCGGGCCTGGAGGGTTGGGCGTTTCAGGAGACAGCGGGTTTACCGAAGGTGTCCCTGGAGTACCGGGAGCACCGGCGTTGTCACCGCCATCGCTATCCGGCGTGCCGTCGCGCCAGCCGAAGACGAACTCGGGAATACCATTAAACCCGGCCGTAGGGAAACCGATCACCGGATCCACCCGCCCCGCCGTCTCCTGCAGCAGCACGAATGAATGACCGCCACCGGCGTCGCCGGGTGCGCCGCTACCGTTGGGGCCAGCCGCGGTGGCTTCAGCGGTCTGGGTCGGATCGACGCCGGAGGCGATGGCTTTTTGCAGTTGCTCGACATCGGTCAACTGCGCCTGGCTGGGTGCCGTGTCTGCGGAGCTGTCGACATGGGCCGGCTGGCTGGCCAGCAATGAATCATTCATGTGCAGGCTGCTGCCACGCCCCAGCGTCAGGTCCTGGCCATTTTGCAGGTGCACGGCGACGGCACCGGCGGTGCCTGTCACCAGTTGCTCACCGGCGTACAACCGGTCCCCCTCGGTCAGGACGCGACGGGTGCCATTACCCGCCTCCGCGAACACCTGACCCACGACCTTGCTGACGATTCCGATGAGCCTTGCCATGTGAAGTCCTCCGCCGCCGACATCCATCGGCACCTGGGTTGCGCGCAGAAACTGGCAGGGCACTACCGGGTCGCCTCGCCGACCTTCGGCCTGGCAGCACTTGCGCTTCAAGGTGCAAGCCCTTGCCTGACGACGATCGGGTCGCGCGTGCCCTACGCAGACGGGGTCCTGATTGCGGGACAAACTTGAATGAAATCATTCACTCAGCGCAGTTCAGGTTGCCTGCGAGGGTGGCTGCCGGCGAGTGACAATATTTTGTCGCCCAAAAACCGCTCAGCCTCCTTCCCCTCCAACGTTTCTCCACCCTCTGTTGCAAAAGTGTTGGAACTTGTTCGGGCCTTGCAAAGCTCCCTAAAGCTCGTGAATACAAGGCTTGTGCACTGAACAATGTGCTGGATCGAGCGAAGCGCATAAGTTTTTTTCGGCATAACGCATATGAGAAATTCTTCTTAGCTTCTGCCTCAGATGTTCTTAGCTCTGTTGTTACAAGGCTGAAACGGTTTTAGCCAAAAATAACGCCAAATTATTGGCGACAGACAGGCACCATTGGTGAACAGGGAGATGTCCTTCATGCGCGTCCTTACCCCCCTCTGCAGCGCGGTTTTACTGGCCATCGCCTGTGTCCAGCAGGCTCAGGCCATGTCTCTGACCGAGGCCATTCAGAGCACGCTGGACTACCACCCGGAGCTGCTGGCCAGTGAGAACAACCGTCTGTCGGCGGATGAGGACGTGAAGGTCGCCAAGGGTGGTTACTACCCCGCCGTGGATTTGTTCGGCGGCTATGGCCGTGGCTACAGCGATAACTCCAGCACCCGCGCCCTGGGTAACCACAACACCCAGACGCAGTGGTACACCCAGTCGGAACTGCGCTTGCGGCAGATGCTCTTCGACGGCTTCAACACCGCCAACGAAGTCGGGCGCACCCAGGGGATCGTCAATTCGCGCGCGTACTTCACCCGCGGCACGGCCGAAAGCCTGGCCCTGCGCACCATTGAGGTGTACCTGGAAGTGCTCAAGCGCCGCGAGCTGGTGACCCTGGCCACCAACAACCTGCAAGCGCATTTACGAGTCAACGACCAGATCGGCCTGCGCACCGAGCGTGGAGTTGGCAGCAATGCCGACCTCGACCAGTCCAAGGCCCGCCGCGCCCTGGCGGAAAACAACCTGGACACCGCCCAGGTCGACCTCGCCGATGCCGAGGCGAATTTCTTCAGTGCCGTGGGGCGCATGCCCGATGAGCTGGAAACCCTGCCGTCGATTCGCGGGGAAGTTCCGCAGACCCTGGGCGAGGCCCGGCAGTCGATGATGGAAAACAACCCCTACCTGAAGTCCGCCCAGGCCGACGTGATGTCCGCCGAGAGTCAGTACGAAGTGGCCAAGTCGCCGTTCTACCCGCGCTTCGACGCCGAGGCCGCCGTCGGTGCCAACGACAACATCCAGGGCGATATCGGCCACGATAATCAATGGCGCGTGGGCATCGTGATGAACTACAACCTGTTCCGCGGCGGCAGCGACAAGGCGCGCCTGCAGTCCGACGCGCACAAGATCAACCAGGCCATGGACATCCGCAACAACGCCCTGCGCACCCTCAACGAGAACATCACCCTGGCCTGGAACGCCATGGTCAACGCGAAGAAACAAACCCCGACCGCCCGCGAATACGCCGACACCACCATGCGCGTACGTGCCGCCTATCAGGATCAGTTCGGCCTCGGCCAACGCACCCTGCTCGACGTGCTGGACAGTGAAAACGAGCTGTACAACGCCAATCGCCGCTACACCGAAGTGCGCTACACCGAGGAATTCTCGATGTACCGGATCCTGGCGAACATGGGCGAGTTGCTCAACAAATCGAAAGTCGTGGTACCGGCCGAAGCGATTGCCCAGAGCGAAGTGAAAAGCCAGGCGCGCCTGCCCGACATGCGCTAACCCACGAGGGAACTGCAGTTGACCAGCATGGCACCCGGCAACACTGGCGCCGATCCGCGCCTGAGCTTCGACGACCCGCTGCTCGATGGCCTGCTGATCCTGTGCAAGCTGCACGACTGCGCCGTCAGCCGGGCCAGCCTGAGTGCCGGTCTGCCGCTGGACAAGCAACGCCTGAGCCTCGACCTGCTGCCGCGCGCCGCCGCCCGGGCCAACCTGCAGGCGCGGGTGCTGCGCCGCGAACTGGAGTCGATTTCGGCGCTCAACCTGCCGCTGCTGTTGCTGCTGCACAACGGTCGCTGCGCGGTATTGCGGCGCTGGGGCGACGATGGCAAGGCACTGATCCTGCCCAGTGAAGCCGAGGGCGGCGAGCAATGGGTCAGCCGCGAAGAACTGGCCGCCGAGTACAGCGGCCAGGCGCTGTTCGCCCGGCCCCGGCACGAGCTCGAAGAACTGCGCGCGCCGCTGGTGCCTCGGGTCAAGGCGTGGTTTCGCGACACCGTCAAGCTGTCGCGCTGGCTGTACAGCGACGCGATCCTCGCCAGTCTGCTGATCAACCTGCTGGGCCTGATGGTGCCGCTGTTCGTCATGCAGACCTACGACCGGGTGGTGCCGAACCAGGCCACTTCGACCCTGTGGGTGCTGGCCATCGGGCTGTTGATCGGCACCGCCTTCGAGCTGGTGCTGCGGCTGGTGCGCGCGCACTTGCTGGACAGCGCCGGGCGCAAAACCGACGTGATCCTTTCCGCGACCCTGTTCGAACGCATCACCGGCATGTCGATGAAGGCCCGGCCCGCGACCGTCGGTGGCTTTGCCCAGAGCATCCATGACTTCCAGGGCCTGCGTGAATTCCTTACCGCAGTGACCCTGACCAGCCTGATCGACCTGCCGTTTGCCGCGCTGATGCTGCTGGTGATCGGCCTGCTCGGCGGCTGGCTGGTGGTGATCCCGCTGCTGGCGTTCCCGATCACCATTGCCTTCGCGTTGCTGATCCAGACACGCCTGCGCGACACCGTGCAGAAGAGCCTGGCCCTCGGCGCCGAACGCCAGGCGCTGTTGATCGAAACCCTCGGCGGCCTGGAAACCCTCAAGGCCTGCAGCGCCGAAAGCGAACGCCAGCATCGCTGGGAAAGCACCCACGGAGCCTTAACCCGCCTCGACAGCCATGCGCGCAACCTCTCGGCGCTGGCCAGCAACGGCACCCTGTTCATCCAGCAGTTCAGCGGCATGGCGACCATCGTCGCCGGGGTCTACAGCATCATCGCCGGCAACCTCAGCGTCGGCGCGCTGGTGGCGACGTACATGCTCGGCAGCCGCGTCCTCGCACCATTGGGGCAGATCGCCGGACTGATCACCCGCTACCAGCAAGCGCAACTGACGATGAAAAGCACCGACGCGCTGATGTCCCTGCCCCAGGAGCGCGAAACCGGGCAACGGCCACTGGAGCGCACGCAGTTACACGGCGCGCTGGATGTCAGCGGGGTGACCTTCCACTACCAGGGACAAAACGCACCGGCCCTGGCCAATGTCAGTTTCAGCCTCAAGGCCGGCGAGCGGATCGGCATCATCGGTCGCAGCGGATCTGGCAAAAGCACCCTGGCCCGATTGGTGATGGGCTTCTACGCGCCCGACGAAGGCCAATTGCTGCTCGACGGCCTCGACCTGCGGCAACTGGATGTCGCCGACCTGCGCCAGCAGATCGGCTACGTCGCCCATGACCTGCCGCTGCTGGCCGGTAGCCTGCGCGACAACCTGACCCTCGGCGCGCGCTACGTCAGCGATGCACGCATGCTCGAAGTGGCCGAACTGACCGGCGTCACCGAACTGGCGCGCCAGCACCCCCAGGGCTTCGACCGCCCGGTGGGTGAACGCGGCCAACTGCTCTCCGGCGGTCAGCGCCAGGCGGTGCTGCTGGCGCGAGCCTTGCTGCTCGACCCGCCGATCCTGGTGCTCGACGAGCCCACCAGCGCTATGGACAACAGCAGCGAAGACGTCCTGCGCCAGAAACTGCAGGGCTGGGTCCAGGGCAAGACCCTGCTGCTGGTCACTCACCGCACCTCCATGCTCAGCCTGGTCGACCGGCTGCTGGTGCTCGATAACGGGCGAATCGTCGCCGACGGCCCGAAAGAAGCGGTCATTGATGCATTGCGCAAGGGCCGGGTCGGCTCTGCGGCCGATTAGGAGTCGCTTATGTCCGGTCCAACAGGTGAGCGCGGCTACTTTGGCAGCTTCGGCAAAAGCGCGGAAAGCGAGTTCATGCCGGAAACCGCCAGCGCTTCGCTGCAGGATTCGCCGCGCTGGTCGCGGATCACCGTGTGGCTGGCCGCCGCGCTGATTGTCACGGCGGTGGTCTGGGCCAAGTTCGCGGTGCTGCAGGAAGTCACCATGGGCGAAGGCAAGGCGATTCCGTCGAGCAAGGTTCAGGTGATCCAGAACCTTGAAGGCGGGATCGTCACCGAGATTTTCGTCCGCGAAGGGCAGATGGTGAACAAGGGCGACACCCTGCTACGCCTTGATGACACGCGTTTTCTATCGAACAAGGGCGAAAGCGAGGCTGATCGCTACGCGCTGACCGCGCAGGTCGAGCGCCTGTCCGCCGAGGCCGAGGGGCGGCCGTTCAAGCTTTCCGACGAAGTCATCGCCAAGGCCCCGCAGGTGGCCGAAGACGAACGCGCGCTGTTTGACCAACGGCAGCGCCGATTGGCCAGCGAACAACGGACGCTGAGTGAACAACTTCGGCAAAAGACCCAGGAACTGGCGGAATTTCGTTCCAAGCAGGGGCAATACAGTTCCAGCCTGGCGCTGCTCAACCAGGAGATGAACATGTCGGCGCCATTGGTGGGCACCGGCGCGGTGTCACCGGTGGAAATCCTGCGGTTGAAACGCAGCGCCGTGGAAGTTCGCGGCTCGTTGAACGCGACGACATTGGCGATCCCACGAGCTGAATCGGCGATCGACGAGATCAAGAGCAAGCTCGACGAATCGGTGCAGAGCTTTCGCTCGGACGCCGCCAAGGAGCTCAACGAGAAGCGCACCGAACTGTCGAAAATCACCGCCACCAGCATTGCCATCGACGACCGGGTGACCCGCACCACCGTGGTCTCGCCGGTGCGCGGAATCATCAAGGTGCTCAAGGTCAACACCATCGGCGGCGTGGTCCAGCCCGGCAGCGATATGCTGGAGATCGTGCCGCTGGAAGACAACCTGCTGATCGAAGCCAAGGTCCGCCCGCAAGACGTGGCGTTCCTGCATCCCGGGCAGAAAGCCATGGTCAAATTCAGCGCCTACGACTACACCATCTACGGCGGCCTCAGCGCCAAGCTGGAGCTGATCGGCGCCGACACCATCACCGATGACAAGGGCAACAGCTTCTACCTGATCCAGGTCCGTACCGACAAAAACCACCTGGGCGGCGACATCAAACCGCTGCTGATCATCCCCGGCATGGTCGCCACCGTGGACATCATCACCGGCGAGAAAAGTGTGCTCGATTATTTGCTCAAGCCAGTGCTCAAGGCACGGACCGAGGCGATGCGCGAGCGCTGATCGCATACCCCCTGAAGGAGGGTGGTCATTTACAAATGATTCCTCTGATAAGTCTCCTGCCCCATCGCCGCAATCTGCCCCTCGATCAACGCCTCGAAGGGTTGCAGCAAGGCATCGAATGATTGCGGGGCTTCCAGCACCTGCAGCGCTTGGGCAATCGCCTCCACTGTCGACAACGCCCCCGGCCCTGGTGCCTTGCGCAGGCGATAGCGTGAAACCCCGCCATTGGCCAGGGTCACTCGTGGCAAGGCCGCCAACAGCGGGTTGAGGTGCAGCAGTTTGCGCGCCTTGCGCCAGGTGCCATCAGGTACCACCAGCAACATCGGTTGCTCACCGGGTGAGTAGGCTTGCAGCGGCTGGGCGTCATCCGCCGGAAACAGCAGGCGCGCGGTATAGCCCGGCGGGTTCAGTAATTCGGACAAATCCTCGAACACCTCCCCCACCACCAGTTGGCTGTTGCTCAGCCCCAATGCCGCCAGACGCGCGGTGTTCAGCGCGTGGTTGACCTCGCTGGGATGCTGCAACAGCAGCACTCGGGTGCGGCTATCGAGATCGGGGATCAGCGGGCACAAACAGTGGGTTTGTGGGCGCAGGCAGCGCGGGCATTGGATTCTCGACATGGTCTTCAAGCCTGGTTGAGTTGCGCTTTGAGCAAGTCGCGGAAGGTCTGGATCAGCGGTTCGCGGCTGCGTCCCCGGCGCACGATCATCGAGAACGGCGCCTGGTAGCCGAAGGTCGCCGGCAACAATACCCGCAAGTCGCCCTTGTCAGCCCAGGCCTGGGCGTAGTGCTCGGGCAGGTAGCCGATGTAGGCGCCTGACAGCACCAGGATCAGCTGCGCCTCCATACTGTCGACGGTCGCCGCGCTGTGCTTGAAGCCGTGGCGAGCCAGTTCGGCCTGGCTCCAGTAACCACGGCCGACCATGCGCTGCTGGGTGATCAATTGCTCGGGGATCCGCCGTTCGCTGAACAGCGGGTGGCGGTTACTGCAATACAGCCAGTGCTGCTCACGGTACAGCGGCATGTAGACCAGCCCGCTCATGCGGTTGGAGAAGGCGCCGATGGCCAGGTCCAGGCGGTTGTCCTGTACCCCGAGTTGCAGCTCGTAGGGGCTCATCACCGACAAATGCAAATGCACCGCCGGGTGCTCCAGGGTGTAGGCGCCGATGGCTTCGGCGAACGGCAGGGCCTTGTCGCTGACCGTGGAGTCGATCACCCCGAGGTTGAGGGTGCCGCGCAACTCGCCCTTGAGCGCAGCGGCGTATTGCTCGAAACCTTCCAGCTCGCCGAGCAGGCGCAAAGTCTCCTGATGGAACAACTCGCCCTTGCTGGTCAGGCTGAAACCACCGCGCCCGCGATGGCACAACACCAGGCCCAGGGCGGTTTCCAGCTGGCTCATGTAAGTGCTGATGGCCGAGGTGGAGAGGTTGAGCTCGTGCTGGGCATTGGCGAACCCCTGATGGCGCACCACGCTGACGAAGATGCGCAATAGTTTCAGGTCGGGTAACGGGTTGGCCATGAGGGTGTACTCGCTGGTGCCAGATGAATCTTCGCAGGCATTGCGGGCCGAAAGCGTCCGCCAACACACCACATCAACAAAGGCGAAGATTCTATCCCCCCCCCCCCCCTTAGTTTAGAAATTTCTGAACTAAGTATTTGCCCGTAGCGATTCTCCCCCGCCACTACATTTCGCAGAATCCGCCCAACAGGTGCCCGTGCATTCCCGATGCGCTGCGCAACCCCATAAATAAAACAAAGACGATGAGGCCCTACCCGTGGACAAAATTCTTCACCAACCACTGGGCGGCAACGAAATGCCGCGCTTCGGCGGCATCGCCACCATGATGCGACTCCCTCACCTGCCTACCGCTGCCGGCCTCGACGCTGCCTTCGTCGGCGTACCGCTGGACATTGGCACCTCGCTGCGCGCCGGCACCCGTTTCGGGCCCCGTGAAATCCGCGCCGAGTCGGTAATGATCCGCCCTTACAACATGGCCACCGGCGCCGCTCCGTTCGACTCGCTGTCGGTTGCCGACATCGGCGACGTGGCGATCAACACCTTCAACCTGCTGGACGCCGTGCGCATCATCGAAGAGTCCTACGACGAGATTCTCGAACACGACGTGATCCCGCTGACCCTCGGCGGCGACCACACCATCACTCTGCCGATCCTGCGCGCCATTCATAAGAAGCACGGCAAGGTCGGCCTGGTCCACATCGACGCCCACGCCGACGTCAACGACCACATGTTCGGCGAGAAAATCGCTCACGGCACCACCTTCCGCCGCGCTGTCGAAGAAGGCCTGCTGGATTGCGACCGCGTCGTGCAAATCGGCCTGCGCGCCCAGGGCTACACCGCCGAAGACTTCAACTGGAGCCGCAAACAGGGCTTCCGCGTGGTCCAGGCCGAGGAGTGCTGGCATAAATCCCTGGCGCCGCTGATGGCCGAAGTCCGCGAGAAAGTCGGCAACGGCCCGGTGTACCTGAGCTTCGACATCGACGGCATCGACCCGGCCTGGGCGCCTGGTACCGGCACCCCGGAAATCGGCGGCCTGACCACCATTCAAGCGATTGAAATCGTCCGTGGCTGCCAGGGCCTCGATCTGGTCGGTTGCGACCTGGTGGAAGTCTCGCCGCCGTACGACACCACCGGCAACACCTCGCTGCTGGGCGCCAACCTGCTGTACGAAATGCTCTGCGTACTGCCGGGCGTGGCCCACCGCTGAGGGCAGGACCATGAACCCACAGGATCAGGTCCTGCAAGCCGCCGCCGATTTGGTGGCGGCCTTTGCCCGCAACGACCGCGAAGCCTACTTCGGCGCCTTCAGTGCCGACGCCAGCTTTGTCTTTTACACCCTCGACAAGCCCTTGCTGAGCCGCGACGCCTACCAGGTGTTGTGGGACAACTGGCGCAATGAAGAAGGCTTCGAGGTGCTGTCGTGCGCCTCGAGCAACGCGTTCGTCAGCCTGCAGGGTGACGTCGCGGTGTTTGTGCATGACGTGGCGACACGGCTGCGCATGCAAGGGGAGCAACACTTTAGCCAGGAACGCGAAACCATTGTGTTTCGCAAACAACAAGAAGGCCACTGGCTGGCCTGCCACGAACATTTATCCGCGATGCCGGAAGGGCTGCCCTCCCCTTAGCCAAGACAGGTGACGCTCACGGACGATGAGCGCGCCTTTATGATCGGAGCAGATCATGAATAACAACAACAAAGAACACAGCCTTAGCATTGAAACCAACGGGGTCGAACAGATCCCCGACCACGAACGCACCGCCCGGCCCAGCGACCTGTTTCGCCTGATCTTCGGCGGCGCCAACACCTTTGCCACCGCCGTGCTCGGCAGTTTCCCGGTGCTGTTCGGTCTGTCGTTCCAGGCCGGCGTCTGGGCGATTGTCCTGGGCGTGCTGCTGGGTGCGCTGATTCTGGCGCCGATGGGCCTCTTCGGCCCGATCAACGGCACCAACAACGCTGTGTCTTCCGGTGCACACTTCGGCGTGCACGGGCGAATCGTCGGTTCGTTCCTGTCGCTGCTGACCGCCATCGCGTTTTTCTCGCTGTCGGTCTGGAGTTCCGGGGATGCGCTGATCGGTGGCGCCAAACGCCTGATCGACCTGCCGGAAACCGACCTGACCCTGGGCCTGGCCTACGGTCTGTTCGCGATCCTGGTGCTGACCGTGTGCATCTACGGCTTCCGCTTCATGCTGTGGGTCAACCGCATTGCCGTGTGGGCCGCGAGCCTGTTGTTCCTGCTGGGGATCTTCGCCTTCGCCCCGGCCTTCGACAGCCAGTACGCCGGCAGCGTCGGCCTCGGTCAGGCCGGGTTCTGGGCAGCCTTTATCGGTGCCGCACTGGTGGCCATGAGCAACCCGATTTCCTTCGGTGCGTTCCTCGGCGACTGGTCGCGTTACATCCCGCGTGAAACGCCGAAGGGCCGGATCATGCTGGCGGTGATCCTGGCGCAGATGGCGACGTTGATCCCGTTCCTGTTCGGCCTGGCCACCGCCACCATCGTGGCGATCAAGGCGCCGGACTACATCGCGGCGAACAACTACGTCGGCGGCCTGCTGGCCGTGTCACCGAGCTGGTTCTTCCTGCCGGTGTGCCTGATTGCGGTGATCGGCGGCATGTCCACCGGAACCACCTCGCTGTATGGCACCGGATTGGACATGTCCAGCGTGTTCCCACGGGTGCTGTCGCGGGTTAAGGCAACGCTGCTGATCGGCGTGATGTCGATCGCCTTCATCTTCATCGGGCGCTTTGCGGCGAACCTGGTGCAGAGCGTGTCGACCTTCGCGGTGCTGATCATCACCTGCACCACCCCGTGGATGGTGATCATGATCATCGGCCTACTCAAGCGCCGCGGCTTCTACTGCCCGGATGACCTGCAAGTGTTCACCCGCGGCGAACAAGGCGGTCGCTACTGGTTCAGCCACGGCTGGAACTGGCGCGGTCTCGGGGCCTGGATCCCCAGCGCACTGGTCGGCCTGTGTTTCGTCAACCTGCCGGGGCAATTCGTCGGCGTACTCGGCGAGCTGGCGGGCGGCATCGACATCAGCCTGCCAGTGACCCTGGGGTTGGCCTCGCTGGTGTACCTGGCGTTGCTCAGCCTGTTCCCGGAATCGGCCAGTGTCTACGAGCCCAAGGATTCACGCAGCAAGAGCACGGCAACACCGGTCATGCGCCAGATGGCATGACCCTGTAGGAGCGAGCCTGCTCGCGATGACGGCGGCACATTCAACCTTGATGTGACAAGCCAATCGCAATCGCGAGCAGGCTCGCTCCTACAAAAAAGCAGCACCCACAAAATCGCTTTGGCTTCACCATAAAAAAGACAATCGGAGACACGCCATCATGGCTTTAGATTTATTCGTCGTACTCATCTACGCCGCCGCAATGCTGCTACTCGGCTACTACGGCATGCGCAAAGCCAAGACCAACGAAGACTTCCTGGTGGCCGGTCGCAACCTCGGGCCAAGCCTGTACATGGGCACCATGGCCGCCACCGTCCTCGGCGGTGCGTCCACCGTCGGCACCGTGCGCCTGGGCTATGTGCATGGCATCTCCGGTTTCTGGCTGTGCGCCGCGCTGGGTTGCGGGATCGTCGCGCTGAACCTGTTCCTCGCCAAGCCGCTGCTGAAGCTGAAGATCTACACCGTTACTCAGGTCCTGGAAAAACGCTACAACCCGATGGCCCGCTCGGCGAGCGCGGTGATCATGCTGGCGTACGCGCTGATGATCGGCGTGACCTCTATCCTGGCAATCGGCACCGTGCTGCAAGTGCTGTTCGGCCTGCCGTTCTGGATCTCGGTATTGCTCGGTGGTGGCGTGGTGGTGGTCTATTCGGCCATTGGCGGCATGTGGTCACTGACCCTGACCGACATCGTCCAGTTCGTGATCAAGACCGTTGGCCTGATGTTTATCCTGTTGCCAATCTGCCTGTACCGCGTCGGAGGCTGGGATGAGCTGGTGAGCAAACTGCCGGCGTCGAACTTCAGCTTCACCACGATCGGCTGGGACACGATCATCACCTACTTCATGATCTACTTCTTCGGCATCCTGATCGGCCAGGACATCTGGCAGCGCGTATTCACCGTGCGCACACCCAAGATCGCCCAGTACGCCGGTACCCTGGCTGGCTTCTACTGCATCCTTTACGGCCTGGCCTGCGCCCTGATCGGCATGGCCGCCCATGTGCTGATTCCCGATCTGGACAACGTCAACAACGCCTTCGCCGCCATCGTCAAACTGTCTCTGCCTGACGGTATTCGTGGCCTGGTGATCGCCGCAGCCCTGGCCGCCATGATGTCCACCGCCAGCGCCGGCCTGTTGGCGGCTGCCACCACCCTGACCGAAGACCTGCTGCCGAAACTGCGCGGCGGCAAACCGTCGAGCCTGAAAATCAACCGCCTGTTCACCGCACTGACCGGCATCGCCGTACTGGGCATCGCCCTGGTGGTGAACGACGTGATCAGCGCCCTGACCCTGGCCTACAACCTGTTGGTGGGCGGCATGCTGATCCCGCTGATCGGTGCAATCTTCTGGAAACGCGCAACCACCGCCGGCGCCATCGCCAGCATGGGCCTGGGCTTTGTCACCGCGCTGGTGTTCATGTTCAAGGATGGGTTGGATGCGAATACGCCGATCTACTACAGCCTGGCGGTTGGCCTGGTGAGCTTCGTCGTGGTGAGTCTGGCGTCGCGTCGCCCGGCCATTGCGGCCAGCGCGATCTGATTTAGAGTCAGACGCCGTCTTACTTTCTTCGGCGGGTGCAGCGTCGGTTGCTGCACCCGTTTTTTTTCGCCTGCTGGAAAGTGCTTAGCGGCGGCGCTGCTGGCGTCGACGTTGCTCATCATCGGTGCGAATCGGCACCGGCTGCAGCGGCGGTTCAATCAAACCAAGCGCGACACCGAGGTCATGGAGCCAGTTTTGCAATTTCTCTTTCATGGTGCCCCCCTTCAGGGTAATGCCGAGCGACCGGGCTCATAAGAAGACGCTTCATACAGATAGTAGTCCTATCTCCTACGCAATGCTCGCCTCAGTACGCAAAGATCTGTTACCGGATTGATCTGAATCAAGGCCGTCGGTCCGGCCCGTAACGTCGGCGTCGCGCTGCAGTTGAATCCACGCCGTCAGGTTGGCGCCAACCATGCCTTTGCGCCACATCAGCCAGGTGGCGGTACTGGCGAACGGTTCAGCCAGGGGATGGACCGCCACACTCTCGCGTCCCGGCAAGCTCGCCAGCATCGACTCGGACATCAGCGCCACCCCGGAACCGGCTATCACACAGGCCAGCATGCCCTGATAGGACTCGATTTCCATCGCCCGGCCCATGGCCGCGTGGGAATGCGCGAACCAGGCCTCCAGGCGCATGCGATAGGAACAGCCCTGGCGAAACGTAAACACCGCCCTCCCCTGCACATCCAGCGCACTGCGCACCGGTGGGTGATCGGCCTCGCTGATCAGCACCAGTTTCTCGTCGCACAACGGCACACCGTCGAGCCCCGCCAACTGCAACGGACCGTCCACCAGTGCGGCGTCGAGGCGCCCGCTGAGCAAGCCTTCAAGCAACTCGCCACTGGGCGCCGACTGCACCTGCAGGTTCACCGCCGGGTAGCTGCGGTGATAACGCGCCAGCAACGGTGGCAATTGAATCGCGGCGGTGCTGTACATGGTGCCGAGGACAAAATTGCCCGCCGGCTGACCACCCTGCACCGCGGCCTCGGCCTCGTCATGCAGGGCGAATAGCCTAGCGCTGTAGTCCAGCAGCACTTTTCCGGCAGGAGAAAGCTGCAAGCGTTGCCGCTCGCGCAAGAACAACTCGACGCCCAGTTGCTCTTCCAACTGCTTGAGCCGGGTCGACAAATTGGAAGGCACCCGATGCAGACGCTCGGCGGCGCGCGTGATCGAACCTTCTTCGGCGACCGCACGAAAAATCCGCAGTTGACTCAGCTCCACAGCAATTCTCCAAAACTGAACAAGTTACTCACTATTATTCAATTTTAAAGAAAGTCAATCAGTCCTAGCCTGACGGTCATTGCTCCTTGCAGGAAATCTGACCATGTCGCCCTTCGTTCGCTTGTCCGCCTGTTTTATCGCCTTGATGATGGCCATGGGCATTGGCCGCTTCGCCCTCACCCCGCAACTGCCGCATTTGCTCAGCGAAGGCCAGATCGACCTGACGGCCGCCGGCCTGATTGCCGCCGCCAACTACCTGGGGTATTTCATCGGCGCCCTGGACGCGATGTTCGCCCGTCGTCCCGCCCAGGTGAAGCGCCGCCTGCTCGGCGGGCTGTGGCTGTGCGTGTTGCTGACCCTGGCCTCGTTCTGCGCCAACGGTTTCTGGGCCCATCTGCTGCTGCGTTTTGGCACTGGCGTGGCCAGTGCCTGGGTGCTGGTGATGATTACCACAGTGAGTCAGCCACTGGCCGTGGCCGCTAATCGGCCACGCTTGGGGGCGCTGGTATTTGCCGGACCCGGACTGGGGATTTTTCTCACCGGGCTGCTGGCACTCGGCGCCAACCTGCTGCAGCAGAGTTCTGCTGTCCTGTGGTTGATCTACGCGGCGGTCGGCCTGTTGATGCTCATGCTGATCCTGCCTTTTCTGCCGCAACCCTCACCGAGTGCAAGCGCCACCCAACCCGCGAATGGGTCAAGCAACGCTGGCATCGCCCGCCTGGGCTGGACCTACGCGTTGTACGGATTGGGCTACATCATCCCGGCGACTTTTCTCTCGCAGATGGCCAGCGCACGGTTTCATGGCCTGTGGCAGGCCGACCTGTTCTGGCCGTGCTTTGGTCTGGCGGCAGCACTTGGCGTGGTGTTGGTGAGCTTGCGTCGGCCAGGGCCGGACTCGTCACGCCGGTGGTTGATCGCCACCTTGTGGTTGCAGGCCGCCGGTGTATTTGCCTGCCTGCTGGGTAGCGGTTTCGGTCTGGCGCTGGGTGTGCTGCTCTGCGGCACGCCGTTTCTGGCCTGCATGCAACTGGTGATGCAGCGCTCGCGAGAGTTGGCCCCCGCGGCGACCCAACGCAACGCCGGCCTGTTGACCGCCTGCTTCGCCCTGGGTCAGCTCAGCGGGCCATTGCTGGCGGCAGTCAGCAGCCATTTCAGTGGAGGTTTGCAGCCGGCGCTGCTGGTGGCGGGCAGCGGCCTGATACTGGCCGGCGGGTTATTGCTGGGTCCGTTCAGCGCTGCCCCAGCAGTGTGCGCAAACGCCGGCGAACCCACTGTTCAGCGCTGACAAAGGTGATGCCGAGCAACACCAGCACGGCGCCGATGATGAAGTTCAGGGTCAGTTCTTCGCCCAGCAGCAACACGCCGAAGGTCACGCCGAACAGCGGCGTCATGAACGAGAACACCGCGAGGTTCGCCGCAAGGTAGCGTCTCAGTAACCAGAACCACACCAGATAGCTGATAAAGGACACCACCAATCCCTGGAACAGCACGCTGCCGATTGCCACCGGGGTCAGGCTGACATGGGACACCTGGCCACTGAAGATCGCAATCAGCAGCAGGCCGACAAAACCGACGATCAGCTGATAGAACAAGGTCAGGGTCACCGGCGCTTCCGACAGCCGCGATGCACGCACCACCACCGTGGTAGCCCCCCATGCCGCGCCGGCCAGTACGCCGAGGGCATCGCCGAGCAGCATGCGCCGGTCCAGGTTGTCCCACGACACGCCGCCGGCAAATGCGACGCCGATGCCGATGAAGGCCAGCAGGATGCCCAGCCATTGCACCGCCCGCAGTCGCTCGCTGGGCAGCAACCAGTGCACCCCCAGCGCGGTGAAAATCGGCGCGGTATAGAGGAACACCGACATGTGCGCGGCGGTGGTCAGTTGCAGGCCTTCGGAGATAAACAGGAATTCCAGGCCGAACAGCGCGCCCGCGAGCAAGCCGCCGCGCCAGGTGGTGCCAACCTGGGTCCAGCCACCCTTCCAGCAGATCAACAGCCCGACCAGCAGCGCAGAGATGCCGGAGCGTCCGGCGGCCTGCATCACCGGAGCGATGTCCGCCGCCGCCCACTTGATCATCACCTGCTGGATGCCCCAGACCAGGCACAGACCCACCATGATTTGCAAAGCAAAACCATCGACGCTGCGCCGGGTGGCGATCATCAGGAAACCTCGCGGACAGAGAACGACAAGACATTCAATCAGCAAAAAAACCAACGTCCCGGCACTCGGCCGGGGCGAAAAGCAATCAACTCAGTTCGATGCGATCGGCATGAATGACAATCTGGCCGTTCTTGTACAACGCGCCGATGGCCTTCTTGAAGTTGCCCTTGCTGACGCCGAACAGGCTGCTGATCAACGCCGGATCGCTCTTGTCGCTGACCGCCAGGGTGCCGTTGTTGTCGCGCAACTTGGCGAGAATCTTCGAGTTCAGGCTGGTGGCCGCTTCTTCGCCAACCGGCTGCAGGCTCAGGCTGATCTTGCCGTCGGCGCGCACTTCCTTGATGAAGCCCTTCTCTTGTTTGCCGGCGCGCATGAACTTGAAGATTTCGTTCTTGTGAATCAAACCCCAGTGCTTGTTGTTGATGATCGCCTTGAAACCCATGTCGGTCGCTTCGGCCACCAGCAAGTCGACTTCCTGGCCTGGCTTGTAGCTGTGCGGGGTTTTGTCCAGGTAGCGATCCAGGCGCGTGGTCGCGGTGATACGGCGGGTGTGCTTGTCGAGGTAGACGTGCACCACGCAGTATTCACCGGCGGCCATCTGGCGCTTTTCTTCGGAGAACGGCAGCAGCAGGTCCTTCGGCAGGCCCCAGTCGAGGAACACACCGATGCTGTTGACTTCAACAACTTTCAAACTGGCAAATTCACCGACTTGAACTTTCGGTTTTTCAGTAGTTGCGATGAGTTTGTCAGTGCTGTCGAGATAAACAAATACGTTCAGCCAATCTTCATCTTCACTGGGAATATCTTTCGGGATATAGCGGTTGGGCAAAAGAATTTCGCCATCCGCACCACCGTCCAGATATAAACCGAAGTTAGTGTGTTTAACCACTTGCAAACTGTTGTAGCGCCCGACTAAAGCCATTTCCAAATACCCTCATTGCGTGGGCGGCATTCTACCCGTTTTTGCTGCCGCCGTTGGGTGACTGCGGATTTTCCGCTGCAAGGCGCGAATTTTGCGGGTTTCACCATGACCGGCGTCCCGCTCGTCAGGCCGTTTGCAGCACCAGCGGCCCCCTCACTACGGCGGTCACCACCTTGGTCGATACCGAGGTTCTTAATTAAAACAGTAGCTTAGGTCGAATTCCGAAAGATGGGAAAAAATACCCAGGCCGTGGTTAAAGATAAACAGAGAGATATTTACCAAGCAATTGTCAAGCATTTCATGTACGATAGCTGGCCAAATTAATTTTCTACAGGTTAATGGCCGCCATGCGCGTAAAAGCATCCACCAGCAAAGCAAAGCCAGCTCCAGCCGTTGAAACCAGCGAATCGATCAACGACCAGATTGCTGCGTTCCTCAAGTCCGGCGGCGAGATCCAGCAAATTGCCAAAGGCGTCAGCGGCCAGACGTTCGCCCCGTCCAAACAGATTACCCTGGGCAAAAAGTAATACCCCCCGCAACACCCTGGTCCCCAAGCGCTTTGAGCATCAAAGCGCCAGGACTGGACACCTCCCGCGAACTCCGCGCCTGAACTTCCCCGCATGCTCAAACTGACAATTGCGCTGATCAGCCTGCTAGCCTGCACTGCCGCCCAAGGGCAAATCTTCCAGCGCGAACTGGGCGACTACGACCTCAAGCTGGGCACCAGCCCCAGTCGCAGCATGGCCCAAGGCCTGGTCAAACCTTCGAGCAGCGGCTCCTTCCATGGCGGCCTGGATCTCAGTCACGACAGCGGCTGGTACGCCGGACAGTGGGCGCCGAGCATGGGCCTGTCGCCTGACAGCAATCTGGAAGTCGATTCCTACCTCGGTTTCAAGCGCCCCTTCGACCAGACCCTCGGCTACGAAGTGGGCATGATCCACTACAGCTACCCGCAGCTGGAGACCCTCGACAGCCAGGAGTTCTTTGCCGGCCTGACCTTGCTCGGCAGTCGCTTCGGCGCCGCCTTCAGCCTTGATCCGGACCGTCAGAACAGCACCCTGTTCGCCAATCTCAGCGGCAACGAGCCGTTCGGCGTCGGCCTCAGCGTCAAATACACCACCTATCGCCTGAACACCCCGGCGGCAATCACCGACGGCGGCTATGTGTCCAGTTTCAATGATTGGTCGGTCAAGCTCTCGCGGCCGTGGATGGGCATCGACCTGAACCTGATCTACAGTGACTCCAACCTCAGCGGCAACGGGTGCAGCGCCTATTCCGGGCATAACAGCCAATGTGATGGCTCGCTGACCTTCCGCGCCGAGCGCTCGTTCTACTGACAAGCTGAACTGCCGGGCAGTTTCCGCGTTCAGATGGCAGACACCGTCTACGCAAGGACTCGCCCATGTCGCGCTGGTTGTATCACCTGAGCCTGACCCTGATCCTCAGCCTTGCTCTGACGGCCTGTAACCGCGTCGACCTGGCCTATCGCAACCTCGATGTGATCATTCCGTGGACGCTCAACGACTACCTGGACATGAACAGCGAGCAAAAGGACTGGCTCGACCAGCGCCTCCAGCAACACCTCAGTTGGCATTGCAGCACCCAGTTGCCCGGCTACCTCGACTGGCTCGACCGCCTGCAACAGATGGTCGCCAACAATCAGGTCGACGATGCCGCCTTGCAAGCCCGGACCGCTGAAGCGCGGCAGGCAATCGCCGTCAGCGCGCGGCAAATCACCCCATCCGCCGTCCAGCTGCTGCAAGGCATGAGCGATCAACAGGTGAGCGAGATGAATCAGGCCTTCGCCAAGGACTTGCGCGAACGCCAGGACAAATACCTGAAACCGCCGCTGGCGCAGCAGGTCAAACAACGGGCCGAGCGCATGGACAAGCGCCTGCGCGATTGGCTGGGGGCGCTGAATCAAACGCAGGAACAGCGAGTGACGGCCTGGTCCACGGCGCTCGGCGAGCAGAACCAGCAATGGATCGCCAACCGCGCGCACTGGCAGTCACAATTCAGCGCCGCCATGGCCCAACGCCAGGCGCCCGACTTCGGCAAGCGTATCGAAACCCTGCTGGTGGACCGCGAAAGCCTGTGGACCCCGGCCTACCGTCAGGCGTTCAGCGACACCGAGGCACAGGCTCGCAACCTGATCGTCGACCTGATGGCCGACAGCAGCGCCGACCAGCGCCAGCGCGTACTGCAGAAGATCGACAAGCTGCGCAGTAACTTCGAAAGTCTCAAGTGCCTGAAAACTGCCCGAGCGTCGTAAGTCTCAGGCAATCTGCGCCTTGGCCGCGACCTCTTCAAAGGTTATCGGGTCCAACCCATCGGCCTGCTCATCCAGCACCTGGCGCGGATGATCGTTTCCCGGGATGCTGCTATCGATCAGCGACAACAGGCGCGAACCGAGCGCCGTCAGAATGAAGTTCTCGCCGTTACCGCCCTGATCCTCCGGACGCGACTCGATATAGCCCCGATCCAGCAGCAGTTTTTCGTATTCCGTAGCGGTCACTTTCAGCTCGTCCAGATTGCCGGTCGGTTCACCCTGCGCCGCCTTGTCCGCCGCGTGTTGCTCGGCGTAAGGACGCGGAGTAAAGCTGTGTCCGGCACCGTTCTGCACTTCGTGCAACAGCCGTTCGATCAAATCCCAGTCGTAATAAGTAGTCATCCTGATTCAACCTCCAAAGCCTGCAAATGAGAGGGTCTACCCAAGGTGTGACCCCTGGCTTCGTGCTGTCGTTCAGCCGGGATGAGGTCATGCACTGACCAGCGGTATGTCGAAGATCAGACGTGCCGCACGACTAGTGTCTGTAAGAGCACACTCCACGCACGCAGGAGAACAGCACATGCAGATCGACAATCATCCGGTGGTGTCGCGCGAAGAATGGCTCGTCGCCCGCCGCCAACACCTGGACCACGAAAAAGCCTTCACCCGCGAGCGCGACAAGCTCAGCGCCGAGCGCCGCGCCCTGCCCTGGGTGAAAATCGACAAGGACTACCATTTCCAGGGCGCCAACGGCGAATTGAAGCTGGCCGACCTGTTCGGCGGACGCAGCCAGCTGATCATTTACCATTTCATGTTCGCCGTTGGCTGGGACGAAGGCTGCCCGGGCTGCTCGTTTATGTCGGACCACATCGACGGCGCCAACCAGCACCTGGCCCATCACGACGTGGCGCTGGTGGCGGTTTCCCACGCACCATTCGCCGAGTTCCAGACGTTCAAGCGGCGCATGGGCTGGAAATTTGAATGGGTATCGTCAGAAGGTTGCGACTTCAACTATGACTTTGGCGTCACCGCCCGAGCCGAAGACGTTGCGGCTGGCACCGCGACCTACAACTACGAAAAAACCGACGACGCCGAGCAGGAACTCCCCGGCCTCAGCGTGTTTTATCGCAATCAAGCCGGCGAGATTTTCCACACCTACTCCACTTACGCCCGTGGCCTGGACTTGCTGGTGGGCACCTATAACTACCTCGACCTGATGCCCAAGGGGCGCAACGAGGACCAGATCATGGAATGGGTGCGCCATCACGACCGTTATGAGGAAAAGGCTGCTGGCAGTTGCTGTCACTCCGGCTGAACTATTGTGCGTCTGTGGCCCTCAACCGGTTAACTCCGCCAACCGAGGCCACGCCCATGAACAGCCTATTGAAACTGACCCTCGTCGCCACCCTGTGCAGCGCCCTGCCCGCCTGGGCTTGCACGCCGGAGGAAGCCACCGGCAAACGTGAAGAACTGGCGCAACGGGTCGCCAAGCTCACCGAACAGAATCCGGTGAAGGCCAAGGAAATGAATGAGGAATTGCAGAAGATGGACCTGGGTACTGCGGCGGCAGATCTGCCGGACAAGTGCCAGTTGATCGATCAGCGGCTCAAGGAGCTGGATGCGGCGGAGCAGAAGGCCGAGGGTTGATCGTCGAGATCATTGTAGGAGCAGCCGGGCTGCTCCTACAAATTGCGAAGAGGTTTACTCAGCCGCTGGCGCTTCCGGCTTACGACGCTTGAGCGGCGCCATGCCGTCATTGCTGACCAGCGACGGAGCCTCGGCCTTCGGCCGGTTGGCGCTCTTGCGCTTGGTTGGGGTCTTGGCCACTGACTTCTTCTTGTCACCCTTGGCGTCGGTCTTTTTCTTCTTCACGCCAACGGCTTTACCCGAAGCCTTGACCTTTTTCGGTCCGCCATAGGTGCCTTTGACTTCCTTGATGGTGCGGCGCTCGAAGCTCTGCTTGAGGTAGCGCTCGATGCTCGACATCAGGTTCCAGTCGCCGTGGCAGATCAGCGAGATCGCCAGGCCATCGTTGCCGGCACGCCCGGTACGACCGATACGGTGTACGTACTCGTCGCCGCTGCGTGGCATGTCGAAGTTGATCACCAGGTCCAGGCCGTCGACGTCCAGGCCGCGGGCGGCAACGTCGGTGGCAACGAGGATTTTCACCCCGCCCTGCTTCAGGCGATCGATCGCCAGTTTGCGATCCTTCTGGTCTTTCTCGCCATGCAGCACGAACGCCTTGTATTCCTGCGCCACCAGGCGACCGTAGATGCGGTCAGCCATGGCTCGGGTGTTGGTGAAGACGATGGCCTTCTGGTAGGTCTCGTTGGCCAGCAGCCAGTTGACGATCTGCTCTTTGTGCTGGTTATGGTCGGCAGTGATGATCTGCTGACGCGTAGTGTCGTTCAGTTGGCTGACCGCGTTGAGCTGCAGGTGCTCGGGGTTGTTCAGCACCTTGGCGATCATCTCGCGCAGGCCCGAACCACCGGTGGTGGCGGAGAACAGCATGGTTTGCTGACGGTTCGGGCATTCGTCAACCAGACGCTGGACGTCTTCGGCAAAGCCCATGTCGAGCATGCGGTCGGCTTCGTCCAGCACCAGCACTTCAACTTCTTTCAGGTCGAGATTACCGGCGTTCAGTTGCTCGATCATCCGCCCCGGCGTGCCGATCAGGATGTCCGGCACCTTGCGCAGCATCGCGGCCTGGACCTTGAAGTCTTCGCCGCCAGTGATCAGGCCGGACTTGATGAAAGTGAACTGCGAAAAGCGCTCGACTTCCTTCAGAGTCTGCTGGGCCAGCTCGCGGGTCGGCAACAGGATCAGGGTCTTGATGCTGACGCGGATCTTCGCCGGACCGATCAGGCGATTGAGGATCGGCAGGACGAATGCAGCGGTCTTACCGCTACCGGTTTGCGCCGTCACCCGCAGGTCACGCCCTTGCAGCGCCAGCGGGATAGCCGCTGCTTGCACTGGCGTTGGCTCGACAAATTTAAGCTCGGCCACGGCTTTGAGCAGGCGTTCGTGCAGGGCGAATTGGGAAAACACGGGTGCTACCTCGAGGAAATACAAAAAATCAGCTGCATAGGGTAACAATTTCGAGCGCTCAGGCCGAGTTTCTTTGTGCAAACGGACACAAAGACTGGGTATTTTCTTCGCAGACTTGACCCAGGACCTGACCTGTCAGCCCGTAAATGCTCTAATCGAGCCCGCCCTGCCCTATAGAAGAATCGTTTTAGCTTATGGATCTCAAACAGCTTTGGCTCAACACCCAGGAACTCTGGACAACCCTGGAGCAGCACCCGCGTCTGTACTCCGCCCTGGCCCTGCTGGCCTTGCTGGCGGTGGCACTGATCGTTGGACGAGTGGCGCGCTACCTGATCCTGCAAGGCGTCAAGTTACTTGGCCGGCAGCCGACCCTGCACTGGGTCAATGACCTGTTGCACAACAAAGTCTTCCATCGCCTGGCACAGATGACGCCATCGCTGGTGGTGCAGTTCGGCCTGAACCTGATTCCCGAACTGAACAAAATCACCCTGAACTTCCTCGACAATCTCGCCCTGGCGTTCACCATCCTGTTCCTGACGCTGGCCATCAGCGCCCTGCTCAGCGCCCTGCTCGACATCTATGCCCGCACCGAACACGCGCGCACCCGCTCGATCAAGGGCTACGTGCAGCTGGCGAAGATGGTGTTGTTCGTGTTTGGCGCGATCATCATCGTCGCCACCCTGATCGACCGTTCGCCGCTATTACTGCTGTCCGGTCTCGGCGCCATGTCGGCGGTGATTCTGTTGGTCTACAAGGACACCCTGCTGTCCTTCGTCGCCAGCGTACAACTGACCAGCAACGACATGCTGCGGGTCGGCGACTGGATCGAAATGCCACAAGTCGGTGCCGATGGCGACGTGGTCGACATCACCCTGCACACGGTCAAAGTGCAGAATTTCGACAAGACCATCGTCTCGATCCCCACCTGGCGCCTGATGTCCGAATCCTTCAAGAACTGGCGCGGCATGCAGGCCTCCGGTGGTCGGCGGATCAAGCGCAGCCTGTTTATCGATGCCAGCGGCGTGCGTTTCATCACCGATGACGAAGAGCAGCGCCTGACCCAGGTGCGCCTGCTCACCGACTACATGGGCCGCAAACAAGCCGAGCTCAGGGCCTGGAACGAAGCCCAGGGCAATGTCGCGGCAATGTCCGCCAACCGCCGGCGCATGACCAACATCGGCACCTTCCGCGCCTACGCCCTGGCCTACCTGAAGAGCCACCCGGAAATCCAGCCGAACATGACCTGCATGGTCCGCCAGATGCAGACCACTGCCCAGGGCATCCCGCTGGAAATCTACTGCTTCACCCGCACCACCGCCTGGGCCGACTACGAACGTATTCAGGGCGACATTTTCGACTACCTGTTGGCGGTGCTGCCGGAGTTTGGCTTGAGCTTGTATCAGCAGCCGAGCGGTAATGATCTGCGCGCCGGGATTCTGCCGGCGGTGTTGGGGGCCAGCTCTGTAGCGCAGTTGGAGAAGCACACGGGCTGATCAGGCTGCATCACCGCGAAGCAATGCAAGATGGCCCCCTTGGAAAAACGCGACGCTTCAGTTGAGGACGAGCGTCGCGCAACCTTTGCGCAAAGGTGCTAACCCTGATGAAGGTCCATCTTGTAGCCAGCCCCGGGCGCCCCCTCGTGCAGTGCGGTTTGAATCCGCTGGTACACCGCATTGGCCTCGGCGGCGGTGATCGAGCGGGAACAATCGCGCAGAACCACCCGCAGCAAGAGGTTTTCCTGGCCCGGCAACAACCCCAATCGCTCGATGGCCTGCACAGGAAGTTGCGCTTCGCCCCAGCGCCCGATTATCTGCATCTCTTCGATCCAGCCTGAACACTCTCCAGCCGCCAGTAGCATTTTTTCCGTCAATAGTTCCTCGCTTTGCCCCGGGGTGACCGCCAGGGATATGTCCCGGGTAATCGACGGCAACCGTGAAACCGCGCGCCAGGGCAGCAGGTCATGCATCTGTGCTTGCACTCGCTCGTTGGTGTCGCGCAGCAAACGAATGTCAGGGATACCTTTGCGCAACATGGTCAGGCGATCCAGCCCCATGCCCAGGGCCAGTCCGCCATGGCGGGCGGGATCGATCTGCAACCGTTGCAACAACGACTTCGCGATGCAGCCGCACTCCAGCACCTCCACCGGTTGCCCATCGTTGAGCACATTGATTTCGATTCCACCCTCGGTGTAATGGTGCGGGCTATCGCTATGGACCCAGGCAGCGTCAGGCACCGCCAATTGGAGAATGTCGCCGACCAGCCGCAGCAAGTGCTCACGCGTCGCCAGTTCCGGCTCGCCCAGGACCCAGATGTCCATCTGATGGGGTTCGGCGCAATGCCACCGATCGCGACTGTCACGCCGGAACGTAATCCCGGGCGCCGCCAGCAGAACGATTTCACCCGCTCGACGCTGCTCCGCCGCCCGCTGCAGTGCCGCCGGGATCTGACTGGTGGTCTGGGTGCGCAGCAACGAACACTCGTCGACCCAACGGGTGTGTTCGCTGCCCAGGGTGATTTCAGCCGGGTCGTAGCCCAGTAGCCCATAGTTCTCCTGGGCGGAGACGATTCGTGGGCCGGTCTGGATTTGCGCAGTCGGCCAGCCTTTGCTGGCGAGCCCGTCGAGGATTTGCGTGAGCAACAGCCGAATGGCGTGATCGGGGGAAGAAGGCTCGGTCAGGTCAATCTGCGATAGGGCCTGTTGGACGGCGGGAGTTGCCAGGCAGGTTTTCGACGCATGCATTCGTAGGTTTTCCTCATGTGCAGACCTGACAAATTGCCAACCCTCATGAGGCCAAACCTACGTATACATTTTGGGCACTACAACCGATAAAGCGGCCGGTTTGAATTTTCAGAACAGGACTACAGAGCCCTCTTACGCCAGGGATTTTCGGCGCACGCCCAACCGACTGATCCACACCGCGCCGATGATCACCAAGCCCCCCAACAACAACCGGCCCAGCTCTTCATCCTCATTCCAGATCAGCAGGTTCAACAACAGCCCCACCGGCACATGCAGGTTGTTCATCACCGCCAGGGTGCCGCCGTTGACCAGGCACGCGCCTTTGTTCCACCAGTACAGGCCAAGGGCTGTCGAGACCAGCCCGAGGAACAGCAGCACGGCCCATTGCAGCGGCGCTTCGGGGAGGAAGTTGCTTTTGCCGAACAGCAGGAACGCCGGCAACACCACCAGCAAGGCGCCGAGGTAGAAGTAGCCAAAGCGCCGATAATGCGGCAGGTCGCTGGGGTGGCGGGCGACCAGGTGTTTGTACATGACTTGCCCGGCGGCGTAGGTGAAGTTGGCCAGTTGCAGCAGCAGGAAGCCCATCAGGAAGTCGGGGCTGATGCGGTCGTAGCGGATCACCGCGGCGCCGAGCACGGCGACCAATGCGGCGACCAGGGCCCAGGGATTGAAGCGGCGGTTCAGCGCGTCTTCGATCAGGGTCACGTGCAGCGGGGTGAGGATGGTGAACAACAGCACTTCCGGCACTGTCAGTACGCGGAAGCTCAGGTACAGGCAGACATAGGTCACGCCGAACTGCAGGGCGCCGATCACCAGCATGCCGCGCATGAACGAAGGCTCCACCGAGCGCCAGCGGGTCAGTGGGATGAACACCAACCCGGCCAGCAGCACCCGCACCAGCACCGCGAAGTAACTGTCGACATGACCCGCAAGGTATTCGCCGATCAAACTGAAGGAAAACGCCTGGATCAGCGTGACAACAAGTAGATAGCCCATATTCGCCTCATTTTCGATGGCGGCGACGATAACGGGTTTTGCCCTTGATCGCGAGGTCACGTCCTCTGTAGGAGCTGGCTTGCCAGCGAAAAACGCCAGGACACCGCGACTATTCAGACAGCCCACGTCATCGTTGACGACCATCGCTAGCAGGGCTAGCTCCCACGAGGATCCGGATCACTCAGAGAAATTGTGCGCACCGCAAAAACTATGTGGGAGCGAGCCTGCTCGCGATGGGGCCAGCCCAGTCGATACATTTGCTGGCTGATCCACCGCTATCGCCAGCAGGCTGGCTCCTACAAAGGAGGCATGGTCACTGACAAAAATCGAGGCAAAAAAAAGCCCGATCTCGCTAAAGCGTGCAATCGGGCTAGAGCACTCAGGAGCAACAAGTGCAAAGGGAGGTTCGATGCGCGTGGAACCTTGAAGGGGTGCGCCAGATCACTAGACCATCCAGGGATTATCTGGCGATTAACATATCAAGCCACCTGGGACAGCTGGGCGTTGGCCTGATTCAGGCCTTTTTCGTGGAAGTCGCCGCCCAGGTTCAGGCCTTCGGCATGGATGAAGGTCACGTCGTGGATGCCGATGAAGCCCATGACCTGACGCAGGTACGGTTCCTGGTGGTCGCTGTTACTGCCGGCGTAGATGCCGCCTCGAGCGGTCAGGACGTAGGCACGCTTGCCGCTGAGCAGGCCTTGCGGGCCGGTTGCGGTGTACTTGAAGGTCACACCGGCACGCAGCACGTGGTCGAGCCAGGCTTTAAGGGTGCTGGGGATCGCGAAGTTGTACATCGGCGCGGCCATCACCAGCACGTCGGCGGCGAGCAGTTCGTCAGTTAGCAGGTTGGAACGTTCCAGCGAAGCCTGTTCGATCTCGGTGCGCTGCTCGGCAGGCTTCATCCAGCCGCCCAACAGGTTAGCGTCGAGGTGCGGCACCGGCTGGGTGGCCAAGTCACGCACGGTGATCTGGTCGGCGGGGTGCGCGGCTTGCCATTGCGCAATGAAGGTCTGGGTCAGTTGACGAGAGACCGAGTCTTGCTGGCGGGCGCTGCTTTCGATGATCAGAACACGGGACATGGCTTGTAAGCTCCATCGGTGAATGCGGTAAGTCGATGGAGTGAAGATTAAACCGAGTCATATCGATGAAAAAGCGCAAATAACTGCTATAACCCATCAAGAAATTCGTTTATAAGCGAAGCAGGCTCAACGACGCGCTCCGCTTGAACTCATTTCGGACTGCAGTTCACCGTCAGGTACAGCTTGATGATCTTGCGACTGAACTTGGCCGACAGCTCGGCGTTTTTCCCCGGTTCCAGGCTGACTCGTCGGGTGCGCGGTGATTCCGGGCCGTTGCGAAAGACCACCTTGCAGTCGGCGGCCTTGTCCCCATAGTTGCTCAGGGTGATCGAACCCATGTCGTAGTCGGTGGCGTAGGTGGTGTAGTCGATTTTCAGGCCGTTAAGCTGCTTTTCGACATCGATGGGATAGGCAAACGCACTCAACGGCAAGATCGCCAGGACCAGACAACAGATTTTTTTCATTCGGCAGCCTCCAATGGGAGGCGCCAGCTTAGGACAAGAGGAGCCCCTCATGAAAGCGCCCCGCGTGACCCTTGATCAATGGCGCACGCTGCAAGCCGTGGTCGACCATGGCGGTTTCGCTCAGGCCGCCGAGGCACTGCACCGCTCGCAATCGTCGGTGAGCTACACCGTGGCGCGCATGCAGGACCAACTTGGCGTGCCGCTGTTGCGCATCGACGGGCGCAAGGCGGTGCTGACCGAAGCCGGTGGCGTGCTACTGCGGCGCTCGCGTCAACTGGTCAAACAAGCCAGCCAGTTGGAAGATCTGGCGCACCATATGGAACAGGGTTGGGAGGCTGAGGTGCGTCTGGTGGTCGACGCCGCCTACCCCAGCGCCCGCCTGGTCCGTGCCCTCACCGCCTTCATGCCGCAAAGCCGTGGCTGCAGGGTGCGCCTGCGCGAGGAAGTGCTGTCCGGGGTCGAAGAGGTACTGCACGAAGGGGTGGCGGACCTGGCCATCAGCAGTTTCAGCATCCCCGGCTACCTGGGCGCGGAACTCAGCGACGTCGAGTTCGTCGCGGTCGCCCATCCTGAACACGCGTTGCACCGGCTCAATCGCGAATTGAATTTCCAGGACCTGGAAAGCCAGTTGCAAGTGGTGATCCGCGACTCCGGCCGGCAGCAGCCACGCGACGTCGGCTGGCTCGGCGCCGAGCAACGCTGGACCGTCGGCAGCCTGGCCACCGCCGCGACATTCGTCGGCAGCGGCCTGGGCTTTGCCTGGCTGCCACGGCACATGATCGAGCGCGAATTGAAAGAAGGCGTGCTCAAGCCGCTGCCACTGGATCAGGGTGGCAGTCGAAATCCCAGCTTCTATCTTTACTCGAACAAGGACAAACCCCTGGGCCCGGCCACGCAGATTCTCGTCGAGCTGCTTCGCACTTTCGACACCGCTCCGCTGGACGCCCCGTTCGCCGCCCCCGAACAAGCCTGACAAGGAATTGCACCGTGGCCTACTTCGAGCATGAAGGTTGCACCCTGCATTACGAGGAATACGGCCACGGCACCCCGCTGCTGCTGGTCCACGGCCTGGGGTCAAGCACCCTGGATTGGGAAAAACAGATTGCCGAGTTGTCGGCGTACTACCGTGTGATCGTTCCCGACGTGCGCGGTCACGGCCGCTCCGACAAACCCCGAGAGCGCTATAGCATTGCCGGTTTCAGCGCCGATCTGGTGGCCCTGATCGAACACCTGAACCTCGGTCCGGCCCATCTGGTGGGGCTGTCCATGGGCGGGATGATCGGTTTCCAGTTGGCGGTGGATCAACCGGCCCTGCTCAAGAGCCTGACCATCGTCAACAGCGGGCCGCAGGTCAAGCTGCGCACGGTTGACGACTATTGGCAGTGGTTCAAGCGCTGGAGCCTGATGCATGTGCTCAGCCTCGGCGCTATCGGCAAGGCCCTCGGCGGCAAACTGTTCCCCCATCCGGATCAAGCCGAGTTGCGGCAGAAAATGGCCGAACGCTGGGCAAAAAACGACAAACGTGCTTATCTCGCCAGCTTCAATGCCATTGTTGGCTGGGGCGTTCAGGAACGACTGGCGAAAGTCACCTGTCCAACCCTGATCATTAGCGCCGACCGCGACTACACGCCGGTGGCGCTGAAAGAGGCCTATGTCAAACTGCTGCCCGATGCGCGGCTGGTGGTGATCGAGAACTCCCGTCACGCCACCCCACTGGACCAGCCGCAACGCTTCAACCAGACCTTGCTCGAATTTTTAACCACCATTGACACACCCAACCAGGATCACTGACCCATGCTGAAAAAAATCGCCCTTGTGGCCGGCTCCGTGCTGTTCGCCGCCAACCTGATGGCCGCCGAACCGGCCAAGGCACCCCACGTATTGATCGACACCACCAACGGCCAGATCGAAATCGAACTGGATCCGGTCAAGGCACCGATCAGTACCAAGAACTTCCTTGAGTACGTCGACAGCGGCTTCTACACCAACACCATTTTCCACCGGGTGATCCCGGGATTCATGGTCCAGGGCGGTGGCTTCACCCAGCAGATGTCGCAGAAAGACACCAAGGACCCGATCAAGAACGAAGCCAGCAACGGCCTGCATAACGTCCGTGGCACGCTGTCGATGGCCCGTACTTCCGATCCGAACTCGGCCACCAGCCAATTCTTCATCAACGTCGCCGACAATGATTTCCTGAACCCGGGTCGTGATGCCGGTTATGCGGTGTTCGCCAAAGTGGTCAAGGGCATGGACGTGGTCGACGTCATCGTCAACTCGCAAACCACCACCAAACAAGGCATGCAGAACGTGCCGGTTGACCCAGTCATCATCAAGTCCGCCAAGCGCATCAACTAAGCTGTACCAGGCGTCCTGAGCGGCAGCGACGGGTTGATCGCGCCGCTCGCATCAATGACAAGGAGAGCCCGCACGCGGGCGTTAGACTGATGCTTTATCGCCGCTTCGAACGACTCATCGATATTTTCCGTGAAGCCCCGACAGCGGCCCCGCCGAATCGGGTCCTGCCTTTCTATATTTACTACCTGCGCCAGGTCTGGCCGAGTTTCGTCGCGTTGCTGGTGGTCGGCCTGTTCGCCGCACTGGTCGAAGTGGCGCTGTTCAGTTACCTGAGCCGGATCATCGACCTCGCCCAGGGCACACCCAATCCGGATTTTTTCGCGCAGCATGGCTGGGAGCTGGCGTGGATGGCGGTGGTGGCGCTGATCTTGCGCCCGGTGTTCGTCGGCCTGCATGACCTGCTGGTGCACCAGACCCTGAGCCCGGGCATGACCAGCCTGATCCGCTGGCAGAACCACAGCTACGTGCTCAAGCAGAGCCTGAATTTCTTCCAGAACGATTTCGCCGGACGCATCGCCCAACGCATCATGCAGACCGGCAACTCCCTGCGCGACTCCGCCGTGCAGGCGGTGGACGCGCTATGGCATGTGCTGATCTACGCGATCAGCTCGCTGGTGCTGTTCGCCGAGGCCGACTGGCGCCTGATGATCCCGCTGCTGAGCTGGATCGCCGCCTACATCGCCGCCCTCTGCTACTTCGTACCCCGGGTCAAGGAACGCTCGGTGGTGTCCTCCGATGCCCGCTCGAAACTGATGGGGCGGATCGTCGACGGCTACACCAACATCACCACCCTCAAGCTGTTCGCCCATACCAACTTCGAGCAGCAGTACGCCCGCGAAGCGATTGCCGAGCAGACCGAGAAATCCCAGCTGGCCGGGCGCGTGGTCACCAGCATGGACGTGGTCATCACCAGCATGAACGGCCTGCTGATCGTCGGCACCACCGGCCTGGCGCTGTGGCTGTGGACCCAGTCGCTGATCTCGGTGGGGGCGATTGCCCTGGCCACCGGCCTGGTGATCCGCATCGTCAACATGTCGGGCTGGATCATGTGGGTGGTCAACGGCATCTTCGAAAATATCGGCATGGTTCAGGACGGCCTGCAGACCATCGCCCAGCCCATCAGCGTCACCGACCACGAAGCGGCGCCGCGTCTGGAAGTCAGCCGTGGCGAGGTGCGTTTCGAACACGTGGCCTTCCATTACGGCAAGCGCAGCGGGGTCATCAGCGACCTCAACCTGACCATCAAGCCCGGCGAAAAGATTGGCTTGATCGGTCCGTCCGGCGCCGGCAAATCGACCCTGGTGAATCTGCTACTGCGCCTGTACGACGTGCAGGAAGGGCAGATTCTGATCGACGGCCAGAACATTGCCCACGTCGCCCAGGAAAGCCTGCGCGAACGCATCGGCATGATCACTCAGGACACTTCACTGCTGCACCGCTCGATCCGCGACAACCTGCTGTACGGCAAACCCGACGCCAGCGACGCCGAACTCTGGGAAGCGGTACACAAAGCCCGTGCCGATGAGTTCATCCCGCAGCTGTCGGACGCCGAAGGCCGAACCGGTTTCGATGCCCATGTCGGTGAGCGCGGGGTGAAACTCTCCGGCGGCCAGCGGCAACGCATCGCGATTGCCCGGGTGCTGCTCAAGGACGCGCCGATCCTGATCATGGACGAAGCGACCTCGGCGCTGGATTCGGAAGTCGAAGCAGCGATCCAGGAAAGCCTGGAAACCCTGATGCAAGGCAAGACCGTGATCGCCATCGCCCACCGCCTGTCGACCATTGCGCGCATGGACCGGCTGGTGGTGCTGGAGCACGGACGGATCGCCGAAAGCGGCACCCATGCCGAACTGCTGGCCCACGGCGGCTTGTATGCGCGACTGTGGCAGCATCAGACAGGCGGGTTCGTCGGCATCGATTGACCCCGCACGCGCCCCGCCATCAAGCGCCAGAGCCCGGACACAGGGGCTCTGGCGTTTTTTTGTGCGAGTGGAATTTCGCAAAAAGCCTGCTGTACTCAGCACAATGTTTTCAGTGGAGGCTTGTGTAGGAGCGAGCCTGCTCGCTCCTACACGATCATCGTATTGGCTGAAAGCAGCACAGGTTCTGGAGATGGTTCTGTAGTACATCTACGCAGGCACACGGCAGCGTTAACTCGAAAGGGTACTCTCAAATGTCTCTGTTAAAACGTTCGGCTACAGAGTTGGTAGGTACGTTCTGGCTGGTGTTGGGTGGTTGCGGTAGCGCGGTGCTGGCGGCCGCGTTTCCGGAGGTGGGAATCGGCCTACTGGGGGTCGCCCTGGCATTTGGCTTGACGGTGCTGACCATGGCCTTTGCCATCGGCCATATTTCCGGCTGTCACCTGAACCCGGCGGTGTCGTTGGGACTGGTGGTCGGCGGGCGCTTTCCGGCCAGTGAGCTACCGGCCTACATCATTGCCCAGGTGCTCGGCGGGGTCATTGCCGCAGCCCTGCTGTACTTCATTGCCAGCGGCAAGCCCGGTTTCGAATTGGCCAGCGGCCTGGCGTCGAACGGCTATGGCGATCACTCCCCCGGCGGTTACTCGATGGCTTCGGGCTTTGTCACCGAACTGGTGATGACCGCGATGTTCATCCTGATCATCCTCGGTGCCACCGACAAACGCGCCCCGGCCGGCTTTGCACCGATTGCCATTGGCCTGGCGCTGACCCTGATTCACCTGATCTCGATTCCCGTCACCAACACCTCGGTCAACCCGGCGCGCAGCACCGGGCCGGCGCTGATTGTCGGCGGCTGGGCGATCCAGCAGTTGTGGCTATTCTGGGTCGCACCCCTGCTCGGCGCAGTGGTCGGTGGCGTGCTGTATCGCTGGTTGGGCAAAGAGTCCGACTGAATTGCAGTATGGGGATCAGCCTTGCCGATAAGGCAAGGCGTTCCTCGCTTCCTGCGCATAACCCAACACGCCCTCGCGCTCACGCTGCAAAAAGTCGCTGACCGCCGCTTTCAGCCCGGGATGGCGCAGGTAATGCCAAGAATGAGTGATCACCGGTTCGAAACCGCGAATCAGTTTGTGCTCGCCTTGGGCGCCAGCGTCGAAGCGTTGGAAACCATGAGCGATCGCATAATCCATGCCCTGATAAAAACAGGTCTCGAAATGCAGCCGATCGAACTCCGCCAGGCAACCCCAATAACGCCCATAGAAGCTGTCACCGCCCACCAGGCTGAACGCCATGGCCACCGGCCGCGTGCCCTGGCGAGCCAGCACCACACGAATCGCCTCTGGCATGCGCTCGGCCAGCAGGCTGAAAAACTCCCGCGTCAGATAGGGTGACTGCCGACGCACCGCATAGGTATTGGCGTAGCAGGCATAGACGAAATCCCACTGCGCCTGATCCAGTTGCTCACCGCTCAGCCACTCGAACTCGATGCCCTGCCCCGCCACCTGCTCGCGCTCCTTGCGCATCTGTTTGCGCTTGCGCGAACTGAGGGCGTCGAGAAAGTCCTGGAAGTCCCGATAGCCACGGTTCTGCCAGTGATATTGGCAGCCAATGCGTTGCAGCCAACCGGCTTGCCCAGCCAGCGCGGCATCGGTGAAGGGGTCGGTGAAGTTGATATGGGCACTGGAAAGCTCTTCGATCTCCAGGTATCCGGGCAGGCTATTGAGCAGTTCAAAACCGTTCTCGATACTTGCGGCCAGCAAACGCGGTCCACTGACCGGACTGAACGGCACGGCGCTGAGCAACTTTGGGTAGTAGACAATGCCGGCCCGCTCGCAGGCGTCAGCCCAGCCATGGTCGAACACGTACTCGCCGTAGGAATGCCATTTTCGGTAGCTGGGCAATGCCGCCAACAGGCGGCCGTCTTCGATGTGCAGCAGGTGCTCCGGCTGCCAGCCGCTGTGGGCAGCGAGGCTGCCACTGTCTTCCAGGGCGCTGAGGAAGGCATGGCGCAGGAACGGTTGCGAGTCGGGCACCAGGGCATCCCACTCGTGCGCGGCAATGGCGGACAAACTGTCCAAAACGTGTAACGGCATGCTGTTCCCCGCGGGTGCAACCTCAAGACCCGCCGAGTATCGCCCATCCCTGACGCTTGCCGAAATAAAAAAAACCCCGCCGAGGCGGGGTGAAACGAAAGGAGCTTTAACGGATGAAGAAAGAGCTCTTGCAACGGGTTACTGCGTTTTAGAACACGTATTGCGCGCGAACCACGAAACCGTCGCCGCTGTCGTCGCCGGTACGCTGGGCCGGGGTGCCGCCACTGGCTGCGGTGGCGTTGGTGACTTTTTCGGTCTTGGCGTTCAGGTAGGCGGCGGAAATCTTCACCGCTTCGTTGGCGTACCAGTTGACGCCCAGGGTGTGCACCTTGGCTTCGGCATCGCCGACGTCACGGGTCAGGGTCGGAGCGGTGATGTTGTCGTCTTCGACAGTCAGGCTGTCGTAGCGATAGAACACTTCCCACGCGCCGATCGACTTGTTCTGCGGCTTGATCGCGTCAAATTTGCCGACCTTGTAGCCACGGGATTCGCCGGTCAGGGTGTAGGCGCCCTGGACATAGAAGCCGTGACCCTTGATGTCGTCGAACGCGTTGTCGTCAGCCTTGGTCTTGCGGGTGATGTATTCACCCTGGATCGACGCCGGGCCCATGGCGAAGGCGGCTTCCAGGCCGAACGCGGTGTCGGTGTCATAGGAACCGGCCGGCGATGCCGAGTTGCCACCCAGTACCGGACGGTTGCCGTTGCTGCCGGCATCGTTGCCGCCCAGGGTTTCCACGCCGCGCATGCCCATACGGGTGCGGTAGCGGGAGTCGAAGGTGGTGTCGGAAACGTCACGGGAAGCGACGTTCACACCGAAGTGCAGCACGTTGCCAGCTTCGTGCATCGGGGCGAAGACGAAGCGACCGTTGACCTGCTTGACGCTGTTGCCGTCGGTGTCGTCGGTGTCCTTGCTGAACACGCCGGCGGAGGCGTAGAACGACTCGGCGAAGGTGCTCGAGGCTTGCAGGCCCAGGCCGTTCTGGTGGCCGTTGGCCCAGTCGACCATGTCGTAGGCCATGTTGCGCTCAGGCGCGGTGACCCACTTGGAGCTGGTGGCTTTTTCCAGGCCGAAATCCGGGTCGAAACGACCGACTTTGATCGATACCGGTTTGAACCCGTTGTAGGCCAGCGACGCTTCGTCGAAGTAGCCGTTATCGGAGTCGCCGGTGTTGTGCGAGAAATCGTAGTTGATGGTGTAGGCCCAGTCGGTGTAGAGCACGCCGGACAACTCGAGGAACGCACGACGGAAGTAAGCTGCGTCTGCCGTGTCACCGTTCTTGGTGTAGATGCCGTCGAACTGGCTGTAGTCAGCCTGCAGACGACCGCCGAGCTTGAAGCTGAATTCTTTATCGGTGGTTGCGACCTCAAGGCCGCCCTTGGTCTTGACTACGATATCGGCGCCATCGGATGTGACGGTGCCTGCGAAAGCCTGGGCGGTCACTGCCATGGCCAGTGCGCTGGCAGCAAAACCGGCGAAGTGCTTACGGATCATCGAAGAGTTCCCCTAATTGGTGGTCTTAAGCTGAAACACGCGGTTCAGGCCCGCTTGTGTTGGGAGGGAATCTTGGCGAGGGGGTATTGCAGGCAAGTTGCCATTAGATAAAGATTTGATGACAACGGAACTTTTTTACTTCGATTCGAAATAAATCTGCTACGCGTCGGGGGATGGGCTGGGAGGGGCGAGATAGAGGGGTTTTACGGGGTGTCAGAGGAATCGTAGGAGCTGGCTTGCCAGCGAAGACGTCCGCAATGGCGCTAAATGATTGGAGGCTGTCTTCGCTGGCACGTCGCAAGCGAAGACAGCCCCGGCAAGTCGATCAACGCTTGCGCAAAATCACACTACCAATCGAATACCCAGCGCCAAACGAGCTGAGCACCGCCAGAGAACCGGCCGGCAGGTCGTCCTGGTATTTGTGGAAGGCAATCACCGAACCGGCCGAGCTGGTGTTGGCGTAGGTGTCGAGGATCACCGGCGCTTCTTCTTCGCTGGCTTCGCGACCCAGCAGTTTCTTGACGATCAGGTGGTTCATGCTCAGGTTGGCCTGGTGCAACCAGAAGCGTTTCACGTCACTGACATTCAGGCTGTTTTCTTCCAGGTGGGCGCCAACCAGTTCTGCAACCATCGGGCAGACGTCACGGAACACCTTGCGCCCTTCCTGCACGAACAACTTGTCGCGAGCACCGATGCCCTCTTCCGCCGCACGGTTGAGGAAGCCGAAGTTGTTGCGGATGTTGTTGGAGAACTTGGTCAGCAGCTTGGTGCTGACCACGTCGAACTGGTACGCGGACGTCGCCAGGTCGGCGCGCTCGATGATGACCGCCGTGGCGGCGTCGCCGAAGATGAAGTGGCTGTCACGGTCACGAAAGTTCAGGTGGCCGGTGCAGACTTCCGGGTTGACCATCAGGATCGCCCGGGCCTGGCCCAGTTGCACGCTGTTGGCGGCGGCCTGGATGCCGAAGGTGGCCGAGGAACAGGCGACGTTCATGTCGAAACCGAAACCCTGGATGCCCATGGCCTCCTGGACTTCGATGGCAATGGCCGGGTAGGCGCGTTGCAGGTTGGAGCAGGCGACGATCACCCCGTCGATGTCCGCAGCCGTCTTGCCGGCGCGTTGCAGGGCCTGTTCGGCAGCGCCGACGGCCATCTGGCAGAGCACAGACCATTCGTCGTTGGAACGCTCCGGCAGGCGCGGCGCCATGCGCGTCGGGTCGAGGATGCCTTCTTTGTCCATGA
The DNA here is from genome assembly GCF_024519635.1 of Pseudomonas sp. Pse1. Lineage (NCBI taxonomy): Bacteria > Pseudomonadati > Pseudomonadota > Gammaproteobacteria > Pseudomonadales > Pseudomonadaceae > Pseudomonas > Pseudomonas sp. Pse1. The sequence continues at coordinate 216,431 of NZ_JALJRO010000006.1, forward strand.
CGAAGCGGCTCTTGATCCCGGAAGCTTTTTCGATGAACGCCGCACTGGATTCGGTCAGCGCCTCGACTTCACCACGGGCGATGGCCTCGGCGTTGTCGGCATTGAACTGCGCGACGTAGGTATTGAAAGACTGCACCAGCTCTTCGTTGGAGATGCTGTTGGCCGGGGTGTACAGGCCGGTGCCGCTGATGACGACGTTATGCATGGTCGCTTCTCTAATCTGTTCAGGCAGAAAGTATTGGCACCGACGTACCAACACGTAAAGGGTCCAAGCCCATCCAGGGACGCAGACCGGGGCGTCGCTTTATTCCGCGTTTCGACCCGAGCGCAGGCTCTGGGTCGCGAAAACGGCATTTATGGTGGCGAAGTTTGCCATAAAGCGCGGGAGTTGGCGTGGTTTGCTGGATAACACCGCCTGGAAGCCACCACGCCCCCTGTAGGAGCGAGCCTGCTCGCGATGGCGATCTATCAATCAACATTAATGCTGAATCAAAGGGCCCCATCGCGAGCAGGCTCGCTCCTACAGGTATTGCGCAAGCCTTGGCTTTACGGCTCTACCTGCGCCCACTGCTTATTCAGACGCTTGTCCGAGATCGGCACCTTGGTCCCCAACTGCTGGGCGAACAGCGACACCCGGTATTCCTCCAGCCACCAGCGATACAGCTCCAGCTGCGGATCGCGCTTGCCTTCTTGGGCATGTTTGTTGGCGCGGGTCTGGTATTGCGTCCACAGGCCAGACAATTCGCCGCTCCACACCCGGTCGCGCTGGACCTGGGCACCGATTTTCTCGAAACGTTGCTCGACCGCCTTCAAATACCGTGGCAGTTCCTTGAGCCATTGCATCGGCGTCTCGCGGACAAAGCCCGGGTATACCAGATGGCTGAGTTGCTGCTTGATGTCATTGAGGGCCACGGCTTGCGCCAGATCGATCTTGCCCTTGAAGCGTTTTTGCAGACCGTGCCAGAGCTTGAGGATTTCCAGGGTCAGCTTCGCCACCCGCTCGGCGTGCTCGGTCCAGGCACCGCGCTTGCGCTCGGCCAGCGAAGCCAACCCGGCACCGTCGCGGGGCAATGGGTCTTCGCCGTCGAGAATGCAGCTGTCGAGGCTGGCCAGCAGGATGTCTTCGACCAACGCATCGACTCGGCCCAGATCGCGGTACAACAAGCCCAGCTCGGTCAGGCCCGGCAACTTGCCCCGGAGAAACTTCGCCGGCTCCGCCAGTTGTTGCAGCAACAAGCGCTGCAAGGCCCGACGATGCTGAAACTCGGCTTCGGCCGGCGTTGAGAAGCGCCCCTCCTTGACCGTCCCCGCCTCTTCCACCAGTGCCGGATACACCGTCATCGACAGCCCGGCGATTTTCTGTTGGGTTTTCTCGGCGACGGGGGCGAAGGCTTTCGGCTGCACCGGCTCCTGGCTTTTCGCGGTTTGCGGCACCGCCAATGCAGCCTGGCTGGCTTCGGCAAAACGTGCCGTGAGCTCGGCCAGATCACGGCCTTCACCGAGGAACTTGCCCTGAGCGTCGACGATTTCCAGGTTCATCCGCAGGTGGTTTTCAACCTGCTGCGCGGCCTCACTCCAGGCTTCATCGCTGACCCGAGCACCGGTCATGCGCAACAACTCACGGCCCAGCGCCTGGGGCAGCGAGCCCTCGGCGAAGGTCATGCGCTGCAGGGCGGCCTTGACGAAGTCCGGCACCGGCACGAAGTTCTTGCGCAGTGCCTTGGGCAGGTTACGCACCAGGGCAATGCACTTGGCCTCGATCACTCCCGGCACCAGCCATTCCAGGCGCTCCGGTGGCAGCATCGGCAACAACGGCGCCGGCACCCGTAGCGTCACGCCGTCCCGCGGATGATTGGGTTCGAAGTGGTAACTCAGGGCCAATTCCAGATCACCGATGTGCAAGGTGTCCGGGTAATGCTGCGCAGTGATTTCACTGGCTTCACGGGCCAGCACATCCTCTTCGCGCATGATCAGCAACTGCGGATTCTTCTGGCTGTTGACCTTGTACCAACTGTCGAACGTCGCGGTCTGGTGAATCTCCGCCGGCAGCCGCGCGTCGTAGAAGGCGAACAGGGTTTCTTCGTCGGCAAGAATGTCGCGACGGCGGGCCTTGGCCTCCAGCTCATCGAGCTGCTCGAGCAACTGTGCATTGGCGGTCAGGCACTTGGCCCGGGACTGGATTTCGCCGCGCACCAGCGCTTCACGGATAAACAGCTCACGGGACACCAGCGGGTCGACCGGACCGTAATGCACCGGCCGACGCCCGACCACGATCAGCCCGAACAAGGTGATCTGCTCGTAGGCCACCACCTGCCCGCGCTTCTTCTCCCAATGCGGTTCGAAGTGATTTTTCTTGATCAGGTGCCCGGCCAGCGGCTCGATCCAGTCGGCATCGATCTTCGCCACCATGCGCGCGTAGAGCTTGGTGGTTTCCACCAGTTCGGCGGTCATCAGCCACTGCGGGCGCTTCTTGCCCAGGCCCGATGACGGGTGAATCCAGAAGCGTCGCTGACGCGCACCGAGGTAGTCGCCGTCCTCGGTCTTCTGCCCGATCTGGCTGAGCAGCCCCACCAACACCGCCTTGTGCAGTTTCGGGTAATCCGCTGGCTCTTTGTTCAAGCTCAACTGCATGTCGCGGCAGATCAGGCTCAACTGGCGATGGGAGTCACGCCACTCGCGCAGGCGCAGGTAATTGAGGAAATGCTTCCGGCACCAGTTGCGCAGCGGGCTGGCGGTCAACGCCTGGCGCTGCTCCTCGAAGCCCCGCCACAGATTGACCAGCGCGGCGAAATCAGAGTCGACGTCTTTCCATTGCGCGTGGGCCTGATCGGCGGCTTGCTGGCGTTCCGGTGGGCGTTCCCGAGGGTCCTGGATCGACATCGCACTGGCGACGATCAGCACTTCCTGGAGGCTGCCGAGCTTGGCCGCTTCGAGCAGCATGCGGCCCATGCGCGGGTCGACTGGCAAGCGCGCCAACTGCCGACCGAGCGGCGTCAGCTGGCTGTTGCGGTCCACCGCCGACAGCTCTTGCAGCAGGTTGAAGCCGTCGCTGATGGCCTTGCCGTCCGGCGGCTCGATAAACGGGAAGTCGGTAATTTCACCCAGTCGCAGATGGAGCATCTGCAGGATCACCGCCGCCAGGTTGGTACGCAGGATTTCCGGATCGGTAAATTCCGGGCGGCCAATAAAGTCTTCTTCGCTGTACAAGCGAATGCAGATCCCCGGCTCGACCCGTCCGCAACGGCCCTTGCGCTGGTTGGCGCTGGCCTGGGAAATGGCTTCGATCGGCAAGCGCTGGACCTTGGCCCGGTAGCTGTAGCGACTGATGCGCGCGGTGCCGCTGTCGATCACGTAGCGAATGCCCGGCACGGTCAGCGAGGTTTCCGCGACGTTGGTTGCCAGCACCACGCGCCGTCCAGGGTGCGACTGGAAAATCCGCTGCTGTTCGGCCGGTGACAGGCGCGCGTACAACGGCAGGATTTCAGTGTGCTTGAGCTGGGCCTTGCGCAACAGTTCGGCGGCGTCGCGAATCTCGCGCTCGCCGGGCAAGAACACCAGCACGTCACCGGGGCTGCGGCGCTCGCTGCGCTCGTGGGCGGCGATTTCGTCGAGGGCGGCGAGAATCGCCTGGTCCACCGTCAAGTCGTCCTCGACGCGGTTGCCCTCCTCGTCCTGCTCCAGGGTCAGCGGGCGATACCAGGTGTCCACCGGGAAGGTCCGGCCGGAGACCTCGACAATCGGCGCATCGTCGAAGTGCTTGGAGAAGCGCTCCAGGTCGATGGTCGCCGAGGTGATGATCACCTTCAGGTCGGGACGCCGTGGCAGCAGGGTTTTCAGGTAGCCCAGCAGAAAGTCGATGTTGAGGCTGCGCTCGTGGGCTTCGTCGACGATGATCGTGTCGTAACGCTCGAGGTAGCGGTCGTTCTGGGTTTCCGCCAGCAGGATGCCGTCGGTCATCAGTTTGATCAGGGTGTTGGAATCGCTCTGGTCCTCGAACCGCACCTGATAGCCGACCAGTGCCCCCAGCGGCGTGGCCAACTCTTCGGCAACCCGGCTGGCAACGCTGCGCGCGGCAATTCGGCGTGGCTGGGTGTGGCCAATCAGGCCGTGTTGGCCGCGACCGATTTCCAGGCAGATTTTCGGCAACTGGGTGGTTTTACCAGAACCGGTTTCGCCGGCGATGATCAGCACCTGATGCTGTTCCAGCGCCTTCTTGATCTCGTCACGCTTGGCCGCGATCGGCAGGCTGTCGTCGTAACGGATCAGCGGCAGGCTGGCTTTACGCGCCAGCACCTGATCACAGGACGCCTGCATCCGCGCCACCCATTGGGCCAGCTTGGCCTCATCGGGTTTCTTGCGCAGCTCAAGCAACTGCCGCCGCAGCCGGTGGCGGTCGGCGAGCATGGCGTGATCGAGGTTTTTCAGCAGTTTGTCGATGGAGGGCGATTCGTCGGTCATCGGGTACGCAATTCAGTCGTCTAGTGGCGCAGGTCGGCGATTGTCGCAGATTTACAGGGTGAACGAGATCCCTTGTAGGAGCCGGCTTGCCGGCTCCTACAGAGGTTCGTGTCGGATGGACGACTATTCGTTGTCCAACCCCTTGCGCCGATACGGAAACACATCAATCACCTTCCCCGCCCGAATCGCCTCCTGCAGGCTCTTCCAGTAATCGGCGTTGTACAACTCGCCATGCAGTTGATCGAACAACTTGCGCTGCCCGGCATCGGCGAACAGAAACGGCGGGAACTCCTCGGGAAACACATCCAGCGGGCCGATCGAATACCAGGGCTCGGAGGCCATTTCGTCCTCTGGGGTACGCGGTTCAGGAATGTGGCGGAAGTTGGCTTCGGTGAGGAAGCAGATCTCGTCGTAGTCGTAGAACACCACACGACCATGGCGGGTGACGCCGAAGTTTTTCAGCAGCATGTCGCCGGGAAAAATGTTCGCCGCTGCCAGTTGCTTGATCGCCAGCCCGTAGTCTTCCAGCGCCTCATGCACCTGGGCGTCGTTGGCGTTTTCCAGGTATAGGTTCAGCGGCGTCATCCGCCGTTCGGTCCAACAGTGGCGGATCAGCACCGTGTCGCCTTCGACGGCCACGGTCGACGGCGCCACTTCCAGCAGTTCGGCAAGGCAGGCTGGGTCGAACTTGCTCAGTGGAAAACGGAAGTCGGCGAATTCCTGGGTATCGGCCATGCGCCCGACCCGGTCGACGCTTTTCACCAATCGGTACTTCTCGATCACCGTGGCGCGGTCGACGTTTTTCGACGGCGAGAAGCGGTCCTTAATGATCTTGAACACGGTATTGAAGCCCGGCAGGGTAAACACGCTCATGACCATGCCGCGCACGCCGGGGGCCATGATGAACGGGTCGTTGGTGTTGGCCAGGTGGTTGATCAGCGCGCGGTAGAACTCCGACTTGCCGTGTTTGTAAAAGCCGATCGAGGTGTACAGCTCGGCGATGTGCTTGCCCGGCAGGATCCGCCGCAGGAAACCGATGAACTCGGCGGGCACCGGCACATCCACCATGAAATACGAACGGGTGAAGGAGAAGATGATCGACACTTCGGCTTCGTCGGTGATCAACGCATCGATCTGGATCCCCCGGCCTTCGCGGTGCAGCAGCGGGATCACCAGCGGCCATTGCTCGTCGGCGGTGTAAATGCGCCCCACCAGGTAAGCGCCCTTGTTGCGGTACAGCACCGAGGAAAACAGTTCGACCGCCAGGTTCGGGTCCTTGCAAACCCAGTCCGGCAGGTTCTCGCGCAGTTGCGCTTCGAGCCGGCGCAGGTCACCGGCCAGGTCCGCGTAGTCTTCGCTGAAACGGAAGTCGGCAAAGATGCTCGCGAGCATCCCCGGCAACTGGCCTTGCGGCTTGTAGGTGCGAGTCTGCGCCGCCCGCGCCCGGCGCAGGCTCGGGCGGGTGGTGTGGATGAACATGCAGCCGTCGCTGATCAGGTCGTGGCTGAACAGGCCGCAGAAAATCGAGTTGTACCAGGTCTCGGACAGCTCATCGTCGAAGCGCAGGTCGATCAGGCTGATGTACGCGCTTTTGACCAGCGGCCAGCAACTGACATCCAGGGTCTGCTCGTCGAAGGCGATGCGCAGCCGACCCACGGTTTCACTGACTTTCTCTTCGTAGAGGTTGATCCTCGCCGCCGAGGCGACCTGGGTTTCCTGCCACTGCGCCTGTTCGAAGCGCGCGCGGGCGCCATCGGTGATCTGGCGGAAATGCTCGCGGTAGTCGTCGAAACCGTCGAGGACCATACGGGCGATGTCGGCGGCGGGCCAGGGCTGCGGCATGGGAAGACCTCTGCGGGAAGATTCTTGTCGTTGGAGGCTGAGCTTAGAGGTCAATTGTTACGCAACGCAACCATTGCCTTGACCGGGACGGACGGCGACACTGGCGCGCTGATTAAGGAAGGAACGCGCTGTGAACCCCGTCGATATTCTGCGTTTGTTGTCGCTTGCCGCCATCTGGGGCGCGAGCTTTCTGTTCATGCGCATCGTCGCTCCGGAGATTGGCACTATTCCCACCGCGTTCTTCCGGGTCTCGATTGCCGCCGCCGGCCTGCTGGTGATCCTGGTGCTGATGCGCACCTCGTGGGATTTTCGCGGCAAGTTCAAAACCGTGCTGTTGCTCGGGGTGATCAACTCGGGGATACCCGCGACCATGTATTCAGTGGCCGCCCAGGTGCTGCCCGCCGGTTACTCGGCGATTTTCAACGCGACCACCCCATTGATGGGGGTACTGATCGGTGGCCTGTTTTTCCATGAACGGCTGAGCCTGTCGAAACTCGCCGGGCTCGCTCTCGGCCTGTTTGGCGTGGCGATCCTCACCCGTGCCGGGCCGGTGGCCTTCGACGCAGAACTGTTGATGGGTGCCCTCGCCTGCCTGCTGGCGACCACCTGCTATGGCTTTGCCGGCTTCCTCGCACGGCGCTGGCTCGACCAGCAAGGCGGTCTCGACAGCCGCCTCTCGGCCCTGGGCAGCATGCTCGGCGCCACCTTGTTGCTGCTGCCGTTGTTCACCTACAGCGCCATCATTCAGCCGCCCGCCAGCTGGGGTGGCTGGCAGGTCTGGCTGTCGTTGCTGGGACTGGGCCTGGGCTGCACGGCGTTTGCCTACATCCTTTACTTCCGCCTGCTGAGCGCCATCGGCCCAGTCAAATCGATGACTGTGACCTTCATGATCCCGCCGTTCGGCGTGCTGTGGGGCGCGCTGTTTCTCGGCGAGCCACTGTCGCTGGCGCATCTGTATGGCGGGGTGTTGATCGGCGCAGCGTTGTGGCTGGTGTTGCGTCCGGCGCGGGGGGCGATTCGTCCCTGAATCGCCGGGCTCACCAGGCCTGCTCACTCATCTCGCCATCCACCAGGCGCCGAATCCCCAGCGGATTGGCGTTTTGCAGGGCTTCAGGCAGTAAGGCATCCGGGTAGTTCTGGAAACACACCGGACGCAGGAAGCGCTCGATGGCCAGGGTCCCGACCGATGTCCCGCGTGCATCCGAAGTGGCCGGATAAGGTCCACCATGGACCATCGCCTCGCAGACTTCGACGCCGGTTGGGTAGCCATTGAGCAGGATCCGGCCGACCTTCTCCTGCAACGACTCAGCGAGCCAACGGTACGCCAACAACTCTTCGGCTTCGCCAATCAAGGTCGCGGTCAATTGCCCGCGCAAACCCTGCAAGGCAGCAGCCAACTGCGTTGCGTCTTCAACTTCGATGACGATGGTGGCAGGGCCAAAGACCTCTTCCTGCAACAGCGCTTCGCCATTGAGCAGCAGGCTCACGTCCGCCTTGAACAGTTGCGGCTGGGCCTGGCTGCCCTGTTGCGGCTGGCCCGCCAGATGCGTCAGGCCGGGATGGCCGTGCAACTCGCCAAGGCCATGGCGATAGCTGTCCAGTGCGCCGGCATTGAGCATGGTCTGCGCCGGCTGTTGCTGCATGTTGGCGCTGAACTGTTGGAGGAACGCGCTGAACTGTGGGGAACGCAGGCCGATAATCAGCCCTGGATTGGTACAGAACTGGCCGCAGCCCAGGGTCACTGAACCGGCCAATTGCGCGGCAATCTGCTCGCCACGCACCTGGAGCGCCTCGGGCAACAGGAACACCGGGTTGATGCTCGACATTTCAGCGAACACCGGGATCGGTTGCGCCCGGCTCGCCGCCATCTGGCCCAGGGCATTGCCCCCCTTGAGCGATCCGGTGAAACCGACGGCCTGAATCGCCGGATGCTTGACCAGCCACTCACCGACGCCCCCGCCGTAGATCATATTGAACACGCCGGCCGGCATGTCGCAGCGCTCAGCGGCGCGGATAATCGCATCTGCCACCCACTCGGCAGTCGCCATGTGTCCGCTGTGGGCCTTGAACACTACCGGGCAACCTGCCGCCAGGGCCGAGGCGGTATCGCCGCCGGCGGTCGAAAACGCCAGCGGGAAGTTACTCGCGCCGAACACCGCCACCGGGCCGAGCGCGATGCGGTACTGCCGTAGGTCCGGACGCGGCAACGGCTGACGCTCCGGCAGCGCACGATCGATGCGCGCGCCGTAAAAGTCGCCCCTGCGCAAGACCTTGGCGAACAGGCGCATCTGGCCACTGGTGCGGCCCCGTTCCCCCTGGATGCGTGCAGCCGGCAAGGCGGTCTCGCGGCACACGGTGGCAACGAATTCATCGCCCAGGGCATCGATCTCATCGGCAATTGCATCGAGAAATTGTGCGCGGCGCTCCGCGCTCAGGTTGCGGTACAGCGGGTACGCGGCAGCCGCAGCCCGAGCCGCGGCATCCACTTCATTGGCACTGGCCTGGTGGAAGTCGCCCGGCAACGGCTCGCCGGTGCTGGCGTCGAGGCTTTGCAGGCGCACGTTGCCTTCGCCGCTGCGTCGGCCGCCGATGTAGTTGTGTCCCAGTTGCGAGGTCATGACAGATTCCTTGGCCGGCGCCAGGCGCCGGAAGTTGAAGACTCAGAGTGCGCGCACCTGACCGATGGCCAGCGGCTGAGCGCTTTCACCGATACCGTTTTCCAGCGGCGCGCCGAAGGCATCGAGGCTGACCAGGAAGCGATCGCCGGGCTGGGTTCTGACCCCGTCGGCGAACGACAGGGTAGCGGTGCCGAAGTAATGCACATGGACATCCCCCGGCCGCAGGAACTGCGCGTACTTGAAGTGGTGGTATTCGAGGTTGGCCAGGCTGTGGCACATGTTGTCCTCGCCACTGAGAAACTCTTTCTCCCACAACACTTCGCCATTGCGGGTAATGCGACTGGTGCCTGCCAGGTGCCGAGGCAACTCGCCGACCCGCAGTTCCGGACCGTAGGCGCAGTACCGCAGTTTCGAATGGGCGAGATACAGGTAGTTGCGGCGTTCCATGACGTGATCGGAGAACTCATTGCCCAGGGCATAGCCGAGGCGATACGGCAGACCGTCGTCGCCGATCACGTACAGGCCGGTCAGCTCCGGCTCTTCACCGGCATCCTCGGCGAACGGCGGCACCGGGAAGTCCGCCCCCGGACGCACGACAATGCTGCCGTCGCCCTTGTAGAACCACTCCGGTTGCGCACCGACTTGGCCGGCCGCCGGCTTACCGCCTTCCAGGCCCCAATTGAAGATGCGCATGGTGTCAGTCATGCCGGCTTCGACCGCGCCTTCCTGCTGGTGCATCTTGTCTCGCGCCGAAGCGCTGCCCAGGTGCGTCAGGCCAGTGCCGCTGATCAGGCAGTGGGCCGGGTCCTCATGGTCGAGCGGTGGCAAGACCTGGCCGTCACGCAGCAACTGCGCATAGTCCGGCCCGGGCTCGGTGCCCCGCCGCGCAACCTCGTCCTGCAGGCTGCGTTGCGCGCGGATGGCCGCGAGTGCCAGTTCACGGGTGCTGCGGGTGTTATTGAGTACCTGAACCCGGTTGCCGTCGACGAGGCCGACCTGGCGTTCGCCGGCACTATTTTCGAATTGAATCAGGCGCATGTCGGCCCTCCAGTAAGTCGTGGTCAGCGCCGCCCGAAAGCGGCGCCGCAAGATCATTCGATGATGTTGAAGTCGCTCAGGTATTCATCGGAGATTTCCAGGCCCAGGCCCGGTTTGTTGTCGTCGAGCTGGATGTAACCGTTGACCGGCTGCGGCTCGCCCTTGAACACGTAATAGAAGAGTTCGTTGCCGACCTCGACGTCGAACACCGGAAAGAACTCGGCCATCGGCGAAGCGGTGGTGGACATGGTCAGGTGATAGTTGTGCATCTGCCCGGCGTGAGGGATCACCGGCACCGACCAGGCTTCCGCCATGGCGTTGATCTTGCGCGCCGCGGTGATGCCGCCGACCCGGTTGGTGTCGTACTGAATCACGTCGACAGCACGACGCTCCAGCAGGTCCTTGAAACCGTAGGAGGTGAATTCGTGCTCGCCGCCGGAGATCGGCATGATGCCCATCTTCTTCAGCTCGATATAACCCTCGATGTCGTCGGCGATCACTGGTTCTTCGAGCCAGCGCGGTTCGAATTCGGCGAGTTTCGGCAGCATCCGGCGTGCGTATTCCAGGGTCCAGCCCATGTAGCATTCGAGCATGATGTCGACGTCCGGCCCGGCCAGCTTACGCAGGGCGCGCACCTGTTCGATGTTCTTGCGCATGCCTGCCGGGCCGTCTTTCGGGCCGTAGCCGAAGCGCATTTTCAGCGCCGTGAAACCCTGGTTCAGATAGCCCTGGGCTTCTTCCAGGAACAGGTCGAGGTTGTCGTTGGCGTAGAGCTTGGAGGCGTAGGTCCAGATCTTTTCCTTGGTGCGTCCGCCGAGCAGCTTGAATACCGGCTTGTTCACCGCCTTGCCCATGATGTCCCAGATCGCGATATCGATCGCCGAGATCGCCGCCATGCCAATGCCCTTGCGACCCCAGGCATGGCTTTGACGGTACATCTTCTGCCAGATGTACTCGTTGTCGAACGGGTCTTCGCCGATGGCGATCGGGGCCAGGTAGGTGTCGATGATTTCCTTGGCCACACGCGGCGCCAGGGCGCAGTTACCGATGCCAACGATGCCGCTGTCTGTCTCGACTTCCACCACCAGCCAGCCGTGGAAACGGAAGGAGCCCATGGCATCGCCACGCTCGAACAGGATGTCGCTGGCGTTGGTGCAGAAATGCGCTTGCGGTGGCACGACCTTGCCTTTCCATTCGAAGACACGGGTACGGATCGCTTTGATTTTCATGAATTCAGTTCCTTGCTGGCGCTTTTTTGTAATTGTTGAGTCGCATACACGGAACCCCTCAAGGGCGGCTTCCAGGCATTCGATGGGCCGACTTTAGCCAGCGCCCGAGGGCCACGGATAATCACTTATGCGTATCCGGCGATAACCAGGAGTGATAGGAACAGGGGGTTACTTTTCACATCGGGTTATCACTTGATGCGAAAAAAATGGGAGCAGGCTTGCCCGCGATCAGGCTGCGTCAGTCGACAACACTATCGACTGACAGAGCGCAATCGCGGGCAAGCCCGCTCCCACAGGGTTTATGCTTTTCGAGGTTCGGCGATCAGTGCCGATGGGCACCCATTCGACAGGCGATTTCAAAGGCCTGGCGGATTGCACCGGGGTTGGCCTTGCCCTGGCCGGCGATGTCGAAGGCGGTGCCATGGGCCGGGGTGGTGATCGGTATCGGCAAGCCGCCCTGCACGGTCACTCCACGGGAGAAGCCCATCAGTTTGATCGCGATCTGGCCCTGATCGTGGTACATGGTCACCACCGCGTCGAAGGCACTGGCATCGCCCTGGACCTTGAGAAAGATCGTGTCGCCGGGATAAGGACCGTCGGCGGCAATGCCCAGGGCCTGTGCCGTTTTCACCGCCGGGCCGATGATGTCCAGTTCCTCACGGCCGAAGGAGCCGTTGTCACCATTGTGCGGGTTGAGTCCGCACACGCCGATGCGCGGGCGTTGCAGACCGTTGCGCTTGAGCGCGGTGTCGATCAGTTGGATGGCTTCCAGCACGCGCTCCTGACTGAGCATGCCCGGCACCTCGGAGAGGGCGACGTGGGAAGTCACGCGCGAGGTCCAGAGATTGTCCAGCACATTGAACTCGCAGAACGGCCCATGGAAATCCAGCAGCTCGGCAAACCAATGCAGCTCGTCGTTGTGAGCCATGCCGGCCATGTGCAGCGACGTCTTGTTCAACGGCCCGAACAGCACCGCATCGGTGGTCCCGGCCTGGGTCAGGCGCAGCGCCACTTCCAGGGTATCGAGGCTGTAGCGGCCGCCGATCACACTGGCCTCACTGCGCGGAAACTCGCCCACCGCCGCACCGCGAAAATCATAGAACAGCGGTGTGTCATCGGTGAACGACATCTGCTCCAGCGCGTCGATGCGCCGATAGGGAAACTCGACCCCGGCGATGCGCATACCTCGGCGCATCTCGGCCTCGTCGGCAATCAGGATCACATTGGCCTGACCGCGCACTTGCGCGTCGGCCAGCAGCCGGGCGATCAATTCCGGACCGATCCCGGCGGGGTCGCCCAGGACCATGGCAATGGTCGATTTACTCATGCTTCACTCCTCAGTGGTTCGGGCCGTGTCAGGTCAATGGCGTTGGATTCACAGCGGTAGACACGCTGCGCATTGCTGTAGAACAAGTGCTGCTGATCGCTCGCTGACCGATCACGCACGATGTGTTTGAAACCGCTGTAGATGCCGTCGAATGAGCCGCACAGGCTGTCCACCGGAAAGTTGCTGGCAAACATCGCACGTTCGGCGCCGAACATGGCGATCACCTCGTTGACGATCCAGGCGTTGTCCTCGACGCGCCAGGGTTTGCCGCCCTGCCCCAAGCCGGAAATCTTCACCTGCACGTTCGGCCATTGCGCCAGGCTCGACATTGCCCGGTGCCAGGCCTGCAAGCCGTGCTCGCTGCGATCGCTGGGCAGGCCGGCGTGGTTGAGGATCAGCGTGGTTGCGGGAAAATCCCGCGCCAGGTGCTCGGCTTCCAGCAGGTTCCACCAGGGTGTCTGCAAGTCGAAATGCAGGCCCAGCCCTTCGAGCGCGGCATAGCTGCGACGCCAGTGCTCATCACTCATCAGGCTGCGCGACTGGCCCACCTGCTGCGGCGTCGACGGCCCGCCAGGTTTGTGTCGGACACTGCGCACGCAGGGGAACGATGCCTGTTCGCTGAGCAGAGCGATGGCGTCTGGATGGTCGAGCCAGGCTTGCGCGACGACGGCATTGGGCACGCCGTAGCGGGCGGCCAGTTGCTCGACGAAACGGGTCTCGCCAATCGGGTCGGTGGGATCCCATTCGGTCTCGACGTACACGGTCTGCACCACCCGGTGCGGGGCTGCATCGGCGAAGTAGTCCTCGGGAAAATAGCGCCGCTTGATCGCGCTGTAGTCGCCGTAGCGAAAGGCAATGTTGGCCTGCGGCGTGAGCCACGGGTGGTGGTTGATCGAGGGGTCCCAGAAGTGATGATGGGCGTCAATGATCGGACCGTCCCACAGGCTGGTGGATTGCTCAGGCATGGCGCACCTCGTCAAGGCTGATGAACAGAGTGGCGAAGACAAAGATCGCCGAGCACGCCGCGAAGAACCCCAGTACCGGCGCAAAACCACCGGACAGTTGCAGGATCACCCCCACCAGGATCGGCACCGCGATACCGCCGGTGCTGCCGGCCATGTTCATGACCCCGCCAATCAGCCCGACCCGCGCCGGTGCCGCGAGTAGCGCTGGGAAACTCCAGTAGAGGCTGCCCCACATCAGGAAAAACGCGGTCATGGCCAGTAACGCGACGGCGGCAAACGGGTTGCTCAGGGTCGGCAGCAAAAGGAACGCGCCCAGCGCCACCAGCCCGGAAAATGCCAGCAGGCTCTTGACCGCCACACCGCGGCTAACGCCCTTGCGGATCAGCCCATCGCAGAGAAACCCACCGGTCAGCGAGCCCAGCGCGCCGCAGACAAAAATCACGAATGTCGCCGCGCCAATGCCCTTGATATCGAAACCGCGAGCCTGTGCCAGGTAACTCGGGCCCCAGGTCAGCAGGCCGAAGTAGACCATCGCCCAACTGGCGCGGCCAATCAGCAGACCACTCAGGGAACGGGCGGCAATCCCCAGGCCCTTGACCGGTGCCCGCGCTGCTTCTGCCGCCGGTGTAGCGCGCCCGGCATTGATCTTGTCCAGCTCCGCGGCATTGACCTGGGCGTGGCTGGCCGGGTCGTCACGCAGGTAGCGACGCGCCAGCCAGGCCAGTACCAGGGTGGCAATCCCGGCAATCACGAATGCCAGCCGCCAGGAATCCAGGGAAGCAATCAGGTAGGCAATGATCAGCCCGCCCAGCGCCACGCCCAATGGACTGCCACTGTCCATCAGTACCGCGCCGCGGCTGCGTTCGCTGGGTGCCAGCCACAGGGAAATCAGTTTGCCGCCGGAGGGAAACAACGGCGCCTCGGCCGCGCCCAGGGCCACCCGGGCGAACAGCAATGACAGCCCGCCGGTGGCAAAGGCCGCCAACACCTGGAAGGTGCCCCACAAGCCGGTCGACCAACTGATGACCTTGTGCGGTCCGAAGCGGTCGATCAACCAGCCACCGGGAATCTGCAACAGCGCGTAGGCCCAGAAGAAACTGCTGAGGATCAGCCCCTGCATGCTCGGCGACAGCGAGAATTCTTCGGCGATGGTGGGCATGGCGATGGACAGCGACACACGGTCGATCAGGTTGACCATGGTCAGGGCAAAGATGATCGCGAAAATCCGCCAGCGCACGCTGCTGGCGCGCGCCGTGCTGGGCGTAAACGCTGACGGGGTTGCGGCATCTGCGTCAGGCAGGTGCAGGGATGCACTGGGACGAGCCATGGTGCGTACCTCTTTTATTATTGTTGTGAGCGCTGGGCGCCACCGTTGTCAGTTACGCCTGATGAGCACTATCGAAGGCTTACCGATAACCGTCTAATCAAAACTTGAAATACGGCGATACCCTCAGGTTATGGCATGCCGGACTTTCGTCAGCCTTTCAGCGCGCCGGGAACCTTGCGACTGTCCAACAAATTGTGTCTGACCCGCCACTCTTGGCGCTCTGCGGCGCTCCCCCTCCGGGCGACCGATAACTCCAGGCTATCGGTGTATGTATTGTTTTGAGTAGACGTGGGCGGCGCTCGTTCCCACACTCGGGCCAGGCTTGCGGCTCCTGGCCACTGACAAGCCACTCATAACAACTACAAGAAAGAGGCATTCTCCATGCGCACAACGTTCGTTCGTCGCACGTCACGCCTGTTGCTCGGTTGCACCCTGCTGTGCGCCGGTGCTCTTCCCACCCTCGCCCACGCCTGGCAACCGGACAAAAACGTGGAAATCGTCGTCGCCGGCGGCCCCGGTGGCGGCACTGACCAGTTGGGGCGGTTGATCCAGTCGATCATCACCACCCACAAGTTCCTCGACGTCAACACCATTGTCCTGAACAAGGGCGGCGGCAACGGTGCCGAAGCCTTCCTCGACCTGAAAATGGCCAAGGGCGACCCCGACAAACTGGTGATCGGCACCAATAACATCTACTTGCTGCCGCTGGTCTCCAAGCTCGGCTATCAATGGCAGGAACTGACCCCGGTGGCCGCTCTCGCCGAGGACGATTTCATTCTCTGGAGCTACAAGGGCGCGCCATGGAGCGATGCCAAGGGCTTCTATGAAGCGGTGAAAAGCGATCCTTCAAAACTGCGCATGGGTGGCAGCCAGTCCAAGGACGTCGACCAGACCCTGACCCTGCTGCTGAACCAGACCAACAACAGCAAACTGGTGTACATCCCGTTCAAGAGCGGCAGCGAAGCCGCGACTCAACTGGCCGGCAAGCACATCGCCGCGAACGTCAACAACCCCGCCGAAAGCATCAGCCAATGGCGCGGAGACCAGGTCGAACCGCTCTGTGTGTTCAGCAAGGAGCGCATGGGCTACACCGAGAAAGTCGCCGGTGGCAAAGCCTGGGCCGACATCCCGACATGCCACGAGCAAGGCTTGGGCATCGATCAATATCGCTTCCCGCGCACCGTGTTCATGCCCGGCGAAGTCACCGCCGAACAGCAGGCGTTTTATGTCGAACTGATGCGCAAAGTTACGCAAACCCCCGAGTTCAAGGCCTACATCACGCAAAACGCACTGGTGCCGACCTTCCTCGAAGGTGAGCCATTGACCGCCTATATCGAGAAAGACACCGCCCGCGTCACCCCGGTGTTCAAAGAGGCCGGCTGGCTGCGTAACTGAGTGATCCACGGTCGTGCCCTGCCGCGCAGCGCATGACCGTCACCCGTTGGAGGTGTTTGCATGTCCCATTCTTCGGATTCATCGTCGCTGGTCGGCACTCGCTGGGTCGAGCTTGGCCTGGCCGTTTTCACCGCACTGATTGGCGTGGTCGTGATGTTCGGCAGCGTCGAACAGGGTATCGGCTGGGGCGACGCCGGCCCTGAGCCCGGCTACTTCCCGTTCTACATTGGCCTGTTGCTGACCGCCGCCAGCGTCGCCAATGCGGTACTGACCCGCGTGCGCTGGCAGGCGCTAAGCGTGGCATTCGTCAGCCGCAGCGCGTTCAAGCAAGTGCTGTCGGTGTTCGTGCCTATTGCCCTGTTTGTCTTCGCCATGCCGTTCACCGGCATCTATCTGGCCTCGGCGTGCTTCATCGCCTGGTTCATGTGGCGCGATAAGGTTCGCGTCAAACCCTACGGCAAATGGGTGATTGGCAGCGTGTCGCTCGGCGCGGTGCTGGCCAGCTACCTGATTTTCGCATTGTGGTTCAAGGTGCCGCTGGATGCCGGCCCCATGGGCGACTGGATTGCCCTGGCCGGGAGAAATTTCAAATGAGCGAGTTCGATTCCCTGCTGCAAGGCATGAACCTGATCCTCACCCCGGGCCACATCGGCCTTATGGTGGTCGGCGTGCTGCTGGGCATCCTGGTCGGCGTGTTGCCCGGTCTCGGCGCCCCCAATGGCGTGGCACTGTTGCTGCCACTGACCTTCACCATGTCGCCGGTGTCGGCGATCATTCTGTTGTCGTGCATGTACTGGGGGGCGTTGTTCGGCGGTTCGATCACCTCGATCCTGTTCAACATACCCGGCGAGCCCTCATCGGTGGCGACCACCTTCGACGGCTACCCGATGGCCCGCGAAGGTCGTGCCGCCGAAGCCCTCACTGCCGCTTTCAGTTCGGCGTTGATCGGTGCGCTGGCGGGGGTGTTGCTACTGACCTTCCTGTCGACCCGGATCGCCGAGTTCGCCATGTCCTTCAGTTCTCCGGAGTTCTTCGCGGTGTACCTTTTGGCGTTCTGCACCTTTATTGGCATGAGCAAGAATCCGCCACTGAAAACCGTGGTGGCCATGATGATCGGCTTCGCCATGGCTGCCGTCGGCATGGACACCGTTTCCGGCAACCTGCGCCTGACCTTCGACCAGCCAATGCTGATGACCGGCATCAGTTTCGAGGTGGCGGTGATCGGCCTGTTCGGCATCGGCGAAATCCTCTGCACCGTGGAAGAAGGCCTGGTGTTCCGTGGCGAACATGCACGCATCACGCCGATGGTAATCCTGCGCACCTGGGCACGCCTGCCGCGCTATTGGTGGACCATCCTGCGCAGTACCCTGGTGGGTTGCTGGATGGGCATTACGCCGGGTGGCCCCACCGCCGCTTCGTTCATGAGTTACAGCCTGGCGCGGCGTTTCTCGAAGAACCGCGACAACTTCGGCAAGGGCGAACTCGAAGGCGTGATTGCCCCGGAAACCGCCGACCACGCCGCAGGGACCAGCGCCCTGCTGCCGATGCTGACCCTCGGTATTCCCGGTTCGGCGACCGCCGCGGTAATGCTCGGTGGCCTGATGATCTGGGGCCTGCACCCGGGGCCGACGCTGTTCGTCGAGCAACACGATTTTGTCTGGGGCCTGATTGCCAGCATGTACCTGGGTAACGTGGTCAGCCTGCTGGTGGTGTTGGCCACAGTGCCGCTGTTCGCCTCGATCCTGCGCATCCCATTCTCGATCATCGCGCCGATTATCATCATGGTCTGCGCCATTGGCGCCTACTCGGTGCACAACTCGTTCTTCGACGTGGTGTTGATGCTGGGCTTCGGCGCACTCGGCTACCTGTTCAAGAAGCTTGGCTACCCGATCGCCCCGCTGGTGCTGGCCGCCGTGCTGGGAGACAAGGCCGAGGATGCGTTCCGCCAGTCGATGCTGTTTTCCGACGGGCAACTGGGGATCTTCTGGTCCAATCCGCTGGTCGGCAGCCTGACTACCGCCGCCCTGCTGATGCTGTTCTGGCCGCTGATTTCCAAAGCGCTGCAGAGCGTCCTCGGCTTGCGTAAAGCGCACGTGGCCAAGCGCACTAAATCGGCGCTGTGACACCGCAAGACTGGCAACGCCTGGCATTTGTTGTCAGGCTTGCCGCAGTCTTTTCTGCGAGCACGGCCCATGACCCGAATTCCTGATGCCAACGTGATCCACAGTCGCCTGCGCCTGCGTCAACTGCGCCTGATGCTGGCCCTGCAGGAATTCGGTTCTTTGCGCCGCGCTGCCGACCATATCGGCATGACCCAGCCGGCCGCCACCAAGATGCTTCACGAAGCCGAGGATCTGCTCGGCGTCGAGCTGTTCGAACGCCTGCCGCGGGGCATGCGTGCTACGCCGTTCGGCGAGACGGTGATCTACTACGCGCGCATGGTCTTCGCCGAACTCAGCGGTATGCGAGAAGAATTGGTGGCGCTGGAGTCGGGCAACCTCGGACGAGTCGCGGTGGGGGCGATCCCGGCCCTGGCCTCGGGCCTGCTGACCCGCACCATCGCCACCTTGAAGCAAAGCCATCCACGGCTATCCATGAGCATCCAGGTCGACACCAGCGACGTGCTGGTGCAGGCCCTGCTGCAGGACCAACTGGACATCGTGCTGGGTCGGATTCCCGCCGGGGCACGGGCCGAAGAATTGCTCTTCGACAGCCTCGGCGAGGAAGCCTTGTGCGTCATCGCCGGTGCGCAGAATCCGCTGGCGCAAGCCACGCACCTGAGTTGGGCCGAACTGCAAAACATGACCTGGGTCCTGCAACAGCAACCCAGCCCGATGCGTTCGATCATCAACCAGGTATTCCACAATGCCCGGGTCGACATCCCCAGCAGCATCGTCGAAACCACCTCGATCATGACCCTGTTGTCGCTGATCCAGCAGACCGACATGCTCGGCGTCACCCCGGTGTCGGTGGTCGAAGACTACGCCGGCCGCGATTTGCTGGCAGTGTTGCCCATCAAATTCGAAGCCCGCCTGCCACCGTTCGGCCTCATCACCCGGCGCCACCGCATCCAGTCCTCGGCCATGCAGGCCTTCATGAATTCGGTACGCGCCGAGCATGGGACGAGCCCGGCCTGAAACCGGGCCCGGCCGGCCTCAGCTCGGTCTACGGAACACAAACACCAAACCGACGATAATCAGCGCCATGCCCAACAGGCTCAACAGCGCCAGGCGATTGCCGAAGATCAGGTAGTCCATCACCGCCGTCACCGCCGGCACCAGATAGAACAGGCTGGTGACATTGACCAGATTGCCGCGAGCGATCAGCCGGTACAACAGCAGGGTCGCCCCCACCGACACCACCAGGCCCATCCACAACACCGGCAGGAAAAACCCTGCGCTGTGCTCGAAGTGGAATGGCTGGAACGGCACGAATACCCCGCATAGCAACAGCCCGGCCAGGTACTGCACCGGCAGCGTGCCAAGGGGATCGCGGGTGATGTTTTTCTGCATGATCGAACCGGCGGTCATGCTCAGCAGCGCCAGCAGCCCGAACAACATCCCGGCCAGGGACATGCCGGCCAGGCCGATGCTCTGGTACACCACCATGATCAACCCGGCCAGACCCAGCGCCAGGCCGAACATCCGACTCCAGGAACGCTGACGCTCCATCAGCACCACGGTGAGGATCGGTTGGACCCCCATGATCGTCGCCATGACCCCCGGGGTGACCTTGAGGTCCAGTGCCAGCAGGTAAAAGATCTGATAAGCGCCCAGAAGCACCAGGCCGGTCGCCGCCGCATAGAGCATCGGCTTGCGTCCTTGCGGCAACTTGAGTTTGAGCAACGGCACCAACAGCACCAGGCCGCACAGGGCGATGGCGAAGCGGATCAACAGAAAGGCAAAGGGCGAAGCGTGGGCCAGGCCCCACTTGGAGAAGATCGCCCCACTGCTCCAGAGCAAAACGAACAGGCTCGTGGAGGCCGCCGCAAGCGCGGATTTTTTCGAAATGTGCAACATGAAAACCACCTGTCATCAGGCAATAAGCCAACTCAGCCGTAGCTGAAATTCAGTTTTTTTGGTTCAGGCAGGCACAGGAATCAGCAAGGAGCGCTGATCAGCCCGAGACGCCAACACCCGGTGGGGACACCACCGCGCACACTGGAGTGCGACTGACAGGAGGGGGGTAGTGACTGATCTGCGCAGGCTGCTGATTCCCGCACGGCACGACGCCAGCGTTGACCGCTGAATCGACTACCGCGTTGAGAGGGGATGCTGGCATGGGCTGATCTTTTGATGAGGGTGGACACAAGAGCGCTGACTATAACCAGCGCTGGATAGGTTTTGCAATGATTGCGATGGGTGCTATTGAAATGGGCTTGGTGCTCACCACCCTACTTGTAGGAGCTGGGGCTTTTACCCAAACAACCAATATCCCAACACCGTCAACACCACCACCGCCAACACCGGGCGCAGGACGCGGTAGAGCTTGGGATTGCGGCGTTTCCATTGTTTGAACGCGGCGCTGAACTTGTCGCTGGAGTTCTTGCTCCAGGCATAGGCCCGGTTGATTCCGCCGACGCGCTCATCGTCCAGGTTCTGCGGCGCGGTGGCGCGTCCCAGCAGGCCGCTGACCCAGCGATTGAGGCGAGTCATCAGGCGATTGCTCAGGGGCCGCTCAATGTCGCAGAACAGGATCACCCGGGTCTGCTCGGTTTCGTTCTTGACCCAGTGCACGTAAGTTTCGTCGAACATCACGTCTTCGCCATCGCGCCAGGCGTATTCCTGACCGTCGACAAAGATCCGGCAGTCATCCGAGTTCGGCGTCGACAATCCCAGGTGATAACGCAGGGAGCCCGCGAAGGGGTCACGGTGCGGGTTGAGGTGGCTGCCGCCGGGCAATAGGGCGAACATTGCGCCTTTGACATTGGGAATGCTGTTGACCAGTTCGACCGTGCGCGGGCACAGGGTCTCGGCCGATGGCAGGGCCTTGTCGTACCACTTCAGGTAGAAACGCTTCCAGCCCTTCTTGAAGAACGAACCGAAGCCGGCGTCGTTGTTTTTTTCGGCGGCGCGAATATAGCCCTCGTCGAACAGGTGCATGGCCTCTTCGCGAATGACCTGCCAGTTGTCCTTGAGGACGTCCAGTTCGGGAAACTTGCTGCGGTCCAGGTACGGCTTGGACGGCACTGCGGAAAACAGGTACATCAGCGCGTTATAGGGGGCGAACAACGCCGAGTGGTTGACGAATTGCCGAAGCACCGGCAACCGCGCCTTGCCACGCAAGTGCACATAAAGCGTGCTGCCGATAAACAGCAGCAACAGTGAGGCCTTGGCGGCAAAAGAAAAGCTCATGCAACACTCCTTGAGAAAAAACTTCACTGCGCATCGCCATTTACCCGACGTGGCAGGCGGCCATAATCCACATTAGTAGCCGAAAGATAAACCGCACATCTGTACATTCAGTATTGAGGGCTGCGCAACAAAAAGCTTGTTAACACAAGCCTGCTGAACGCCTGCTGACGCCACCCCCAAACCCATCAACCTTGGATTACTGCTGATTCTCCTGCTCGGTGAACAGGTCACTGAACAACATGCTCGACAGGTAGCGCTCACCCGAGTCCGGCAGGATCACCACAATGGTCTTGCCCTGCATTTCCGGGGTCTCGGCCAGACGTACCGCCACGGCCATCGCTGCGCCGGAAGAAATCCCGCAGAGAATGCCTTCTTCCTGCATCAGGCGCAGGGCCATGGCTTTGGATTCGTCGTCACTGACCAGTTCCACCCGATCGACCATCGCCACATCAAGGTTCTTCGGCACGAACCCGGCACCGATGCCTTGGATCTTGTGCGGGCTCGGCTTGATTTCCTCATTGGCCATAAATTGACTGATCACTGGCGAAGCCACAGGTTCCACTGCAACCGACAGAATCGGCTTGCCCTGGGTCAACTTGATATAACGCGAGACGCCGGAGATGGTACCGCCGGTGCCCACGCCGGCCACCAGTACATCCACCGCGCCGTCGGTATCGTTCCAGATTTCCGGACCGGTGGTTTTCTCGTGAATGGCCGGGTTGGCCGGGTTCTCGAACTGTTGCGGCATAAAGTAGCGCGACGGATCGCTGGCGAGGATTTGCGCGGCCTTGTCGATCGCGCCCTTCATGCCCTTGGCCGGTTCAGTCAGAACCAGTTCTGCGCCCAGCGCCTTGAGGACCTTGCGCCGTTCGATGCTCATCGAGGCCGGCATGGTCAGCATCAGCTTGTAGCCACGCGCTGCCGCGACGAAAGCCAGGCCGATACCGGTGTTGCCCGAGGTCGGTTCGACAATGGTCATGCCCGGCTTGAGTTTGCCGCTGCTTTCAGCGTCCCAGATCATGTTTGCGCCGATCCGGCACTTCACCGAGTAACCCGGGTTGCGCCCCTCGGTCTTGGCCAGGATGGTCACGCCACGCGGCGCGATGCGGTTGATCTGCACCAGCGGCGTATTGCCGATGGAGTGGGCGTTGTCAGCAAAAATACGGCTCATGGCTGGGTCCTTGTACAGCGTTGAAGAAGCGTCCAAGGGTATGCCTCGCACTCCTGTGCGTCCAGTCGGGACGAACGTCTGCGCCGGCGTGTAGTCCACCGTTTTAGACATTCCCGAGGGAGACGCCATGAAACGTCGATACCGCTGGCCGCTCTGGACGCTGGCTGCCATCGTGCTCTTGCTGGTGACCCTGCACATTGCCCTGCCCTACCTGGTGCGCGACTACCTGAACGACAAACTCGCCGACATGGGCGACTATCGCGGCCAGATTACCGACGTTGACCTGGCGTGGTGGCGTGGCGCCTACCGGATCAACGGGCTGCAGATCGTCAAGGTCCAGGGCAAAGTACCGGTGCCGTTCCTCAAGGCGCCGCTGATCGAACTCGCCGTCAGTTGGCATTCGCTGTGGTACGACCACGCCGTGGTGGCGCGTGCACAATTCGTCAACCCGGAGCTGAATTTCGTCGACGGCGGTAACAAAGCGTCGTCGCAGACCGGTCAGGGCACCGACTGGCGCGCGCAGTTGAGCAAGTTGCTGCCGATCACCCTTGATGAAGTGCGTATCAACGACGGCAAAATCAGCTTCCACAACTTCAACTCCAAGCCACCGGTGAATATGCAGGCCACCCAGGTCAACGCCAGCCTCTATAACCTGACCAACGTGGTCGACCTCAAGGGCCGGCGCGACGCGCGCTTCGAGGGCAAGGCGCAACTGCTGGGGCATGCGCCGCTGGAAAGCACCGCGACCTTTGACCCGCTGAGTAATTTCGAGGAGTTCGAGTTCCGCCTGCGGGTCAAGGACATCGAACTCAAGCGCCTCAATGACTTCGCCTCCGCCTACG
The DNA here is from genome assembly GCF_024519635.1 of Pseudomonas sp. Pse1. Classification (NCBI taxonomy): domain Bacteria; kingdom Pseudomonadati; phylum Pseudomonadota; class Gammaproteobacteria; order Pseudomonadales; family Pseudomonadaceae; genus Pseudomonas; species Pseudomonas sp. Pse1. Next base: position 239,997 of record NZ_JALJRO010000006.1, read on the forward strand.
GCAAGTTCGACTTCAATGCCGGCCACGGCGATGTGGTGATCGAGGCCCAGGCCAACAAAGGCCAGCTCAAGGGTTACATCAAGCCATTGCTGCGCGATGTCGAGGTGTTCAACTGGCAACAGGACGTGCAGAACGAGAAGAAAAGCATCTTCCGCTCGGTCTGGGAGGCGCTGGTGGGCACCAGCGAAAATCTGCTGAAGAACCAGCCGAAAAACCAGTTTGCCACCCGCGTCGAACTCAGTGGCAGCGTGCACAACCAGGAGGTCAGCGCCTTTCAGGCTTTTCTGCAGATCCTGCGTAACGGTTTCATCCAGGCCTTTAACGCCCGCTACGAGCAGCCCAAGCCGACGCCTGACTGAGTCATCATGTGACGCTCCATTCAGAGACTGAATAAGCCGTCTGCGTTCCCACTCGACCAGGCGCCGCGTTATAGTCGGCTATTGCATTTACTTGTCCCGCCCTGCCCGGCGCAGGTCGGCGTTACCGTTCGAGGAATTACCGATGAAGTTCGAAGGCACCCGCGCGTACGTCGCCACCGATGACCTGAAGCTGGCTGTCAACGCCGCCATCACCCTGGAGCGGCCGTTGCTGGTCAAGGGCGAGCCGGGCACCGGCAAGACCATGCTCGCCGAGCAACTGGCCGAATCCTTTGGCGCCCGCCTGATCACCTGGCACATCAAGTCCACCACCAAGGCCCACCAGGGCTTGTACGAGTATGACGCGGTGAGCCGTCTGCGCGACTCGCAACTGGGCGTGGACAAGGTGCATGACATCCGCAATTACTTGAAAAAAGGCAAGCTGTGGGAGGCCTTCGAGTCCGAGGAGCGGGTGATCCTGCTGATCGACGAAATCGACAAGGCCGACATCGAGTTCCCCAACGACCTGCTGCAAGAACTCGACAAGATGGAGTTCTACGTCTACGAAATCGACGAGACCATCAAGGCCAAGCAGCGCCCGATCATCATCATTACTTCCAACAACGAGAAAGAGCTGCCGGACGCCTTCCTGCGCCGCTGCTTCTTCCACTACATCGCCTTTCCGGACCGCCCGACCCTGCAGAAGATCGTCGACGTGCACTACCCGGACATCAAGAAAGACCTGGTCAGCGAAGCGCTGGATGTGTTCTTCGACGTGCGCAAGGTGCCCGGTCTGAAGAAAAAACCTTCGACCTCGGAGTTGGTGGACTGGCTGAAGCTGCTGATGGCCGACAACATCGGCGAAGCGGTGCTGCGCGAGCGCGACCCGACCAAGGCCATTCCGCCGCTGGCCGGTGCCCTGGTGAAAAACGAACAGGACGTGCAACTGCTCGAGCGCCTGGCGTTCATGAGCCGTCGCGGCACCCGTTAAGAGACTGATGCCATGTTGCTCAACCTGTTCAATGAAATGCGCGCCGCCAAGGTGCCAGTCTCGGTGCGCGAGCTGCTGGACCTGATCAACGCGTTGAAACAGCGCGTGACCTTCGCCGACATGGACGAGTTCTATTACTTGTCGCGGGCGATTCTGGTCAAGGACGAGCGGCATTACGACAAGTTCGACCGGGCGTTCGGCGCGTACTTCAACGGCCTGGAAAAACTCGACGATCACCTGCAGGCATTAATTCCCGAAGACTGGTTGCGCAAGGAATTCGAGCGCTCGCTGACGGATGAAGAGCGGGCGCAGATCCAGTCCCTCGGCGGCCTCGACAAGCTGATCGAAGAGTTCAAGAAGCGTCTCGAAGAACAGAAAGAACGCCACGCCGGCGGCAACAAGTGGATCGGCACCGGCGGCACCAGCCCGTTCGGCTCCGGCGGTTTCAACCCGGAAGGCATTCGCGTCGGCGATGCCGGCAAGCGCCAGGGCAAGGCGGTCAAGGTCTGGGATCAGCGCGAGTACAAGAACCTCGATGACCAGGTCGAACTGGGCACGCGCAACATCAAGGTGGCCCTGCGTCGCCTGCGCAAATTCGCTCGCCAGGGCGCGGCGGAAGAGCTGGACATCGACGGCACCATCGACCACACCGCCCGCGATGCCGGCCTGCTGAACATCCAGATGCGCCCGGAGCGGCGCAACACCATCAAGTTGCTGCTGCTGTTCGACATCGGCGGCTCGATGGACGCCCACGTGAAGATCTGCGAGGAATTGTTCTCGGCCTGCAAGACCGAGTTCAAGCACCTGGAGTACTTCTACTTCCACAACTTCATTTATGAATCGGTGTGGAAGAACAATATGCGTCGCGGCTCAGAGCGCACCTCGACCATGGACCTGCTGCACAAGTACGGCGCCGACTACAAAGTGATCTTCGTCGGCGACGCCGCCATGGCCCCCTACGAAATCACCCAGGCCGGCGGCAGCGTCGAGCACTGGAACGAAGAACCCGGCTATGTCTGGATGCAGCGCTTCATGGAGAAATACAAGAAGCTCATCTGGATCAACCCCTACCCGAAAGACACCTGGAACTACACCTCCTCGACCGGCATCGTCCGCGATCTGATCGAAGACCAGATGTTCCCCCTGACCTTGCGCGGGTTGGAGGAAGGGATGCGGTTTTTGTCCAAGTAAGCGGCGCAGCCATCGCCAGCAGGCTGGCTCCCACAGGGTTTTCTGGTGGACCAAAAGATCAGTTGAGCTCAGTCGACTGTGGGAGCTGGCCTGCCAGCGATGAGGGTTGTTCAGTCAACATCGATGTCGACTGATACACCGCCATCGCCAGCAGGCTGGCTCCTACAGGGTTTCTGGTGGACCACAAGATCAGCATCCACCCAGGCCCATTGTGGAACAGTGGCACCGCCGCGACTTTAGCGTCGGCCCAACCGCTGCAAATACTCCACATGCTGCCGATGCGCCGTGTCCTGTAACACCGGCGCCAGACGCACCACTTGTCCCGATTGGCATTGCGCCAGGCGGGCCAGGGACAGTGGGGTCAGCGCGCCCAAGCGCGGATAGCCGCCGATGGTCTGGCGATCGTTGAGCAGTACGATCGGCTGGCCGTCCGGAGGTACTTGCACGGCACCTAAGGGGATGCCTTCGGAGATCATCGGTTTGCCCTGGTACTGCAAGGCCGGACCCAGCAGGCGGATGCCCATGCGGTCGGCGCGGCTGTCCAGGGTCCAGGTGCTGTTGAAGGTGTCGAACAGGCTTTGCCCGCTGAATTCGCCATGTTGCGCGCCCAACACCAGGTCCAGCCCTTGCGTGTCGCTGAAGTCCGGGCGTAGCGCCTCTGGCACTTCGCGCAGGCTCGGCGCAGTCCCCGAATAACTCAGCTCGGCACCACGGGCCAAGGGTCGACCCATGCCGTCCAGGCCGCCCAGTTCTTCGCGCACCACCGTCGCGCAACTGCCCAACACCGCTGGCGCATTGAAGCCGCCGGGCGCTGCCAAGTAGGCGCGCACACCGAGGCGTGGCTGGCTGAACTGCAGGCGTTGGCCCTTGCGCACAATAAAGCTGCGCCACGGCATCAACGGCTGGCCGTCAAGCAACGCGCCAAGATCGGCACCGGTCAGGGCCAGGCAACAATCGTCACGCGCTTCGAGGGTCAGGCCGCCGAGGGTCACTTCAATCACCGCCGCTCCCGACGGATTGCCCAGCAGGTTGTTGGCCCAGGCCATCGACAACCAGTCCGCCGCGCCGCCCTGGGTCACGCCCAGGTGCCGCACGCCAAAGCGTCCGCCGTCCTGCAACAGGCACAGCGCGGTGCTGGCCTCAACGCTTAAGCGGCTCATGTCGATACCTCCAAAGGTGTGTCGTCGCCGCCCAGGCGCATGAACTCGGCGCGGCTGACTGCCTCATAGCGCACGCTGTCGCCGGGTTGCAGCAGGCTGTAGCCGTCCCGCGTGCGGTCGAACAGTTTCGCTGGGGTACGCCCTATAAGATTCCAGCCACCGGGCGAGACCAACGGATAAGCCGCCGTCTGCCGCTCGGCAATGCCCACGCTGCCCGCCGCCACGCGCTTGCGGGGAGTATCAAGGCGTGGCGCGGCCAGCGCTTCTTCCACCAGCCCCATAAAGGCAAAACCCGGCGCAAAACCCAGGGCGAATACCTGGTACTCGCGGCCGCTGTGGCGGGCAATCACTTCGTCGACACTGAGGCCGCTGCGTTGCGCCAGCAAGTGAAGTTCAGGCCCGACACTCGGGTCATACCAGACCGGCAGTACATGCCGGCGCCCTCGGGCCTGGGCATCAGCGTGCAGCCCTTCCAGCGCTTGGCCGATCAACTCCCGCGCCTGCATCGGATTCAGCGCCAGCAGATCGTAATGAACCATCAACGTGGTGTAGGACGGCACCAGATCGATCAAGTGCCCGGCAAATGATTCACGCAGTCGAGCGCCGGCCGCGAGCATCCACGGCATGTTGCTTTCAGCAATTTCATCGAACAGACGCACCATCAGGCAATCGAGGGCCACCACTTCAATCCGTGGCTTCATGAGGCATCCTGCTGCTTCAAGGCTTCGCGGATGCGCTGCACGGCCGCCACCGAACTGGCGTTATCGCCGTGTACGCAAAGCGTGTTGGCGTGCAACTGCAAAGCGCTGCCATCGCTGGCGACCAGCTCACCGCCACGGGCAATGGTCAGGGCCTGGGCGACGATAGTGGCGGGGTCGTGATGCACGGCGCCGGGCAGGTTGCGCGACACCAGGCGGCCAGCGGCGTCATAGGCACGGTCGGCGAAAGCTTCGAACCACAGCGTCACGCCGTACTCATCGCCCAGTGCCTGGGCCGCGCTGTTGTCACGGGTGGCCATCAGCATCAGCGGCAGTTGCGGGTCATAGGCGGCCACCGCCTGGATCACTGCGCGCAGCTGCGCCGGGTTGGCCATCATGTCGTTGTACAGCGCGCCGTGGGGTTTGACGTAGCTCACCCGAGCGCCCTGCGCCCGGCAAATGCCATCCAGCGCGCCGATCTGATAATGCAGCAGGTCGCGGATTTCCTCGGCGCTGTAGGCCATCGAACGCCGACCGAAGCCCTGCAAATCCTGATAAGCCGGATGGGCGCCGATCTGCACGCCGTGGCTGAGTGCCAGGGCAACGGTCTTGCGCATGGTGCTCGGGTCGCCGGCATGGAACCCGCAGGCGATGTTGGCGCAATCGATGAACGGCATCACCTCGGCATCCAGACCCATGGTCCAGTTGCCAAAGCTCTCGCCAATGTCGCAGTTCAATAACAGGCGGCTCACGTTGAGTGCTCCTGTGAATTTTTATTGTGTGGCCCGAAGATCTCGCAGACTAACAGCTACTGCGCGTCGAGTTGCTTGCCACGGGTTTCCGGCAGGCTCAGGGCGGCGAGAATCACCACGCCGTAGGACACCGCGGCAAACGCGCCAATCCCTACACTCAATGGCACCTTCTGGCTCAACAGGCCGATCAGCAACGGGAACAGTGCCGCCAACGCCCGGCCGACGTTGTAGCAGAAGCCCTGGCCCGAGCCGCGAATCCGCGTCGGGAACAGCTCGGTCAGAAACGCACCCATGCCACTGAAGATCCCCGAGGCAAAGAACCCCAGAGGAAAGCCCAGCCACAGCATCACGCCATTGCTCACCGGCAGTTGGGTGTAAAGCAGGACGATGGCGAACGAGCCCACCGCGAACAAGATGAAGTTCTTTTTGCGCCCCAGCAGGTCGGTCAAGTAGGCGCTGATCACGTAGCCGACATAAGAACCGACGATCACCATCGCCAGGTAGCCGCCCGTGCCCAGCACGCTCAAGCCGCGTTCGTTTTTCAGGAAGGTCGGCAACCAGGAGGTGATCGCGTAGTAACCGCCGAGGGCGCCGGTGGTCAGCAACGAGGCGCGAATAGTGGTGCTGAGCATGCCGGGGGCGAAGATCTCGTAGAACTTCGATGGGTTGCTCGGTTCCTGTTTGGCCTTGGCTTCGCGGTAGATCTCCGGGTCCTTGACCAGGCGACGGACGAAGATCACAAAAATCGCCGGCACGATGCCCAACAGGAACAGCGCGCGCCAGGCGTCCTCCGGTGGCAGCAGGGAAAACAGCACGGCATACAGAATCGCCGTCAGTCCCCAACCCAGCGCCCAGCCCGACTGCACCATGCCCACCGCCTTGCCACGGTCCTTGGCGCGGATCACTTCGCCGATCAGCACGGCGCCGGCGGTCCATTCGCCACCGAAGCCGAAGCCCATCAGGGTCCGCGCAATCAGCAGTTGTTCGTAGTTCTGGGCGAAGCCGCAGAGGAAGGTGAAGAAGGCAAACCACAGCACGGTCAGTTGCAGGGTGCGCACGCGGCCGATGCGGTCCGAGAGAATGCCGGCGACCCAGCCGCCGATGGCCGAGGCGATCAAGGTGCTGGTGTGGATCAAGCCGGCTTCACCGGTGGTGATGCCCCACATGGCGATCAGGGTTGGCACCACGAAGCTGAGCATCTGGGTGTCCATGCCATCCAGGCCGTAGCCGATCTTGCAGCTCCAGAAGGTCCGGCGCTCTTGCTGGTTGATATTGCGATACCAGTCAAAGGGACCGGGGCGGCTGCCAACCGCGGGCTGGATGGCGTCGGTCGTGTCGGGCGCACTCATGGCGATTCTCCGCAGATTTTTTATTGGTATTGTTCTGGACCGCTACGACGCATATCGTGGGTCCTGGCACATTTTTCGATGGCACCGCCCTGCCCGTCCAACTAATAAAACCCGCGCCAAGGCATAAGAAAAAGTTGATCACATGAACCTCAAGTTCCTCGAAACCTTCGTCTGGGTCGCCCGGTTGAAAAGTTTCCGCCTGACCGCCGACAAGCTCTTCACCACCCAGGCTTCGATTTCCAGCCGCATCGCGGTGCTCGAAGGCGAGCTCGGGGTGAAGCTGTTCTTGCGCGATTCGCGGGGCGTGAAACTGACCCCCGAAGGGCTCAAGGTGCTCGACTATGCCGAGCGCATGCTCGACACCATGCAGGCGCTCAAGCAGTCGCTGGAAACCCGTTCGAGCAAGGCCGGTCGGATCCGCATCGGGGTAATGGACACGGTGATTCACACTTGGCTCAGTCCGTTGGTGGCGCAGATCACCGATCACTACCCGCTGCTGGAAATCGAGCTGGTGGCGGACACCTCGCTCAACCTCTGCGATCAGCTGCAAAAAGGGTTTCTCGACCTGGCCCTGCAGACCGACCTGCTGCGACAGGAAAACGTCCGCAGCCTGGAACTGGCCAGTCACCCGATCGGCTGGATCGTCGCCAGCCAGTCGATCTACAACCGCGACTACGCCGACCTCGCCGAACTGGCCCGGGAGCGGATCATCACCTACTCGAAAAACTCCCACCCGCACCAGGAAGTCCTCAGCCTGATGCAGGCCAACGGCGTGCTAACGCCACGACTCAACTGCGTGAACTCGGTGTCGGCGATCACCCGCCTGCTGCGTGACGGTTTCGGCATCGGCGCACTGCCACCGGCGCTGGTCAGCGAGGAACTGGCGCGGGGCGAACTGGTGCTGCTGGACATCGCCCAGCGTCCGCCCAACCTGCAGGTGGTGGTGTCATGGCGGGTGGGGGCGGAGTGGGTCGAGGAGATTGTCGAGCTGTGCCAACAGGCGCTGCAGGACTACGGACGCAAGGTCGGCGAAGACTATATTGTCCTCGCCAAACCCTGAACGGCTGGACGCGGGTTACAGACCGCGCAAGTCGCGCTCTTCGATCGGACGGCTCTGGCGCAGGCGCTTGCCGCCCAGCACCACCCAGTCGATCAGGCGGAACAGGCACTCCAGGCCGAACGACAGCAACATCGCTCCGCCCAGGCCCCAGCCCATGGCTTCGGGGGTCAGCAGCAACTGGTAGCTGTAGCCGTTCCAGGTTTCCTTGCGGATGTCCGGATCGGCGGCCAGCACCACCTGCAGGAAGCGGATGTACCACGGGCCCTGCATGGCCTGGAACTGTTTGTCCAAGGCCACCTGGCGCACCAGCAGGGTGTTCAGGCTGTCGGCATCGCTGCGAAATATCGGGTCTTCGCTGGCGCGGTAATGAGCCACCAGCGCTTGCAGGTCGCCCTTGAAGAATTGCTCGGCGGTGCCCTGGAAGCCGCGCAGGCTGGTCTGCGCCTCGATCAGATGGGCTTCGACACGCTTGGCGTAGTCGTTGATGAACCCCGGCACCTGAACGCCCACCAACAGACCGACGGCAAACAGCACCAGACGCAAATAACTGAGCAGCATCGCGAGTTTCCCTATTCGGTCTGGCCGTGGCTGACGCATTCACCGCGCCGCCACAGGCTCCATTGGCCCGGCTCGTAGCGCGTCCAGGTTTCGTTTTCGGTCAACGGCTCGGTGGCGATCACCGTCACCACGTCGTTGGGCGTGGTCTCGGCCTGGAAGTCGACGATCACATCAACATCCTTCAAGCGCGCCGGACCGAAGGGTGCGCGCCGGGTGATCTGCGCCAGCTTGGTCGAGCAATAGCAGAACAGCCAGTCGCCATCGCTCAACAGGCAATTGAACACGCCTTTGCTGCGGTATTCGGCGCAAGCCTCGACCAGGATAGGCAACAGTTGCTCAATCTCCACCGGCTCCGGGAAAGCCTCGCGGACCCGGTTCAGCAGATCGCAAAACGCCGCTTCGCTGTCGGTGTCGCCCACCGGCCGGTAGAAGCTGGCCGTGGGCTGGAAATCCGCCAATTGGCCGTTGTGCGCGAAACACCAGTTGCGACCCCAAAGTTCACGGACGAACGGGTGGGTGTTAGACAGGCAGACCTTGCCGACGTTGGCCTGGCGAATGTGGCCGATCACCACTTCGCTTTTGATCGGATACCGTTGCACCAGTTGCGCGACTTGCGAATCGCAGCTGGCCGCCGGGTCCTGAAACAGGCGCAAGCCTCGCCCCTCGTAGAAGCCGATGCCCCAGCCATCGCGATGCGGACCGGTGCGTCCGCCACGCTGCATCAGCCCGGTGAAGCTGAAGACGATATCGGTCGGGACATTGGCGCTCATGCCCAATAACTCACACATGGCAGAACTCTCGGATCAATGCAGGACGGTCAGAGACGGGGTTCGACACGCGAACGCTGGGGGTTGCTCGGCACCGGTGGACGACCGTAACGGTCATCGCCGGCACCACCGAAGGGCTGGTCATCCTCGATATCAGCGGCACGGGCGGCGGCCTGGGCAGCGGCGGCCTGTTGTCGACGGGCATTGGCGGCGCGCTCGATCGGCAGGCGGATCGCCACGAACACCAGGTACAGGCCCAGGGCGATGATGCCGTACATGAACAGGTCGGAAATCGCCCGCCAGGCGTTGTTGCCGACCTTGAACAGCAGGTCGAGGGCGGTGATGGCGATGGCCGGGGCGAATTTTTCCTTCACCGGGTCGATGATGGTCGGGCTGAACAGCAGCACGGCGACGATCACCCGCAGCGGCTCGCGCAGGTAGCGCCACATCCAGCGGGTCATGCGCATCCACACCAGCAGGCAGCCCAAAGCGGCAAAGGCGTAAAGGCCCCAGGCGATCAGATAGTCGTTCTCGGTCATGGTGTCCATGGCATGGCAGGCAAAGAGGCGCTTATGATAACGGCTTTTCACCGATCAGGCTGCCCCGCCGTCCGTGAAGCCTTTTTTGCATCCTTGCCGAGAGCTGCCCATGCCCCAGTCCGCCCACGTCCCCAGCGCCCCGATTGCCCGCCAGGCCGCCGGCGATGACCCGTACGCCTGGCTGCAGGAACGGGACACGGCGCCGGTGCTCGATTACCTCAAGGCAGAAAATGCCTACCAGGAAGCCATGCTTGCCGACCAGGCCGAGCTGCGGGAAAACCTGTTCAACGAAATCAAGGGCCGGATCCTCGAGACCGACCTGTCGCTGCCCTCCCCGTGGGGCCCGTATCTGTATTACACGCGTACCACCGCCGGCGACGAATACGCCCGGCACTACCGTTGCCCGCGCCCGGCCGACGACAGCCAGCTGGTCGATGAAAGTGCCGAAGAGCTGTTGCTCGATCCCAACGCCCTGGCCAACGGCGGATTTTTCTCCCTCGGCGCGTTCAGCGTCAGCCCCGACCACCAGCGCCTGGCCTACAGCCTCGACACCAGTGGCGATGAGATCTACACCCTGTTCGTCAAGGAACTGTCCAACGGCAAGGTCAGCGAACTGAGTTTCGAGGACTGCGACGGCAGCATGACCTGGGCCAACGACAGCCTGACGCTGTTTTTCGCCGAACTGGACGACACCCATCGCCCGCACAAGCTGTATCGCTATCGCCTGGACGGCACCGCCGCCGAGGAGGTGTTCCATGAGCCGGACGGACGTTTCTTCCTGCATTGCTATCGTTCCAGCTCCGAGCGCCAGTTGCTGCTGGCGCTTGGCAGCAAGACCACCAGCGAAGTCTGGGCTCTCGACGCATCACAGCCACAGCTGGCCTTCACCTGCCTGGCGCCACGGGTCGAAGACCACGAGTACGAGGTCGATCACGGCAAGCTCGACGACCAGTGGTGCTGGTTTATTCGCAGCAACCGCGACGGAATCAACTTTGCCCTGTACCAGGCCGCCGACACCGGCGTGGTGCCTACCGAAAGCGACTGGCAGAACCTGATTCCCCACAGCGACAGCGTGATGCTCGACGGCGTCACCCTGAACGCCACGGCCATGACCTTGAGCCTGCGCATTGGCGGCTTGCCGATCATCGAAGTGCATCCTCAGAGCTTGCCGGCCTATCGCGTGCAACTGCCGGACGCGGCCTACAGCCTGTATGTGCAAAACAGTCTGGAATTTGTCAGCGACAAGATCCGCCTGCGCTACGAGGCGCTGAATCGTCCGGCCCAAGTGCGCCAGCTGGAACTGGCCAGCGGCGAGCAGAAAGTACTGAAAGAAACTCCGGTGCTCGGCCCGTTCGATGCCGATGCCTACGTCAGCCAGCGCCTGTGGGCCACCGCGCCGGACGGCACGCAAGTGCCGATCAGCCTGGTGGTCAAGCGCGAACACCTCGGCCAGCCGACACCGTTGTATCTATACGGCTACGGAGCCTATGGCGAAAGCCTTGATCCGTGGTTCTCCCACGCGCGCCTGAGCCTGCTCGAGCGCGGCGTGGCCTTTGCCATCGCCCACGTGCGCGGCGGCGGCGAACTGGGCGAGGCCTGGTATCGCGCCGGCAAGCAGGAACACAAGCAGAACACCTTCAACGACTTCATTGCCTGCGCCGAACACTTGATCGCTGAGGGCTACACCGAATCGTCGAAACTGGCGATCAGCGGTGGCAGCGCCGGCGGTTTGCTGATCGGTGCGGTGCTCAATCAGCGCCCGGAGCTGTTCGCCGTGGCGATTGCCGAAGTGCCGTTCGTCGACGTGCTTAACACCATGCTCGACCCGGACCTGCCGCTGACCGTCACCGAATACGATGAGTGGGGCAACCCCCAGGAACCCGAGGTCTATGCACGGATCAAGGCCTATGCGCCTTACGAAAACGTCACGCCTCAGGCCTATCCAGCGACCCTGGTGATCGCCGGCTATAACGACAGCCGCGTGCAGTACTGGGAAGCCGCCAAGTGGGTGGCCAAGCTGCGGGTGACCAAAACCGACGACCACCTGCTGCTGCTCAAGACCGAGTTGGGTGCCGGTCATGGCGGCATGAGTGGCCGCTATCAGGGTTTGCGTGACGTGGCCCTGGAATACGCTTTTGTCTTCAAGCAACTGGGAATCGCCTGAAACCATGTCTGATCCGACTTCACTGAACCGGGAAATCCGCGACTGGCTGATGGATTGCGGCCTGTTCCCGCAACTGCAAGCGGCGGACTTCACTGCGGCTGCGGGTTATTTCAGCATCAGCAGCATTGCCGCCGGCGAAGAAATCTTCCAGGAAGGCGATGCCGGCAGCTTCATGTGCATCATCCACAGCGGTCAGGTCTCGGTGCAGAAAACCAACAGCGATGGCCAACGCGTGACCGTCGCCACCCTGCGCAAAGGCGCGTTCGGCGAAATGGCGGTGCTCGACGGCGAACGGCGTTCGGCCAGTTGTGTGGCGGCGAGTCATTGCCAGTTGCTCAACCTGGGCAAGGACTCGCTGGAGAAAATGCTCAACGATGCGCCGAAGGTTGCCGCGAAGATCATCCGCGCGCTGGCGGTGTCGTTGTCGCGGCGTCTGCGAATGGTCGACGGGCAATTACTCGCGCAGCAGGATTAACCGCCCGGCGACTTGGCCTTGGGCGCTGGCAGGTCAAGGCCGGGCAACGTCTGGTCCTTGGGCGGGTTGGGCTTGATGATCGGCGGCAACGGCAACTTGCTCGCCGAACCGCTGCCGCTCTTGGGCGCGGCGGTGGGGGTGATTTGCGGGTACGGCGTGGGAGTGGCGGTGCCAGGTGAACCGGGAACCGCCGAAGGCGTGATCGGGATCGCTTGCAGCTCCTGTGCCTGTGCCGCACTTATCGAGAGCGCGGCCAACACAATGACCGTTAGAATGGTGCGCTTCATCAATGGCTCCGTTGCCCTTGCTGGATACTTCAAGGCTACTCCCAACCGCGCAAGAATGCCCTTCTCAATGCGCTTTTGCGTTTAAAAAGCAGTTTTCCGGATGAGAGTTACATGAAACGTTTTGTTCTGCTCGACACCACCCCGATCCCTGACAACGGCGGTGCCCTGTGCCTGTTCGAATATGGCGAGGATTTCGTCATCAAGATCCAGGGCGGGGACGGCGGGCAACTGATGAATACCCGCATGCATGGCTCCGAAGATGCCCTGGCCGAGATCCCCTGCCGCAAGGTTGCCGGGCGCCCGGACTCTCGGGTATTGATCGGCGGCCTGGGCATGGGCTTCACCCTCGCCTCGGCGCTCAAGCATTTGGGCAAGGGCGCGCAAGTGGTGGTCGCCGAGCTGGTGCCCGGCGTCGTTGAATGGAACCGTGGCCCGCTGGGGGAGAAAGCCGGCATGCCGCTGCTCGACCCGCGCACGGTGATCCGCCAGGAGGACGTGGCCAAGGTCCTGCAGGCCGAGCCCCAGGGGTTCGATGCGATCATGCTCGACGTCGACAATGGCCCCGAAGGCTTGACCCAGAAAGCCAACAGTTGGCTGTATTCGGCGGCGGGCCTGGCAGCCTGCGCCAAGGCCTTGCGCCCCAAAGGCGTGTTGGCTGTCTGGTCGGCCAGCGCCGACAGGCAGTTTTCCGACAAACTGAAAAAAGCCGGCTTCAAGGCCGAAGAGGTGCAGGTGTTCGCCCACGGTAACCGGGGCACCCGCCACACCATCTGGATTGCCGAGAAGCTCAAGGGCTGAGCTAAACTGCCTGTATAACCGTCATTAGTCTTTTTCTACAAAGGTGAACCCATGAGTTCGTCCACCCCCACCAACACCGCCAAGCTCGACCGCATCCTCGCCGACGCCCAGCGCGACCGGGAAATGGGTTACCGCGACAAGGCCCTGAAGATGTACCCGCACGTCTGCGGCCGCTGCGCCCGTGAGTTCTCCGGCAAGCGCCTGAGCGAGTTGACCGTGCACCACCGTGACCACAACCACGACAACAACCCCCAGGACGGCTCGAACTGGGAATTGCTGTGCCTGTACTGCCACGACAACGAACACTCGCGCTACACCGACCAGCAGTACTTCGGCGACGGCTCCCTGAGCACCCCGAAAATCGCCAAGGCCACCCACAACCCGTTTGCCGCCCTGGCCGGATTGATGAAGAAAGACGACGAATAAGGCCGCAGGGTAAGGGCCTCCTGTACTGGAGGCCTGAACCGGCGAACCTACACCAGAAAGCCCTCCACCAACGCTATCCAGCACTTGGCGCCCAAGCCAATCAACGCGTCGTTGAAGTCATAGTGGGGGTTGTGCACCGAGCAGCCGTGGAATTCGCCCTCTCCGTTGCCCAGCATGAAGTAACACCCCGGCACTTCGCCGAGCATCCAGGCAAAGTCCTCGGTGCCCATCACTTTCGGTCCGCGATGATGGATCTGGCCAGGCTCGAACAGCGGCGCCAGGCTCGCACGCACCCGCTGTGCTTCTTCCGGATCATTGATCAGCGCCGGCGCCAGCTGGGTGATCTGCAAGTCGATGCGCACGCCGAATGACTGCTCGTGGCCACGGACGATTTGCTCGAGGCGCTGGTTGATCTTTTGCTGGGTCTGCGGGGTATCGGTGCGCACACTGATAAGCATGCTCGCCTCATCAGGAATGATGTTGTAGACGCTACCGGCCTGAAGCATGCCAATGCTGATGACAGCGTATTCCTCAGGGCCCAGGTTGCGCGACTTGATGGTCTGAATGGCGTTGATCAGGCTGGCTACCACCGGCACCGGATCGACCGCCAGCTCGGGCATGGCGCCGTGTCCGCCCTTGCCACCAATCGTCAGGCTGACCCGTTCGGAAGAAGCCATGGTCGGTCCGGCCTGGACCACGACCGACCCCACCGGCGCACCGGGCATATTGTGCAAGGCGAATATCGCATCACAGGGAAACCGCTGGAACAGGCCGTCATCGATCATCGCCTTGGCACCGCACAACCCCTCCTCGTCCGGCTGGAAAATCAGGTTCAGGGTGCCGTTGAAGTCGCTGTTGGCCAAGCGGTAAGCAGCGGCGAGCAAGATTGCAGTATGTCCGTCATGGCCACAGGCGTGCATACGGCCAGCAATCTTGCTGGCGTGGGCGAAGGGGTTTTTTTCCTGCATCGGCAACGCGTCCATGTCGGCACGCAAGCCAATGCAACGGCTGCCCTGGCCTTTTTTCAAGACCCCGACCAGGCCATGCCCGCCGATGCCGACATGGACGTGATAACCCCACTGTTCAAGCCTGGCGGCGACCAGCTCGGCGGTGTGTGGCGTCTCGGCGCCCAATTCCGGTGCGGCGTGAATCTGCCGGCGCACATCAATGAAGGTTTGCAGCTCGCTGTCGCTGAAGGCCGTGCAATTTTTTTGAGTCGTCATGGGTCAGTCTCTTCCGATGTTTTCCGGCAACAGCTTCAGGCAGATCAGGCTGATCACCCCGCCGGCCAGTAAGTAAAAAGCCGGGGCCACCGGATTTTCGAGGGTGGATGTCAGCCAGGTGGCGATGAGCGGCGAGAAGCCACCGAACAGCGTGACGCCGAAGCTGTAGCTGACTGAGGTGCCGAGGGCTCGGTGCGGCTTGGCGAAGGCTTCCATGATCATGGCAAAGAAGGCCCCCGACCCGACGCACCCCGGCAACACCAGCAGCGCCACGATCAGCATCGCCACATAGAGGTCGGTGGTCTGCGACAACAGCCACAGCGCCGGCCATGCGGCAATCACCGGCAAGGCGACGGTCCACACCAGCAGCTTCTTGCGCAAGCCGTGGCGATCGGCAAAACGTCCGGCGATCGGTGTGATGATTGCCAGGCAGGCGGCGGCCACACAGGCAATCGCCAGTGCGCTGCGTTGTGGATAGTGAAGCGTGGTGACCAGGTACGAGGGCATGTAGAAGATAAACAGGTACATGCCGATGGTGGCGCTGGCCATCAAGCCCGTCGCCAGGAGGGTGTTGCGCAGGTCAATCACCTCGCGCCAGTGCGGCTTTTGGCGGATCGACGGCGTTGGGCTAGCAGCTTCCTGCTCCAGGGTTTCCGGCAGGCAGCGGCGGATGTACCAACCGACGGGTCCGATCAACAGACCTATCACGAAGGGGATGCGCCAGCCCCAGCTCTCAAGGTCAGGCGTGCTCAGGACATTGCTCAACAGCAGCCCGATGCCCGCCCCCACCAGGGCCGCATAACCTTGACTGGCAGCCTGCCAGCTGACGCTGCTGCAGCGGTTCGAGGTGGCTGCCGACTCCATCATCAACACCGAGGCGGTGCCGATTTCCCCGCCGGCGGAGAACCCCTGGGTGAGACGACCGATCACCAACAGCACCGTACCGATGACCCCGGCCTGCTGAAAGGTGGGGGCAAATGCAATCAATGCCGTGCCCAGCGTCATCAGGAAAATAGTCAGGGTCAGCGCGGCCTTGCGACCTTTTCGATCCGCATAGCGGCCGATCACCATCGCCCCGACCGGGCGCATCAGAAAGCCCACACCGAATGCGGTCAACGACATCAGCAACGACGCTATCGGTGACGCCGCCGGAAAAAAGTTTTTGGCAATCACCACCGCAAAAAAGCTGTAGATGGTGAAGTCGTACATTTCCAGAGCGTTGCCCAGAGCACAGGCCACAGTGGCTTTGCGAGAACCGACCGCAATCTCCTGGGGTCGTATCGAGCCGCTGGTCAAGTGAGTGTCCGAGTGCAATGTGGTCATGGGAGCTCTCTCCGAGTCGTTGTTGTCCTGGACCCACTATCGGGCAACTCCTCGAGTGAATCACTTGCACTTTATGCAGGCAGTTAACCAATAGTTAATTCATCTGCATTCAAGACCGCGTTTCGGCGCTACAACAGTGCACCTGGTACGCCGCTTTGCGCTTTTGCCGCACAAAAGCCCGAGAACCCTTACCCGTTCTCACCCACCGAGGAGTTTGATTGGGCCAAGTTTTCGACGATTCACGCCAAGGGCTGAACCCTGAGCGCTTGAATTCGCGACGGGAAATTATCATTCAGGCATAGCCATACGAAATTCATCATTTCCGCAGCGTTTTTATTTCGCAGAGTCTGCAGCTCCTCAGCCGTCAAACACATGGAGCGTCTGCAATGAGTCATACCCCCGCGTGCAATTCCGTCCTGGCCGCCCTGTTGCTGGGCCTCGGCTTTCCGGTCGCCGGCCTGGCCGAGGGCTTCCCTTCAATAGCCCGGGTGGCATCCGGGTTTGGCTACTACAACATCGACAAAGGCTACGATGACAAACTCAAGGTGTACGGCACCGTCGATGCCTTTGCGAACTATCAGGACTCGGGGCATTACTCGGGGTTCAAGGTCGCTGGCGGCGCGGCCTGGACCAACAAACTCGGGCTGTACATGCGCAAGGCGCTGGACCCCGACACGGTGTTGGAAGTGGATGTCGAGGAAGGATTCAACCTCAATGGCCAAGCCTTCGACGAGCACTGGAAGCAGGTGGGGACATTGCGCCTGGCGGTTGCCGCGTTACGCTCGAAAACCTACGGCAAGCTGGAGTTCGGCAAGACCTACGGCATGGCCACGCCAACCTTTGCCGATCCATTCCTCGCCACCTACGGCTCGCCCTACACCTACTTGAGCGGCCCCCCGGCCGGACGTGGTTCTTACTACCTGGATATGCGGCCCAAGCATACGCTGGCCTACACCACGCCCAAGTACGCGGGCTGGAGCCTGGGCAGTGCCTTGAGTTTCGGTCTGAACGACACCGCCAGTTCCGGCAAGATGCTGCGTGGCAAAGGCTTGAGCGTGCAGTACGGTGATGCCCGGTGGATATGGGTCGGATCATTCAACGACTATCTGAGCGACCCTTGGGAAGATGGCGGTCGACAGCGCCAGACCCACAACTATTTCAAAAGCGCCCTGGCGCTCTACGACTTCGGGCCACTGGCCGCCAGCTTTAACTGGCAGCGTCAGGACGTCGACTATTCCGAGACACCGAGCATGACCGCCTGGACCCTCGGCATTTCCGCGCCCGTGGGAAAAGCCGACGTGGCACGCCTGAGCCTGATCAAGCGCGACATCGATGCCGGCGACAAGGACGCCTTCGGCATGATGCTCGGTTATGACCACTTCCTGCGCCCGAACTGGGCGGTGTACGCCCGTGTTGCCCTGATCGATAACCGCCCCGAGTCGTCCGTCAGCTATGCCGGGATACCGGTCGAGCAAGCCGGTGACAATCCGCAAAACGTGGCCATCGGCATGTACTACCACTTTTAGAGATCGGCCTCAGCGAGCGCCTGTGCCGCCAGTTTCGACTTGAGGCCGTAGAACAGGTCCCTGGCGGGCGATGTCAGCGAGTGCCGATCGATGCAGACCAGGTAAATCGGGTATTCCGGAATGATTTCTTCGACCTCGACCCACACCAGGTCGGAGGCACGCCCCGGTGGCAGCGAGTCCCTGACCGAGAGCTTGCTCAGGGTCATGAACGCGTCGGCATTCTCCACCAGGCGCAGGGCCAACAGCAGCGAGGAACACTCGATCACCTTCTGCGGCGGGTGAATGTCGTTGACTTCGAACATCTGGTAGAACTGCGATGAGCGGTCATCGATTTCATCCATGCTGATCCAGTTGGCGTACTGCAACTGGCGCAGCGACCGGGAATGCCGCAGGGGATTGTCAGGGCAGCAGATGACCGTCCCCTGAATGCGATTCACCGCTTCCCAATCCAGATTCAGCCGTTGGGTGTTCTGCTGCGAGGTCAGGGCGAAATCCAGGGTGCCGTCACGCAGCAACTGCACCAGGTGGCTGGGACGTTGCTCGCTGATTTTTATCCGCACCCGTTGGTTTTTCGCCTGGAAATCACTGATGCACTGATCGAAACCCGGAAGCATGGCGGTCAGCGAGGTGACGCCAATCGTCACCTCGCCGACGGCTGTCTCATGAATATTGTCGGCCTCGATTTGCAGGCGCCGCATACTCTCAACCGCCATCTGCGCATGCCGAATCACCCGACGCCCTTCATCGGTGAGCGACATGCCCTTGTATGAGCGCTGCAACAAGGTCAGGCCCAGTTCGCGTTCCAGGTCCTTGATCGAGCGGCTCAATGCGGGCTGGGTAACATGCAGGATCTGCGATGCCTCAATGATGCTGCCGCACTGGTTGATGGCGACCAAGGCTCTGATTTGATGGAATTTCACGGCGTCCCACTCGTTATTATTTATCCCCTAACGATAAAGCAAGATGCCGGCCAGCAACCGATATTCCCCGTATAATCGCCCTCTTTTACCCGAAGGCACCCCGCTCGTGGCAGATAAACGGTACAGCTGCATTGGTTTGTATAACCCCAAATCACCGGAAAACGTCGGCTCGGTGATGCGCGCCGCTGGCTGCTACGGCGTGGCGTCGGTGTTCTACACCGGCAAGCGTTATGAACGCGCCGCCGATTTCGTCACCGACACCAAGCGCGTGCACTACGACATCCCGCTGATCGGCATCGACGACCTGAAGAAAATCCTGCCGCTGGGCTGCGTGCCAGTGGCGGTCGAGCTGGTCGAGGGCGCCCGCGCGTTGCCGGAATACACCCATCCGGACCGGGCGCTGTATATCTTTGGCCCGGAAGACGGTTCGCTGGATAAAGAGATCCGCGACTGGTGCGAAGACGTGGTCTACATCCCGACCACCGGTTGCATGAACCTCGCGGCCACGGTCAACGTGGTGCTCTACGACCGCATGGCCAAGGGCCTGAATACCCGCTCAGGGCCTAAATTTCGCTGATTCCCGCCACGCTCGATTGAACGACTCGAACAGCCGCGCAGTCAGTCTTATATCCATTGCCCCTCGAGGAGACAGATGATGCACGAACTCAAACGCGTAGAACGAATCGACTCCACGCCATTCCAGAGCCAACCGAGCCAGAACGTGCACGGCTGGGAGCGCATCGGCTCGCTGGCCGGCGGCGTGATGATGGTCGGCAAGGGCCTGCGCCGGGGTGGCGTATTCGGCCTGATCCAGGTGGCATTGGGTGGCGTCGCGCTGGCGCGGGGCATCACCGGTCACAGCTCGGCGAAGAGTTTCCTGGAGAAAAGCCGTCAGGACATGAACAACGTGCGGGCGAAAATCGAGCGCGCTGGCGAAGAGCTGGCAGCCCTCAAGGCCAATGCCGAAGCGGCGACCAAGACGGCCACCGTCACCGGCAATGACTCCCTGAAATCGCCGAAGGCCGGCGTCTGATCGCGGCCCCCTTGCCAGCAGCAAGGGGGCCGGCTCACTTGAGCAGGTCGCTCTGCAACACTTTCGACGGCTCACCGATGATGCTTTCAGCCAGCGTCACGAATTCCTTGGTGCTGACCTTGTCCAGGCGCATGACGCTGTGCAGCAAGTCGTCCAGTGAGCGTTTGTTGCGAGTTTGCAGGCGAATCTCGCGATCCAGTTCCTGCAACAACACCACCGCCCGAGCGACCTGGGCGGCGCTGGCCTGTTCGCCGCGCAGGCTGCTGACTTTCCCACCGACCTTGAGCAGGTTGTCGTGCAGCACCTGATACCGCTCATCGCTCATGCCACCGGCACGGCGCAGCAGCTCGACCGCGTAAAAATCGGCAAACCCTTCACTGATCCAGTCACTGCGGTCGTCATCGCTGATCCGCCCGAACATCTGCGCCAGTTCGCGCAGCAGCGGACTGCTGCCGCTTTCGCTGACCAGCGGCAGGCGGCTGTGCAGATAGATCGATTCATAACCCGCCGTGCTGCCGCGCCACATCGGGTCACCAGCGCCGACAATCAGCACCTTGCCCGGATGGCGCGGATACACCGCCTGTACCTGCGGCCAGACAAAGGTCAGCAAGGTCAGCACGTCCATGCGCCGCATGCCCTGCCCGCGTGGCGACGCGACCGTGACTTCGGTTTCGCCCAAGCGGGTGCGACGGGTGCCGAGGTTGCCAGCGAGCATCCAGCCGGTGGGCCGGTCGAACAGGCGGGAAACGTTGTCGACGCGAAAGCGGTTTTTGCCGATGCGCGGCCAGGCGGTCTCGACGCTTTTCCAGCCGCTGGGCAACTCGAATGCCAGGCGCGACACCAACTCGATGCCGTCCTGCTGATCGAGGCGCGCCGCCGGCACCAGATCGTCACCGCGCAGCAAGGCCCAGCTTGGGGTCATGCGCGCTTCGAAGGTGTTGTTCTTGCGTGGCTGGCTGATGCGCACCTTGTAGGTCAGGCTGGCCTTGTCCGCCGCCGGGCGCCACAGCCCACGGGTGACCTTGCCCGGCGTCAGTTGCCATTGGCCATCGGCCTTGAAATCGCTGTAGCGACTGCCGTCGGCCAGATCGAAATCCAGGCTGCGCACCGCCGAACCCTGGGCCAGGGTCAGGCGCACTTCGGCCTGATCGCTCTGCGGCAACAGGCGCACGTGATAATCCAGATCGACTTTCTTCGCCGCCCACACCCAAGGGCTCAGCACCAGCAGCGACAGCGCCAACGGCAAGCGCACAGCCATACACACTCCTTCGTGACTCATTGGTACAACGCGCGGGACTTAGCCTGCGCGAAAAATCAGATGATCTTCCCAATCATCTTCAGGCACGCTGCCCTCGGCGAGCATGCGCCCGGACTGCGAGATACGCTCGTGGTGCACGGCATCGCGGTCGCCGCAGACCAAGTGATGCCAGAGCGGCAAGTCCTTGCCTTCACTGACCAGGCGGTAGCCACAGGTCGGCGGCAACCATTTGAACTCATCGGCCTTGCCCGGCGTCAGTTGGATGCAGTCCGGCACCGAGTCCCGACGATTAGGATAGTCGCTGCACTGGCAGGTCTTCATATCCAGCAGTTTGCAGGCGATGCGCGTGTAATAGACGCTGTTGTCCTCTTCATCCTCGAGCTTTTGCAGGCAGCACAGGCCACAGCCGTCGCACAACGACTCCCACTCCTGCGGGTCGAGTTGCTCGAGGGTCTTGCGTATCCAGAAGGGTTCAACTTTGGCGGCCATGGTTCAAACATCTGCATCAGGTGGAGAAAAGGCCGCCAGTCTAGTGCCCAAGGCCGCTCGGGCCAAGCGCTGGCGACTGCCGGTACGCCGGCACTTGTCAGTTGCCATCGGGCCAAGTAGCTTTGCCAGTCACCACGACCCATGCCCCTATGCCATTAACGCCCGACCGCGTCGCATTGCGGTGACGTTTCAGGGGTCGGCAAACCCCACTGCCCAGCCAACTGGTGCACCGCGGTTTTTGCTCGTTTATCCCTTCATCCACCTCAGGAATTTCCTCCATGAGCGCTAACCCACGTGTTGCCGATTACGCCATTGACCCGCAGTTCACCGAGCGCTGGTCGCCACGCGCCTTCACCGGCGAAAGCATCCCCGAAGAAACCCTGCTGAGCTTTTTCGAAGCCGCGCGTTGGGCGCCATCGGCCTACAACTCGCAACCCTGGCGCTTTCTCTACGCGCGTCGAGACACGCCAAACTGGCAGCGCTACCTGGGTCTGCTCAACGAATTCAACCGTAGCTGGGCCCAGCACGCCTCGGCCCTGGTGATTGTGATTTCCAAGACCACCTTCACCGCGCCGGGCGCCGACGCTGAAACCCCGGCCCTGTGGCACACCTTCGACACCGGTTCGGCCTGGGGCCACCTTGCTCTGCAGGCGTCCATCAGCGGCTGGCACACCCACGGCATGGCCGGCTTCGACCAGAAGCTGACCCGCAGCGAGCTGAATATTCCAGAAGGTTATGCGCTGCACGCCGCGGTGGCGATTGGCAAGCTGGGCGATAAGGCGTCGCTGGCCGAGTACCTGCAGGCCCGTGAAGTACCAAGCCCGCGCAAACCGCTGAGCGAGCTGGCCGCCGAAGGCGATTTCAGCCTGTAAGGAATGAGGCGCGCGAGCCTGCTCGCGCGCCCGTCACACTAGTAGCCGCGATCGAAATCCACGGCACCGCGCAACGTCTCGCCCGCTTTGTAGGCGCGCAGGTTTTCCAGGAACAGCTTGACCATCAGCGTCGGTGAAGTCGGTGCCGAGCTGTGGCCGGTCAGCAACAGGCCCCAGGCGGTCCAGAACGGATGACGCTGCGGCAAAGGTTCCTGACGACATACGTCGATGACCGCGCCCGCCAGATGGCCCTCTTTCAAGGCTGTCACCAGATCTGCGTCAACCACCGCGACACCGCGTCCGGCATTGATGAACAAGGCGCTGGGCTTGAATCGCTGGAACAGCGCCGCGTCGTACAGATCGTGGGTGCTCGGCGTGTTGGGCAGCAGGTTGACCACGTAATCGACCTCGCCCACCAGCCGACCGAGGTCTGCCAGTCCTGCCACTTCAATGAACGGTGCCTGCTCACGCGGCGCGCTGGCGACCCCGTACAACTCGACGCCGAACGGCTGGAGGAATTGCGCGACGCTCTGGCCGATATCGCCGGTGCCGACAATCAGCACCTTGCGTCCGCTCAGGCTCACGCCCTGGCGGTTGTCCCATTTGCGTTCGACCTGGCTGACCAGGCGTGCCAGCACTTCGCGCTCGTGACCCAGCATGTAAGTCAGCACGTATTCGGCCATGACCTGGCCGAAAATCCCCACCGCCCGAGTCAGGCGGTAGTTGCGTGGCAAGCCTTCGGCGAGCAGCGGCGTAATGCCGGCCCAGGTCGACTGCATCCACTGCGGGGCATGGCCCTGGCGCAGCAGGTTCGCCAGCAAGTCCGGCTGACCCAGCCACACCGGGCAGTCGGCGGCCAGGTTGGCCAGTTCTGCGGAGTCGCCACTGGTCAGCACCTGCAATTCGGGAGCCTGCTGGCTCAGCAGTTGGGCGTAGACCGCATGGTCGTGTTCGGCAATCAGAACGCGCATGGTTCAAACCTTTAAAAACAGTACACAAGGCCGCCACCGGAGTGTGCTCCCCGGTTCGCGGCCTCTGCCAGGATAATCGGTGCCATGGGTGCATCCGGCCCTGGACAGGGCCGGTGCATGTTCCCGTCAAACCGGATCGTTACGTCGCAGCAACTCTTCAGGCAGGTGCTCGATGTATTCGTCTTCGGCGGGCGGCATTTGCAGGTGGTAGCCCTTGGTTTCAAGGTTTTCCAGGACCACCTCGATGTCTTCACGCGAGAGCTTGCGCTCGGGGCTCAGCACCAGGTCAAAAGCATGCGACGGTTTGCCGAACGCTAACAGCAGGGTTTCCGGCACGCGCTCAAGGGCATCGCTCTTGAGCACATAAAGGTACATTTCGTTTCTCTTCGGGCTGCGGTAAATCGAGCAGATACGTTTCAAGGCTGTTCTCCTGCAGTGGCCAGGCTGTCGAGCAGGGCCTGGCCCATCAATTCGCGGCGCCAGCCACGCAGCGATTCGGGCAATTGGTAAGGACCCTCGGGGAAACCGCTCTTGAGCAGGGCCTCGAGGGTTTTCTTGCGCAGCATCAGTTCCGGGGCGACGTTCAAGCGCTCCGCCTCGGCCTGACCCAGGGCGCGCAGGCGCTTGATCAGGGCCGCGGCCTCGATAGGCAGCGGCTCGGGGATCGCGGGCGGCCATTGATCGGGCGAAACACTGCCGGCCCGCTTGATCAAGTCCAGCAGGAACTCACCGTCCTGACGCACGGTGCGCGGGTGCATGTCTTCGATTTTGCCCAGCGCCGAGAGATTGTCCGGCTGGGTGCGAGCCAGCGGCCACAAGGCGTTCTCACGCACGATGCGGTTGCGCGGCAGGTCGCGGGCACGGGCCTCGCGCTCGCGCCAGGCGCAGAGTTCACGCAGCACCGCAAGTTGCGCACGGGACAGTTTCCAGGCCAGCTTGGCCTCGCGGTAGACCTCGTAGGGATCGGTTTCCCGGCGCAGGTTGGCCACCAGCTCGGCGCCGTCTTCCAGGACCCAGGCGAACTTTTCGTCCGAGAGTTTCGGCCGCAGTTGCACAAACACCTGCGCCAAGTGCAGGGCATCTTCGGCGGCGTAGCTGATCTGGGTCTCGGACAGCGGGCGTTGCAGCCAGTCGGAACGGGTCTCACCCTTGGGCAGGTCGATGCCCAGGACTTCCGAGACCAGGCGCGAATAGCCCATGGAAAAACCGAGGTTGAGGTAAGCCGCCGCCAGTTGCGTGTCGAACAGTGGCGCGGGCAGGCTGCCGGTCAGGCGCAGCAGGACTTCGAGGTCCTCGCTGCAGGCATGCAGCACCTTGAGCACCGCCGGGTTTTCCAGCAAGGCCGCCAGCGGCTGCCAGTTGTCGATGGTCAACGGGTCGATCAGGTAGGCGCGCACGCCGTCACCGATCTGCAGCAGCCCTGCAATCGGGTAGAACGTGTCGACCCGCATGAATTCTGTATCGAGGGCGACGAACGGCAGTTGCTGCCATTGGGCGCAAAACTGACCGAGGCTATCGTTGTCGCGAATCCAGTGAATATCGATGGCCACACGGCTCTCCCTTGATGAATGGCGCGCAGTATATATCGCCCCCGACGATTTCCGCGCATCCACTGAGCGCGAGCGTGCAGGAAATCAACGGTTGAGGGGTAAGCGTAGTTCGCCCCATCAGTCCTGACTGACTTTGCGCAGGACGTAGACCCGTGGCGCGGCAATGCCTGGAAACATGTCCTGATGGGACTGGATCTCGAAGCCTGCCGCCCTGAACTCGGCCTCCAGGGTGTGTTTATCCACCTGGGCCCGCGGCTGAGTCGCCGTCAGCCCGGCCGCCGCCGATTGATCGCCCACCCATTGCAGGCGTCCTTCGATGCGCACACTGACAATCAGGGTATCGCGACTGACCCGGTAAAACTCTTGAAGCAGGGCCAGCCGGTGCTGGGCACCAGGCAAGTATTGCAGCAGCGTCGAACAGACAATGCAGTCCACCGCATTGGCTGGCAGGCCAATGGCAAACGCCGAACTCTGGAACGTGCGGATGCGCGCCAGCAGGCTCGCTGAATGATGGGTGCGGGCATGGTTGAGGCGCTCGTTCGATTGGTCGGCGGCGAGGATCACCCGATTACCGTGCTCCGCCAGCACCGGCCAAAAACGCCCCGCCCCACAGGCGACATCGAGCACCAGCCCTGGCTCGCCCGCTTCATCCAGGGCATTGCGCAGCAACTGCTTGCTGCGCCAGCGAGCCAGGCGCTGGCGCCAACCCTGGGGCTGCGGCTCCACGCAGGCACAGCTGTACTGCTGGCCATGACGCTCGGCGAATTCACGCTCGATGTAGGATGGGGGGTGGGCGGACATGACAGGCGACTCTTGTAAGGTATCTACCAAGACCAGCTGCGTAGCTGGCCTGCGAGCAACGCTGTAGCACTCAATCCTTGGCCAGGACACCATCGACCACCGTGCCACGGCATCGGGCAAACATATCCAGATCAGGGTTGTAGACCTTGCTGCTCACTTCCAGCAGCCCCAGCATCGAGTGGAACAGGTTGTCCTGGCTCAAGGGTTTTTCCCGACTCTGCTGCAGGCAATGGGTGTCGACCGAGAACGACTTCTGGTAGCTGTCGGAAAACCAGGCGAGCATCGCCACATGCTTTTGCTGCTCGGGGGCCAACATATAAGGCGTGCCGTGCAGGAACAGGTTGTACTCGCCCAGCGACTCGCCGTGATCGGACAGATAGAGCATGGCGGTGTCGACTTTCTCCTGATTGCTGCGCAGCACGTCTATCAGACTTGAGAGCACATGGTCGGTATAGACCAGAGTGTTGTCGTAACCGTTCACGATACTTTCCCGGCTGCAATTGTTCAGTGCATTGCTTTCGCACACAGGCGTGAAGCGTTCGTACTCCTTCGGATAACGCTTGAAGTATTCAGGACCGTGGCTGCCCATCTGATGCAGGACCAACACTGTGTCCTTGTCGAGATTGTCGATGAATTGCTGCAAGCCCTGCAGAAGGATTTCATCGCGGCATTCACTGTTGGCACACAGGGCCGGATCCTTGAGGTTGCTGAC
The DNA here is from genome assembly GCF_024519635.1 of Pseudomonas sp. Pse1. Lineage (NCBI taxonomy): Bacteria > Pseudomonadati > Pseudomonadota > Gammaproteobacteria > Pseudomonadales > Pseudomonadaceae > Pseudomonas > Pseudomonas sp. Pse1. The sequence goes on from NZ_JALJRO010000006.1 coordinate 266,246, forward strand.
ATTCTCCACGGTGACGCGGTCGCAGGTGCCCTTGCAGCCGGACTGATTATCCCGCCAGATGACGTCCAGCCCGGCGCGTTTAAGCACATCCAGCAGACCTTCTTCATTCTTCGCGGTGCTCGCGTCGTAGTTCTTGCGCCCCATGTTGGAGAACATGCAGGGCACCGAGACTGCGGTTTCAGTACCGCAGGAATGCACATCGGTGAAGGCGATCAGGCCGGCTTCCTTATTCAGTTTCGGCGTGGTGTCACGCTCATAACCGAGGACACCGAAGTTCTCGGCGCGGGCACTTTCGCCCACCACCAGCACGGTCAGGGACTTGAGTCCGTGAGTCTGCCAGACGGGATTGCGCTGGGCATCTTCACCGACTTTGACGAAGGGTTGGCTGGCCGACTTCACCTGTTCGCGCAGGTAACCGACGGACGCGCCGATGTAGTTACTGGGCACCACCATTAAGCGCAACTCGTGGTGATTGCGAAACAATGACGACAGCCCTTGATAGTTCACCAACGCGACTGCGCCAATCACCGCAGCGGACGCCACACCGGCCAGCACTTTACTGAGTAACTCGCGGTGCCAGCGACGATAAATAATGGGGGTTTTCCATAACAGCCAAGAAGGCAATACGCCGAGGAATAAAATGTAAGCCAGCAACTTCAGCGACAATAAGTCCCGGACTTCGGTGGCATTGGTTTCGGCGAAGTTGCGCAACATGCCGGCATCGATCAAGACCCCATACTGACCCATGAAATACGCCACCCCGGCACTGATCAGGAACATCAGGGTCAACAGCGGTTTGAACAGCGGACGCACGGCCAGCAAGGTCAGGGCGATGTTGAATGCGCAGAGAATCATCACGCCGAACGCCACCCGCATGCCAATGCCCTGGGCATCGCTGCTGGTGATTTCGAACAGGTGTTGCCAGAGCACGGAATTGAATCCCGCCAACAATAACGCGCTGGCAATCAACGTCACCCATTCCGGGCGCACGGCTTTGACTTTAAACATGAGAGGTCTGCAGATTCCTGAAGTAAGTAACGCCCGCCAGGAACGAATTATTCTTTGCTGACGACAGCACAAACTTTAAGCAGACCGGTATCAATTTTTCGTGAAAAAGAAGCCAACAAATAGTTGGCTTCAAGGTCTTGCCGTGGCTCAGGCCTGGTGCAGGTACCAGCGCCAGTCCTGCTCGCCAACTTCACCCATGAACTGGCGGTATTCGGCACGCTTGACCGCCAGGTACACGCCGAGGAATTCGGGGCCAAAGGCATCGCGCGCCCAGGACGAGTTTTCCAGCGCGCGCAGGGTGGTCAGCCAATCGGTGGGCAGCAATTCCTTGGCCTGGGCGTAGCCATTGCCTTCGACTGGAGCGCCGGGGTCGCACTGTTCGCGAATACCGCGATGGATCCCGGCCAGAATCGCCGCTGCCGCTAGATACGGGTTGGCATCGGCGCCGCAAATGCGGTGCTCGATGTGCCGGGAAAACGCCGGGCCACCGGGCACCCGCAGGCTCACGGTGCGGTTGTCGACGCCCCAGGTGGCTGCCAGCGGCGCGTAGCTGTTGCTCTGGAAACGACGATAGGAGTTGGCGTTGGGGCAGAACAGCAGCAGCGAGTCGAGCAAGGTGCTGAGCATGCCGCCCACAGCGTGACGCAGCAACGGCGTGCCATCCGCGGCTTCGCTGGCGAACAGGTTGTTGCCGTGCTCATCGGCAATGCTCACGTGCATGTGCATGCCGGTGCCGGCCAGGTCGTCAAATGGCTTGGCCATAAAGCACGCGCTCATCCCGTGCTTGTGCGCCACGCCCTTGACCAGGCGCTTGTAACGCACCGCCTCATCCATCGCCTGCAGTGCATCGCTGCGGTGCTCGAGGGTGATTTCCACCTGGCCCGGGGCGTACTCGGAAATCGCCGTGCGTGCTGGAATCCCCTGGAGTTTGCAGGCGCTGTAGAGGTCGGCGAGGAAAGGTTCGATCTGCTCCAGCTCACGCAGGCCGTAGACCTGGGTCGAGCGCGGTCGACCCCCGTCGACGTCCCGCGCCGGTTGGGGTCGGCCGTGGCTGTCGCGTTGTTGATCGAGCAGGTAGAACTCCAGCTCGGCCGCCATCACCGGGTAATAGCCGTCGGCCTTGAGCCCGTCGATGACCTTGACCAGCAACTGCCGGGGATCGGCGATGGTCGCCGGCATACCTTCTTCGGGGTGCATGCTGACCTGCACCGCCGCCGTCGGAATCTGCCGCCACGGCATGCGCTGCAAGCTGCCGCTGAGGGGGTAGGCGCGACAATCGATGTCACCTACCTCCCAGACCAGCCCGGAGTTTTCCACGTCGTCGCCATTGATGGTCAGGCCGAGAATGGTGCTGGGCAACGGCCGCCCGCTTTGATAGACCGCCAGCAGTTCATCGCGGTGCAACAACTTGCCCCGGGGCACGCCGTTGTTGTCGAGGATGAACAACTCGAACATCTCGATATCGGGGTTGGCTTGCAGAAAATCAGTGGCTTCTTGCAGGGAGGCAAAGGGACTCATGGGAACGCTCGTATTTCCAGGTCAGGCAGGCGCACAGGCACCGCCAGTCAGGCCCCGGCGCAATACCGGGACCGCTTGAAGTGAATCAACGGGAAATACGAACATCCGGTGGGCGCGCATGGCGACAATGCCACAGCGCCCAGAAGGCCAGTTGCGAAGGCAGGGCTGACAGGTCCATAAGCTCAATCGCGGAACACAGAGGCTGAGCAGCGTCACATGTGAGGAAGCGTCGTTAAATTCAGGTTTGAAGGAGTTTGGTTGTGGATGAACTAAACATTGCCCGGCGCCGCTTCTTCTCAGACTTGAAATCCCCCCTGCGGGAGCGGGCCTGCCCGCGATGCGATCTCCCGGACATAGCAAGCCAGTTAACGATTCCCCCGATTTAATTTCTAAATCCCGCCCCGGACTTTCTGATTTGCTGTCCCCTCCTCCGAACGGCCTAATCCAGACTTCGTTGATCAAGGCCCGTTTATGGAAAATGTACGCTCCACCTCCCGCCCCGCCGTCTGGCTCATGCTCGCCGTGGTTCTGGTCGCGCTGAACCTGCGTCCGTCGATGGCCGCCGTCGGTCCGTTGCTCTCGGGTATCCGCACTGACATTCCCCTGAGTTTCAGCCTCGCTTCGCTGCTGACCATGCTGCCGGTGATGGCGATGGGGCTGGCGATGTTTTTGGGTCTGGCGGTCAGTCGGCGCCTGGGTGAGCATCGCACGGTGGTCTGGTCGCTGTTGATCATCGCTGTGGCCACTGCATCAAGGCTGTTTCTCGATTCGGCCATGGAGCTGATTCTCAGCGCGGTACTGGCCGGCATCGGCATTGCGTTGATTCAGGCGCTGATGCCGGCGCTGATCAAGTCGCGCTTTCGCGACAACGTCTCGCTGTTCATGGGCCTGTACGTCACCTCGATCATGGGGGGTGCGGCCATTGCCGCTTCGTTTGCGCCGCTGGTGATGGCGCGCACTGGAAGCTGGCGCATTGGCCTGGCGATCTGGGCGGCGCTGGCGGTGGCGGCGTTGCTGTTCTGGTACGCGCAGCGCTCAGCCCTGCCGACGCCTGCAGCCAGCTCGCAGGTCAAGAGCACCTTCGCCGGCAATGCCCGCGCCTGGCTGCTGGCAATCTTCTTCGGCCTCGGCACGGCGTCCTACACCTGCGTACTGGCCTGGCTGGCGCCCTATTATGTGGAGCAAGGCTGGAGCGAACAGGACGCCGGCCTGCTCCTGGGTTTCCTCACCGCCATGGAAGTGGTCTCCGGGTTGCTAACCCCGGCCCTGGCCAACCGCAGCCGCGACAAACGCCTGGTGCTGGTGATTCTGCTGAGCCTGATCGTCGTCGGCTTCGTTGGCCTGATACTCAGCCCACACGCCCTCAGCCTGTTGTGGACAAGCCTGTTGGGCCTGGGCATCGGCGGTCTGTTCCCAATGAGCCTGATCGTCAGCCTCGACCACCTCGACAACCCGCAGCGTGCCGGCGGCCTGACCGCGTTCGTGCAAGGCATCGGTTACCTGATCGCCGGGATTTCGCCGCTGCTCGCCGGAATGATCCGTGACCTGTCGGGCAGCTTCGAATGGGCCTGGTGGTCGCTGACGGCGGTGATGCTGGTGATGATCCTGATGGCCTTGCGCCTCAATCCACGGTATTACGCCCGGCACATCACCTGAGCGCCCCCACCCAAAATCCCGACCACATGCGTTAGCATCGCCGGTTCAGGTCTGCGCCGTTCATGGGCAGACCGCTGAACGAGACGGTGTGAATGCTCAACAGTAACGTGCTGCGCAAACTCGACATGCAAGACCTGATGGTCTTCGTTGCGGTGTACCGACAAGGCAACCTGACCGAGGTCGCCGAGGCACTCAGTGTCAGTCAGTCGACGGCGAGTTATTGCCTGAAGAAGTTGCGCAACAGTTTCGCCGACGAGTTGTTCATCACCACCCGCACCGGCATGCAAGCGACGCCCAGAGCCGCCGACATGTACCCCCATGTGCTGCAAATCATCGAAAGCCTCAACCGTTGCCATGCCGGGGTCCAGGCCTTCGATCCGACGCGCCAGGCGGTGACCTTCAACCTGTGTGCACCGGAGTATTTCGAGCACCTGTTGTTGCCGCGCCTGCTGCAGTACTTCGCCGCGCTCGACTGGCCGGTGACCATTAATGTGCACAAGCTCGAAGCCGACATCCCCGCCGACGCATTGCGCGATGGCAGCATCGACCTGGTGATCGGCTTCGGCCCGAACTTTCACCCAAGCCATGGCGAGTTCCGATCGCAGGTACTGCTCGAAGACGAACTGGTCTGTGTGGTCGACAAAGGCACCCTGCCCGCGACTTCGCCCATGAGCCTGAAGGACTTTGCCGAGCGCCGGCACGTGTACCCCACGCCCTGGACCTCCAGCACCAACATGGTCGATGGCTGGCTCGCGCAGCGGGACCACAAGCGTCAGGTGGTGGCCCGCGCCAATAGCTATGGCGCAGCGTTGAAGCTGATCGCCGGCACCGACTACATCCTCGCCATGCCGCGACGCATCCAGCAAGCAATCGCCACAGCACCGATGTTCGGCCACTGCGCCGCGCCGCAGGGTTTGCCGGGTTTCAGCCTGGACATGCTATGGAGCCCAACCCGCGAGTCGGACAGCGCCAACCGCTGGTTACGCGAACAGGTGATCAAGGCCTGCACCGCGCAGGAGCAGGCCTGAGGAGGAATCAGCGGCCGATGGCGACCTTGTTGTAAGTCTCGCGATCGTTGTCGAGCACTTCCACGGACAACTGCACCTCGACCCCGACCGGCCATGGGCCCAGGTCCTGAAGAATCGCCAGCAGGCTTTGCGACAGCTGGTTTTTGACTTCCGTCGAACGACCACTGAGCATCGACAGGTACAGCGCGACAAATCCGCGCTCACCGATACCGGTGCCGACCCGGTAAGTATCCAGCTTGATTGCCCGGCTCTTGATGTCGAACTCATCGCCGAAATGCCCCGAGGCAACCAGCGCCTGGTTGAAACGCAGCAACGCTACATCGACGTTGAGCTCTGGCAGATTGGCGGTGTATTCCATGTGCAGGTGGGGCATTGCAGTCTTCCTTGTGGTGACGCTCAAAGGGCGCTAGATATACCACGCTGCCACCTCCCGTTCCATGCGGGAAATCCTTAGGCTGCGGGTTTGTCGCGATCGCTCATGAAGGCTTCCAGACGCGAGCGCAGCCAGCGTTCGGCCGGGTCGGTGTCGACGTGGCTGAGCCAGACCATCGACAGGTCGAGGGTCGGGGTCTTGAATGGGAACGGTTCCTTGAACAGTTGCCCAGAAGCGGCCATGGCAGTCGCGGTGTAATCCGGCAGGCTGGCGATCAGGTCAGTGCCGGCGAGCAAGGCCGGCAAGGCGCTGTATTGCGGCACCGAGAGCACTACCTGGCGCGTGCGGCCGATCTCCGCCAGCCACTCATCAGCAAAGCCGCTGACGTTGGCCGTGTGCGACACCAGCACGTGCGGGCGGGCGCAATATTCATCGAGGGTCAGCGGGGTATCGGAAGCATCGGCGCGTAGGATGCTCGGCTGGATATGCCGCAGCAACTTGCGCTTGGCATTGGCCGGCAGGCCACGAGTCTGGCTGATGCCGACGGTAATATCGCCGGACGCCAACAGGTCGGGGATGCGCCAATAGTCGACATGCTGGACCACGAACACCACCTGCGGCGCCTCCTTGCGCAAGGCACTCAGGAGCGGCGGCAGCAAACCGAATTCAACGTCATCGGACAGGCCGATGCGGAAGGTCATGGTGCTGCTCAACGGATCGAAATCGCGAGTCAGGCTCAGGGCCGAGGACAGAGCGTCGAGCGCCGGGGACAGGTGCTGGATCAACTCTTCAGCGCGGGCCGTCGGCTCCATGCGGTGGCCGACGCGAATGAACAGCGGATCGTTGAGCATGGTCCGCAGGCGATTGAGCGCCGAGCTGATGGTGGGCTGGCCGAGAAAGAGTTTTTCCGCCGCTCGGGTGACGTTGCGCTCGAGCATCAGCGTTTCGAACACCACCATTAGATTGATGTCGGCCTTGCGCAGTTCATTGCGATTCATCTACCGCCCCCACTCTCCATGACTGGCGCCAGTTTAGGGAGCCACGAGGCGCGGCGTCCATCGACAATGGCGCTGGATCAGGTCGGCGCGTTTAAAAAAACGCTTCGATGACAGCCGCGTCGTACAGGCTTTTCCTTTTTTTCCGCAGCGTCTGGCGCGCGCAAAAATCGTCGTTACCCTGAGTCCGATTTCGTCGCATTTGCCCGAAACAAACACGACTCAAGGAGCCCTACCATGGCCAGAGACAAAGCCAAAGATGACCTGCATTTCAACTGCAGCCAGAAGCACGAGACCGACTATGTGGCCGGTCTGTACCCGGAAAAACACAAGCAGGATGTCAAGGACCTGCTGAGCAAGGCGTGCAAGGAGAACACCCTGAAAAACTCCACCCACAAACAGGTGTATGCGCTGATTGAGCTGGAGTTGGGGCATAAGCTGGCTTAAAAAAACGACGCCACACCATTGTGGGAGCGGGCTTGCCCGCGAAGAACGTCAACGATAACGCGGACATTCAGGATGTCCGCGGTGTCCTTGAATTCTTCGCGAGCAGGCTCGCTCCTACAGGGGGGAAGTGTGAGGTTCAGACGCGGGCTTTAAGCCCATCGATGAACCCGGCAATCCGCCCACAGGCATCACTCAGCGCCGCATCGGAGACGGTGAACGAGATCCGCACAAAGCCCGTGGTACTGGCGCCAAAGGCACTGGCATCAAGCACCGAGACGCCGGTGGCGCGGAACAGCTGCCAGGCAAAATCAGTACTCGACAGCCCGGTCTCACGCACATCCACCAGCATGAACATGCCAGCCTCAGGCACCTTGCACTTGAGCAGCGGCACGTTGCGCAAACCTTCGACCACCAGATCCCGACGCCGGCGATACAGCTCGCGGGCGTGACCCACGACCTGCTCGTCCAGTTCCAGCGCCTTCAAAGCCGCCGCCTGAATAAACCCCGGCAAGCCGTAGAGCATGCACAGCAGCAGGTTATCCAGATGGCCGATCAACTCTTTCGGGCCGACCACCCAGCCCACGCGCCAGCCGGTCATGGCGTGGGATTTCGACAGGCTGTTAAGCACCACCGTGCGTTCGGTCATGCCTTCCAGGGTCGCCACGCTCTGGTGTGGACGGTCGTAGGTCAACTGGCCGTAGACTTCGTCACTGATCACCCACAGGTTATGGCGCTGGGCGACCAAGGCCACGGCTTCCAGCTCTTCGCGGGTGTAAACGTTGCCGGTGGGGTTGTTCGGCGTTGCCAGGGCGATGCCACGGGTCTTGTCAGTGATCACCGCTTCGATCGCCGCCAGGGTCAGGCGGAAATCGTTTTCCGCCGGCTGGGCAATCGGCACCAGACGTGCGCCGCTGGCCTGGATGCTCGCTTCGTACGTCAGGTACATCGGCGCCGGCACCAGCACTTCATCGCCAGCCTCGAACAGGCACATGGCGACCGAGTACAAGCCGTTCTGCGCACCCGCCACCAACGCCACGTTCTCGGCGGACACCGGCTGCTCGAGTAACACGCTCTGCTTGGCGGCAATCGCCTCGCGCAGGGCCGGGCGGCCGATCACGTGGCAGTAGTGGGTATCGCCCTCGTTCAAGGCCTGCACCGCCGCCGCGCAAATCTCGTCGGCGGTGGCGAAATCCGGATCGCCAATGCTCAGCACGATCGCATCTTCACCACGCTCCTGCGCATCGCAGGCGGCGTAGTGAATGTCCCAGGCGGTGACGGTTTCACCGCTGATGCGCTGGACCATGGACGAATATTTCATGTGAAACTCCTTGTGAGCCCTCGGGCCGAGGTTTCAATAACCTTGAAGTCAGGCCTGACGTTGGGGCGTCTTGCCGATACGGGCAAAGCCTTGTTCGATCACGATCGCCAGAATGATGTAGATCACCGCGACCACCAGCAGCGGTTCATAGACCCGCAACGTTTGCGCACGTACCAGGTTCGCCGCGCCGAGCAGGTCGGTCACCGCGACCGTCGAGGCCAGCGCCGTGGCCTTGAGCAACATCACGCTTTCGCCTGCGAGGGTCGGCCGCAACATCTGCAACGCCCGTGGCATCCACACCCGCCGCAGCACCAGCCACGGGCGCATGCCATAGGCCCGCCCCGCTTCCAGCTCGCCACGCGGCACCGCGCGCAAACCGCCACGCAGCACTTCGCCGACGTAGGCCGACACACTCAGGGTCAGGGCAAACGCAACGTACCAGAAACCTTCACGCAAGTAAGGCCAGAACATACTGCCGCGAATCAACGGGAAGGTGGCGAACAGGCTGCCCACGCCGTAGTAAAGCACGTAGATCTGCACCAGCAAGGGCGTGCCACGCAGGACACTGGTGTAGAACCGCAGGCCGTTGGCCAGGAACGGATTCTTCGACAAACGCCCCAGGGCCACGCCAATCGCCATCAGGAAACCGAAGAACCCCGAGATCAACAGCAACTGGAGCGTCAGCCCCAGGCCCCTGACCAATTCATTGTAAAAACTGCTTATCCATTGAAAGTCCATCACCGCCCTTCCCTATGAGTGCCGTGGCATCCAGCGTTCGAAGCGCACTTCGACCTGCCGGAAGACCGAACTGGAGACCAGCGTGATCAGGTAATAGAACGCCGCGACCGCCAGGTAAAACAGCAAGTAGTGCTTGGTCGAGGCCGCTGCCTGGCGGCCGGCGGTCAGCAGTTCGCTGTAGCCGACCACGCTGATCAGCGCGCTTTCCTTGACCAGCACCAGCCACAGGTTGGACAGCCCGGCGATAGCGAACGGCAGCATGCTCGGCAGGATCACCCGGCGCACCAGCATCAACCGGTTGATGCCATAAGCGCGTGCCGCCTCGATCTGGCCATGGGGAATCGACTCGATGGCGCCACGGATGATTTCACCCGAATAGGCGCCCTGAACGATGCCAAGCACCACCACCGCCGCCATGAAACCGTTGATCTCGACCGCCGGTTGGCCGAGCGCGGCCATGGTCAGGTTGATCAGGTCGGCGCCGGCGTAATACAGCAACAGGATCAACAGCAATTCCGGCACCGCGCGGTACAGGGTGGTGTACCAATTGGCACAGACCACCATCCAGCGCGGCCCCTTGAGCTTGACCATGGCCACGATCAAACCGATCGACAATCCCAGGACGAAGGCGCCCAGGGAAATACCCAGGGTTTTCACCATGCCCTCGGCCAGGGCCTGCAGCCAACCGTCAGCAAAAAACAGCCGGGAGATTTCAGTAACAGTCATGCGCACACCTTCGCTGGGTTTGCTTGATACAGCGGATCACTCAAGGGCCGAGATATCGGTCTTGAAGTAGCGCTGTTGAATCTTCTGGTAGGTGCCGTCGTCACGCAGCGCTTGCAGCGCCACGTTCAAACGCTCACGCAGGGCGTCGTTGCCCTTGCGCACGCCAGCGCCGACGCCTTCACCGAACAACGGATCGAGGGGCGCCACACCCTTGCTGGCGAGCATGGAGTTTTCCGGCTGGTCGAGCAGCGGTTCGACCACCAACTGGTCGCCGAGCATGATGTCGATACGGCCGCTGCGCAGGTCGGAGAGGATGTCGTCCTGATCGTTGTAGTAACGAATGGTCGAGGTCGCGCCGTAGTACTTCTTGACGAACGCCGAGTGAGTGGTCGAGCCCTGCACGCCGATGATCTTGCCCTTCAGGCCTTCCGGGGTGGCTTCCAGCGGCAGCGCGCTTTCGCCGATCCACAGGGCGCGAGTGAAGAAATACGGCTGGGTGAAATCGATCACCTGCTGGCGCTCGGGGGTGATCGACAGCGAGTTGAGGACCACGTCCACCTGCTGCGATTTAAGGGCTGGAATCAGACCGTCCCAGGACATTTCATTGAGGGTGCAATCGGCCTGCATACGTGCACAGACGGCGGTGATCATCTCCGGCTCGAAACCGCTCCAGTCGCCCTTGCCGCTCTTGAACGAGAACGGCGGATAGGGTTCCAGGGCGATGCCGAACACCAGTTTGTCAGCGGCCACGGCGCTGCTCGCGATAGCGGCCAGGACGCAGGCTTGCAGGGTAACCAATAGAGTTTTTTTCATGCAGGGGTGCCTCTTTCAGGTTGTTGTTATCGAGGTTGAAAAAACCGGCGCGATTACCCGCGGTTATCCTGGGCCATCACAAACTGCCGGCAGCGCTCGCTGCGCGGATCCAGCAACACCTGCTGCGGCGTCCCCTCTTCCTCGACCCGGCCCTGGTGCAGGTAAATCACCTTGCTCGACACGTCACGGGCGAAAGCCATTTCGTGGGTCACCAGGATCATGGTCCGGCCTTCTTCGGCGATGCCCTGGATCACTCGCAACACTTCGCCCACCAGCTCAGGATCGAGGGCTGAGGTCGGCTCGTCGAACAGCATCACTTGCGGACGCATGGCCAGGGCGCGGGCAATCGCCACGCGCTGTTGCTGGCCGCCGGAAAGGAACGCCGGATAGACATTGCGCTTGTCGACCAGGCCGACTTTTTCCAGCAAGTGTTCGGCATGGGCGGTGGCCTCTTTGCGGTCCTCACCGAGCACATACACCGGTGCCTCGATGACGTTCTCCAGCACCGTGCGATGGGGCCACAGGTTGAAACTCTGGAACACCATGCTCAGCCGCGTGCGCAGGCGCTCGACCTGACGCGGGTCGGCGACCTGCGCCTCGCCGTGGCGCCCGGTCTTCAGCTTTACCTGTTCACCATTAATCCGCAGGCTGCCGCTGCAGGGGATTTCCAGCAGGTTGATGCAACGCAGCAAAGTACTTTTGCCCGAGCCGCTGGAGCCGATCAGCGAGACCACCTCGCCCTCTTTGGCGCGCATCGAAATGCCCTTGAGCACGTGGTGATCGGCGTAGCTTTTATGCAGGTCGTCGATGGCGACGACGGCGGTGTCCGCCTCGGGCTGCGGGATGTTGACGTTGGTCAGTGCTTGCACGTCTGGTTCCTCGAATTCTTGTTGTTTCGGTACGCAGGGCTGACGCTGGGATCACTCGTCCTCGCGCGCCGGGATCCACCATTCCTCACCGCGCGCGGTGCTGATGTATTCCGGCCAGCGGTAACGGTGCGGAGCCTGGAAGTCGCTGGGCAGCAACGGTGCCTGCCAGTGTTCGCCGCCGATGCCACCGCCGGTGCGCTGGTCGAATTCGGCCTTGGCGGCGGCCAGCAGATCCTCGTTGCAGAACAGATCGAGCAACGTGGTGGCGATGGTTTTCGAGGCGACGTCAATCATTGGGTCGATGGTCTGCGCAATGCCGCCGAGGGCATTCGAGACCCAGTCCGGGTAGACGTGACCGGCCGGCGCAGCAAGCATCGGCCGCGCCACCAGCAAGCGCACGGTCGGGCAATGCCAGGTGTATTCCGGGTAGTCGTCGGAGGTCAGGTATTTCTGCCAGGCCGGCATTTGCAGGCGCATCTGCCGTTCGCACTCCTGCGGATCGATCAGTTGTTCGATGGCTGGCAGAAAGGGTTCGGCCATCGGTTCCAGGCCCAGGTTGACCTGGATTTCCCGGGCGATTTCACAGGCTTCCAGACCCCACTGCGGCGCGCCGATGGCGGCCAGATTGTCGTAGGTGGACTGGGCCAGGACGTGGTTGGCCAGGCCGCCACGGGACTTGCAGACCCAGGTCTTTTTCCACTGGCAACCGGTGGCCATCGCCGCAGCGGCGGCGTTGTTGTCCATCACCGAAGAAATGGTCTCGGCCTGCTCGATCGAGTCGCAGCGCAGCAGGTACTGGATCTGCGACAAGTGTGGCGGCAGGTTGTCGGCCGTGGCCTGGCCGGCGGTGAGGATGGCTTCGTTGTAGCTCCACAGCCCGGTGAACGGCAGGGTCGAACGGCGCAGGCTTTCGTTGAGGTTGTAGAAGTGCATCAGCGCATCGTTGGCCCCCGGCGCGCGGGCGGCCAGGTGATTCTGCGGGATCGGGCTGTAGCGGTCGGCGGCGATCCAGTTCTCCGGGTCTTCGCAGGTGAAGCTATAGATGTAGGCGTAGGCGATCCCGCAATGGGTGTCCCAGGTGGTGGTGTTGTTCAGCGGCAGCATGTAGGTCGGGTGGAAGCTGATCGCCGCGTCGAGGTTGTCGTAGTAACCCTTGGCGGCGTGGACCGGCTTCGACGCCCGAAGTTTTTCCGCCGGCTCGCCGAAGAAGCGGATGGTGCCCTGGATACCGAATTCGAGCATCGCCGCCTTGGCCGCCAGCACCCCGCCGAGGGCACTGATGCCCAGCGCCGAATGCGGGTCGGTATGACCCGGGGCGAAGCGTGACAGGCCATCGCGCGGCATTTTGCGGGTGGTCGCGGCCTGACAGTTGCCGGGCACCGCGTCGTATTCGGCGTAGGTCGCCAGCACCGGACCGTCGCCATTGCTGAAGGTGGCGCAGAAGGCCGTCGGCATGCCGCCGCTGCCTTCTTCAACGGTGAAACCTTCCTTGCGCAGCCGTTCGACGTACCAGGCGCAGGATTTGTATTCACGAAACGCCGGCTCCGCGTAGTGCCAGATAATCTGGTGCCAGTCGGACAATTGCTGGCGATGCTGGTCGATCCATTTGCGGGCAAATCTTTTCTGCAATTCCATGCGACTTTTTCCCAAGGGTTCGGCGGAGGCTGCTCAGGCAGACAGGAAGGCGGCGGCGTCGAGTTCCAGCAGCACCGGCTGACGGGTGTCGACGAGACCCGCGAGCACTTCACGCAACTGCTCGCGGCTGTTGATAGACAGGTGCTGCACGTGGCAGGACTTGGCCAGCGCTGCGAAGTCCGGTGGCAGGATGTCGACGCCCAATGGCGGGATATCGCGCGCGGTCATGTAGTCGCGAATCTCGGCGTAGCAGTGGTTGTTCCACAGCACCACGATCACCCCGGCCTGGGCTTCACGGGCGGCGATCAGTTCGGCACTGGAGAACTGCACGCCACCGTCGCCAACCACCGCCAGCACCGGACGCTCCGGCATCGCCAATTTGGCGCCAATCGCCGCCGGCAAGCCGTAGCCGAGGGTGCCGAAACCGGTGCCGGCGTTGAACCAGCTATTGGCTTGCGGCGCCCGGTAGCCGAGTGCGCCCTGATACACCGGCTGCGTCGAGTCGCCGACCACAATCGGCGCCGGCAGGCTGTCGCGCAGGGTGTCGAGCATCTGCTGCATGACGTTCTGTTTGTGGCTCCAACTGCTGCGCTCGGCGGCATTGGTGCGGGCTACGCTGAGGCTCGGCCAGTCGCTGACCTGAGTGTCGGGCAGGCCATTCAACAGCGCCTGCAAGCCCAGTCCGGCATCGCCCAGCAGGCCAACGTCGGCACGGGTGGCGCCGAGGATTTGCAGCGGATCGATGTCCAGGCGAATAAGCGGCGCGTTCAACGCCAATGGCCCGAGGCCGAAAAAGTCGTAGTCGGTTTCACCCAGCTCGGTGCCCACCGCGAGGACCACATCGGCTTCGCCGAACAGTGCCCGGCCGTGTGCCGACGATTGCACACCGTCGAGCAACAAAGGGTGTTCCGGCGCCAGCAAGCCACGGGCATTGGTGGTCAGCGCGACGGGGGCCTGCAGACGCTCGGCCAGTGCCTGCAACGCCTGGCCCGCACGCCGCGCACCGCCACCGGCGAGGATCAGCGGCTTGCGGGCCGCTGCCAGCAATTGCAACGCCGCGTCGATGTTCGCGGCGGCCGGCGCCGGGGCTTGCGGCAAGTTGCGTGGACGCAAATCGAGACCATCGGCCGGCATCTCGAGTACGTCGAGGGGAATTTCGATGTGCACCGGACGTGGACGCGCGCAGTTGAACAACGCGAAGGCACGGGCCAGCACTTCCGGCAGCTCCTGTGGCCGCTGCAGGGTATGGCTGAAGGCGCAGACCCCGGCGACTACTGCACGTTGATCGGGCATTTCGTGCAGGTAGCCATGACCCAGGCGCTGATGCTCGCGGCGGCTGGTGGTGGAGATCACCAGCATCGGGATCGAGTCGGCGTAGGCCTGACCCATGGCGGTGAGAATGTTGGTCATGCCAGGGCCGGTGATGATGAAGCACACCCCCGGTTTGCCGCTGGCGCGGGCATAGCCGTCGGCCATGAAACCGGCGCCCTGCTCATGGCGTGGGCTGATGTGGCGCAGCGAACTGCCGTGCAGTCCGCGATACAGTTCAACGGTGTGCACGCCGGGAATGCCGAACACCGACTCCACACCGTAGCCTTCGAGTAACTGGACGAGCGCCTGGGCACAGCTGGTCATGCGAGCACCTCTTTATTCTTATGATGAGGCAGGCGTATCCCTGCCTGTTTCGAGGGCTCTAGTATTGGTGACAAAACAATTACATCAATCGAAATAAATTTGCGCCTTTGTCCAATTTAATTGAACAAAAGCCACCCCTCACGCGAGGGCGAAAGGATCATCTGGCTCACCAGTGACGGGCAAATTATTCGATTGTGGGGGGCGTGAATTTTCATAAAGATGCAACGCTCGACCTGACAAGGAGCGCCCCATGCGCGTGCACCATCACCCCTTGCTGACCCGCACGCCCTGCACCCGGCGTGAATTGATCAGCCTGCATTACGGTCAGGCCGGTGGCGCCGGCAAGGTCTACCTGCAAGCCAGCCTGCACGCCGACGAACTGCCAGGCATGCTGGCGTTGCATCACTTGCGGCAACTGCTCGACGCCGCCGAATCCCGTGGTGAGATCCTTGGGGAGATCGTGCTGGTGCCGATCGCCAATCCGATCGGCCTGGAACAGACCCTGATGCACGACGCCATGGGCCGTTTCGATTTCAACAGTGGCGAGAACTTCAACCGGCGATACCCGGACCTGGCCTCGTTGATCGTCGAAAGCATCAACGACGAGTTGGGCAGCGATGCGCTGGAGAACCGCCGGATCATTCGCCAAGCGATGGTCGAAGCCCTGCAATGCCTGCAGCCGGGCAGCGAAATCGACTCCCTGCGCCAGGCACAACTACTGCTGGCGGTGGATGCCGATTTTGTCCTCGACCTGCATTGCGATGCCCAGGCAGTAGTCCATCTGTACGGCGAGACGCCCTACCGGGACGAGCTCGCCCCCCTCGCCCGCTACATCGGCGCCCAGGCCACGTTGCTGGCTAGCGGGACCGGCGCCGGATCATTCGACGAAGCCTGCGGCCAGCCCTGGTGGCGCCTCGCAGAACAGTTCGGCGCGAGCTTCCCAATCCCCTCCGGCTGCGTCGCTGCCACCGTCGAATTGCGCGGCGAAGCCGACGTCGAACACGCCCTGGCCGCCACGGACGCCGCCGCCCTCTACGCCTTCCTGCAACACCGAGGCATCCTCGCCGGCACACCTCCCCCACTGCCCGAACTGCTGCAACCGATCACCCCGTTCGAAGGCTCCCTCACGCTCCACGCGCCCTGCGCCGGGCTGGTGGTGTTCCTGCATAAACCGGGTGCCTGGATTGAACGTGATCAGCCGGTCGTCCACATCATTGATCCCATCAGCGGGCATACCGAGATGGTGCGCAGTTCCGTCAGCGGCGTGATGTACATGCGCTGTGCGATCCGGTTTGCAGCGGCGGGGGTGGAGTTGTGCAAGGTGGCGGGGGCGGAGATTTTGGTGGGTGGGGTTAGGGTTTCGGCGTGAGGAATCACGAACCTAAACACATTAAGTAACTCCCTACAGCCGCCTCGGAATCCCCTTCCAAAGCAATCTCTTGCACCCGCTTTGCCCTGCGGCTTATAGTCCGCCCGTCGCCCCATGGCGACCGGGTTTGGCGACCCGTTGTGGAATGCAGAAGCGTTTGCTTGGTTGCAGGCGTTTTTGCATTCGCAGAGTTGTCGTTATGGCAGCTGTGCGCGGGAGACCTTCGGGTCTGCCGGCCTCCACACCGGTTCGCCAACCTGCGTACAGTTGCCACCCTTTCGTTTGGCGACGACAGGGCTGGTAAATCTCTCACCTGTGGAGCTTTACTCATGCACGACTACATGGCCCTCACCAGCAACGCCGACGAACACCCCACCCTATTCGTCAAAACCTCCCAGCCCCTGCACGCCCTCCTCGACACTGCCGGCTACCGCATCATCGATACTAGGTGCGGATGTCGCAATAAAGCCGGCTTCGGCGCTCAAGGTTCCTCACTACATCAAGGAGTCGTACCAACTGGTCAATCTGGTCGTCTCGCTTGGCGGCGTATCAAAGGCATCTCGCCTATCGATGATTGCGCTGCTACCGGTCAACGACCCGTACCCGGGCGTCGTTACCCTCGGCAAACACCTCGCCCAGGTACGAAAAGTCACCGACGAAGTGATCGTGTACGCGTGCAGGTCGCTCTCGGTGTCGGAACGGTGAAGCCTGATCGCCAGCCAGATCAACTTTATCCAGCCCGGCTACCAGCTGTTTATCCCTGAACTGGCGATGGACCTGCGCGAGAGGATTCGCGTGCGACGAAGCGAGCAGGCGGTGTCGGCGCTTTTTCCTGCCTCCCAAGCCATGCTGCTGGCACGTCTGTACGAGGGCTGGCACAGCGAAAAGACCTTCAGTTCCAACGCCATTATGGAGGGGTTCAAGTACAGCCGGGTCACCCTTGGCAAAGTCATCGATCAATTGACGGCTCTCGAAATCGTCCATCCCGCTGAAAACCCTGGATTCAAAAAACTCTATTCATTTACCGCGACTCCCGCAGCGGTCTATGCCAAGGCCCGCCACTGCCTGCGCTCGCCGGTTAAACGCAAAGTCGCAATTGACCGCTTGCTTCAGCCGGGCAACGGCGTATTTCTAAGCGGCGAAAGCGCCCTGGCCACACTCACGATGCTTGCAGATCCTGCACACCCGGTTTTTGGCATGAGCAAAAATCAGTTCGACCGCATGCGCGGGGAGCAGGCATTCAAGCTCGCCGAATCGCTTGATATGACCAAGGCCTGGATAGAAATCTGGGCCTATCCCAGCCTCAAGGAAGACCGGCACATCGCCGACGAAGCGTCGTTGCTGCTGAGCCTGCAAGACAACCCGGATGAGCGTGTACAGCAGGCTCTGGATGAACTCAGGGAGAACGTGACATGGCTCAAATCCGAGGATTAGACGTTTTCGGGCACTACTTCCGCGCATTCCAACATCAATACGTCCTCATAGGCGGCGTTGCCTCCTGGCTCACCATGGACGCATCTGGCCAAGCATTTCGAGCCACCAAGGATCTTGATATTGTCCTGGTTATAAAGACCCTTTGAAGTAGCCCAACACCAGAAACGAAAAAGCCCCCGCGCTTTTCAGCGACGGGGGCTTTTTCTGTGTAATGGCGGAGAGATAGGGATTCGAACCCTAGGTACCGGTGAAGGTACAACGGATTTCGAATCCGTCCCATTCGGCCACTCTGGCATCTCTCCAACGGCGCGAATCATAACAGCACGGTCACCGAAAGCAAGCCCTCTGGTGAATTTTTTTCCGTGCTATCAGATGCTTGCGTCGATTACAGCGGTACGCCAAGGCGGTTGGCGACTTCTTCGTAGGCTTCGATGACGTCACCCAGGCCCTGGCGGAAGCGGTCCTTGTCCATCTTCTTGCCGGTGGCCTTGTCCCACAGGCGGCAGCCGTCCGGGCTGAACTCGTCGCCCAGGACGATGGAGCCGTCGTGGAATACGCCGAATTCAAGTTTGAAGTCGACCAGCAGCAGGCCGGCGTCGTCGAACAGTTTGCTCAGGACTTCATTGACCTTGAGCGACAGTTCTTTCATGCGCACCAGTTGCTCGGCAGTGCCCCAACCGAACGCCACAACGTGGGATTCGTTGATGAACGGGTCGCCCTTGGCGTCGTCCTTGAGGAACAGTTCGAAGGTGTAAGGGTTGAGCTTCATGCCCTCCTCCACACCCAGGCGCTTGACCAGGCTGCCGGCGGCGTAGTTACGCACGACGCATTCAACCGGGATCATGTCCAGCTTTTTGACCAGGCACTCGTTGTCGCCCAGCAGTTTGTCGAATTGGGTCGGTACGCCGGCCGCTTCGAGTTTCTGCATGATGAAGGCGTTGAACTTGTTGTTCACCATGCCTTTGCGATCGAGTTGTTCGATGCGCTTGCCGTCGAACGCCGAAGTGTCGTTGCGAAACAGCAGGATCAAGCGGTTGGCGTCGTCGGTCTGGTAAACCGACTTGGCTTTGCCGCGGTAGAGTTCTTCACGTTTTTCCATGATGGGCTCCGCTTGCTAAGTAGATGGGCTAGGCGATGTGTCGCCAGTCGAGCCCTGAATCTTGATCGGCCAGTTGCAGCCAGTCCGGGTCGCACCCGAGGGTGTCGACAAAACATTGCCGGGCCAGCTGCGGCAGGTTGTTCTTGCTGCTCAGATGGGCCAGTACCAGGTGTTGCAGGTCTTTCCAGCCCAACTCGGACACCAGGAATGCCGCCTGGTGGTTGTTCAAATGTCCCAGTTCGCCACCCACCCGCTGCTTGAGAAAGGTCGGGTAGTGACCACGCGCCAGGCGATCACGGCAATGGTTGGACTCGATCATCAACGCATCGAGGTCCTTGTAGCCGTCCAGCACGGTCGCGCAATACGAACCCAGGTCGGTGAGCAGGCCAAACCGCCGCGTGCCGTCACTGAAGACGTATTGCGTCGGTTCCCGTGCATCATGGGCCACGGCGATCACGCCGATGCTCAGCCCGCCGATCTGCAACTGTTCACCTCCAGCCACGAACCCTGCCGGTTCTACCGGCTTGCGCATCCCGCGCAAGGTGCCACGGCTGAGGTAAACGGGAATATTGTAGCGCCGAGACAGCAAACCCACGCCATGCACGTGGTCGGCATGTTCGTGGGTTACCAGTATCGCGCTCAGTTGCGTCGGGCATACACCCAGGCGCAGCAGGCGTTTTTCGGTTTCTCGCAGGGAGAAACCACAATCGACCAGGACACAGGTGTCGTCACTGGCTATCAGCGTGCCGTTCCCTTGGCTACCGCTGCCGAGAACGGCAAAACGCATTCGATCAGCCCAGGTTGTCCTGAATCACGCCCAACACTTTGCGCGCCACTTCAGCCGGCGCCACGGTGTTGATGTCTTTTTCCACGGTGACCTGGACGTTCTCGCCGACCTTGCTCAGGCGTACCTGATAACGCTCGGCGCGCGCCTCGACTTCTTCCTTGGCTGGAGAGCTGCCGAACAGGCTCGCGAAGAAGCCAGGCTTCTCATTCTTCTTCTCGGCTTTTTCCGCCAGGTTGATGTAGTAGAGGCCCAGGCTGCGGTTGATGTCTTCAACGCGCCACTCACCCTGCTCCAGCGCACGGCCAACGCTCGACCAGGCGCGGTCGAGGTCGTTGCCGACGTTGAGCACCGGGTTGCCGCTGCCGTCTTCGATCAGGCTGACGCGGCTTGGAGTGTCGAAATCACGCGAGGCGAGCATCGAGACCGACCCGCCCTTCTCGGAGATGCGGCTCATGCTGGCCAGCATGTCGTCGACCAGCGCGGCATCGAGACCGGTATTGACCGAGCGATTGGTGAATGCGACGTCATCCGTGCTGCCAGCAGGACGCTCGGCGCTGACGACGTAGACTTCACTGGTGTTGCGCTGCACGCCAGGCTCGACGCGTACCCGTACTCGGGTCTCGGCATCAGCCGCGACGCCAGCACTGGCCAGGCGCTTGGCCATTGCCGCCGACAGCTCGTCGGAACGCTGCCAGGTGGTGGTGAACTCGCCCGTTTGCGGACGCTGCTGATCCAGGCGGAAACCGTTGTCCTGGAAGAACTGTACGGCTACCGGCCAGACTTCAGCCGGTGGACGTTGAGCCATCAGCCAGCGCGAGTCGCCGCTTTTTTGCAGGCTGTAGTCACTGGCTTCGGCAACGGCGGACAAGGGTTGCGGACGCGGCACGACGTACTCACCCTTGGCGGTGTCGTCGGCCACGTTGCGCGGGATCGGCAGCAGTGGATCCAGACGTTTGGAGGTCTGGATGTCCGGCGGCAGTTGCATCGGTGCAGTCTGTTGCGCTTCGAGGTAGTCGCTACCACGGTCACGGAAATAACCTTCCGGGCCCCAGACCCATCCACAGCCACTGGTGCTGGAGATAATCAAGGCAAGTGCGGAAAGTCCGGCCAGTCGCTTCATGCGTATTACTTCCTCAATTAAACCAATACTTCGCACTGGCGCAGGGCCGAGCGAAGCGTTTCATGACAAGGAGCGCTCAACCAGGTCAAAGGCAGGCGAATGCCTTCGTGCATCAGGCCCATTTCGACCAGAGCCCACTTCACCGGAATCGGGTTGGCTTCGATGAACAGGTCCTTGTGCAGCGGCATGAGTTTTTCGTTGATGGCACGCGCGGTCTCGGCGTCGCCCTTGAGTGCGGCTTCGCAAAGGTCGGCCATTTCTCGCGGTGCGACGTTGGCGGTCACGGAAATGTTGCCCTTGCCGCCCAGCAGGATCAGCTCGACAGCGGTCGGATCATCGCCGGACAGCACGATGAAGTCCGGGCTCACGCCATCGAGGATGGCCTTGGCGCGTTTCAGGTCGCCAGTGGCTTCCTTGATGCCGATGATGTTCGGCACGCTGGACAGGCGGATCACGGTCTCGGCCTGCATGTCGCAGGAGGTGCGGCCGGGAACGTTGTAGAGAATCTGCGGGATGTCGACGGCTTCGGCGATGTGCTTGAAGTGCTGGTACAGGCCTTCCTGGGTCGGCTTGTTGTAGTACGGGACTACCAGCAGGCAGGCATCGGCGCCGGCTTCCTTGGCGTTGCGGGTCAATTCGACGGCTTCGCGGGTCGAGTTGGCGCCGGTGCCGGCGATCACCGGGATGCGCCCGGCAACCTGCTTGACCACGGCCTTGATGACGGCAATGTGTTCTTCGACGTCAAGGGTAGCCGACTCGCCAGTCGTGCCGACGGCGACGATGGCGTGGGTGCCGTTATTGAGGTGGAAGTCTACGAGTTTGCTGAGGCTGTCCCAGTCAAGACGCCCTTGTGCATCCATGGGAGTGACCAGTGCCACCATACTGCCCGCAATCATGCAAACGCTCCTGCCGGAAAAAGAGAGCGGTAATGGTACTGGCGCCAAGATGCTTGTACAAGCGAAGTACTGCGCTCATGCCATTCCCCTTGGCGCCGCTTTTCGCTACCCTTCAGACTTTGATCCGTACCGACCGCCTCGCGCGCCGGGTTCACGCCTCCATTTTCGGCCTCACAAGCCCCGTTCCTGCGTTGCCACGCCGCCGAACCTGCCTTGCGCAAGCTCGAAGCAACCCTTTGGTCCGGACCTTGTAGATTTCGCATCCGGACGCCTGACCGACGTGCAAGCCTGTCCAGGTACCGACCGCTCATCGCTTTAGGAATGCTGCATGTCCACCCCCACAGTTCGCGAACAATTCCTTGTCATCAGTGCCCTTGGCGCCAACCCCATGGAGCTGACTAACGTCCTGTGCCGCGCCAGCCATGAAAACCGCTGCGCCGTGGTCACTTCCCGGCTGACGCGCCATGGCGCGTGCAGCGCACTGGTCCTCGAGATTTCCGGCTCCTGGGACGCCTTGGCGCGCCTGGAGACCAGCCTGCCGAGCCTGGCCAAGAAACATGCGTTCACCGTCAATGTGGTGCGCAGCGCGGCCCTGGAAAACCGCCCGCAAGCCCTGCCTTACGTGGCGTACGTCAGCGCCGCCTATCGCTCGGACATCGTCAATGAACTGTGCCAGTTCTTCATTGACCACAACGTCGAGTTGGAAAACCTGACCTGCGACACCTACCAGGCGCCACAGACCGGCGGCACCATGCTCAACGCCACGTTTACCGTGACCCTGCCGGCCGGCGTGCAAATCAGTTGGCTGCGTGACCAGTTCCTCGATTTCGCCGACGCGCTGAACCTGGATGCCCTGATCGAACCGTGGCGTCCACAGAACCCAATGTAAGGAGGCTTGCCATGACCGTTGCCATCGACCAGGCGGTTGCCGACTTCACGGCACCCGCCACCAGCGGACAGACCGTGAACCTCGCCGCCCTCAAGGGCAAGCAGGTAGTCATCTACTTCTACCCCAAGGACAGCACGCCGGGCTGCACCACTGAGGGCCAGGGTTTTCGCGACCTGTACCCGCAGTTCGCGACCGCCAACACTGAAGTGTTCGGCGTCTCGCGTGACAGCCTGAAGTCCCACGAGAACTTCAAGTGCAAGCAGGAATTCCCCTTCGAGCTGATCAGCGACAAGGACGAAGCCCTTTGCCAGCTGTTCGATGTGATCAAGCTGAAGAAACTGTATGGCAAGGAATACATGGGCGTTGATCGCAGCACCTTCCTGATCGACAAGGACGGTGTGCTGCGTCAGGAATGGCGTGGGGTTAAGGTGCCGGGGCATGTTGATGCTGTGTTGGCGGCGGCTCAGGCGTTGAATCAGGGCTGAGCTTTGTAGCGTCTGGAATGACGCCATCGCGAGCAGGCTCGCTCCCACAGGGGATTGCGTATCTCTGGGAGCGAGCCTGCTCGCGAAGAGGCCGGTAAGGCCAACGCTACAACAACGGCGCCACCACCGGCTCCTTACGCGGCCAGGCATCCAGAACGGCCTTGAACAGGGTCGCCAGCGGGATCGCAAAGAACACGCCCCAGAACCCCCACAGCCCGCCGAACAGCAGTACCGCACAGATGATTGCCACCGGGTGCAGGTTCACCGCCTCGGAGAACAGCAATGGCACCAGCACGTTGCCATCCAGGGTCTGGATGATCCCGTAGACCGCCATCAGGTAGATGAACTGATCGCTCCAACCCCACTGAAACAGGGCTATCAGCGCCACCGGCACGGTCACCACCACCGCGCCGACATAGGGCACCACCACCGACACCCCCACCAGCAACGCCAGCAGCGCTGAGTAGTTGAGCCCCATGGTGATGAAGCCGATGTAGGTCACTCCGCCGCAAATCGCCATTTCCATGACCTTGCCGCGAATGTAATTGGCGATCTGCCGGTTCATTTCCTGGCCGACCCGGGTGATCAGCGCGCGCTCGCGAGGCAGGTAGCCGCGCACCCACTGGCCGATCATGGCCCGGTCCTTGAGGAAGAAGAACACCAGGATCGGTACCAGCACCAGGTAAATCATGATGTTGACCAGCAGCGGCAGGCTGGACAGCGAAAACGTCAGCGCCCACTGCACGAATTTGCCGATTTCCGCGCGCGCCACTTCGATCGCCCGCAGCACCTGTTCATCCGAGACCAGGTGCGGATAGCGCTCGGGCAGCAGCAACAGCAGCGATTGCCATTTGGCGAGCATCCCCGGCAACTCGTTGAACAGGGCGATGAGCTGATGCCAAAGCAACGGGACCACCACCACGATGAACAGCAGCAACAGGCCCATGAACAAGGCGAACACCAGGCCGACGGCCACGGCGCCCGGCAGTCGCAGGCGCTCCAGGGTGCTCACCAGACCCTGCATCAGGTAGGCCAGGACCATCCCCGCCAACACCGGCGCGAGCATGCCGCCCAGGGTGAGCACGGCGGTGAACGCCAGAACCAACAGAACGGCCAGCACCACCGCTTCTTCATCGGAGAAGTAGCGCTGGATCCAGTCGCGTAGCACTTTAAACATCAATCTTCCTTAATCGGAGGGTTCGTCAGTCAGGCTTTTTTCAGCCAGTAGCGGTAGACGCCAGCATCATCTTCTTCGCGCAGCAGGGTATGACCGGCCAGACGGGCAAAGGTGCGAAAGTCGCGCTGCGAGCCGGCATCGGTGGCAATCACCTTGAGCACTGCGCCGCTGGCCAGGCCATTGAGCGCCATCTTGGCCTTGAGCAGTGGCAAGGGACAGTTGAGCCCGCTGGCATCCAGCTCGGCATCATGGGCTACAGCGTCGGTCATTGCGTCACTCCGGTCAGGTGATTGAGCCGCCTAGAATATCTGGTCCCAAGCCAAGTGTCCGGCTACAGTAAGCTCTTTGTCGACTAAGGCTTCGTGCATGACTTTTCTGCGCCCTACCCTGCTGACGCTGGCTTGCCTGCTTGCCTCACCGGGCTTCGCCGACGACCTGCCGTCACTCGGCGACGCCAGTTCTGCCATTGTCTCCCCTCAGCAAGAGCACGACCTGGGCCGCGCCTGGCTGGCCATGCTGCGCAGCCAGGTGTCGCAACTCAATGACCCACAGCTGAAAAACTACGTCGAGACCAGTGTCTATCGCCTGGTGGAGACCAGCCAGCTCAACGACCGACGCCTTGAGTTCATCCTGATCAACAGCCCGCAACTCAACGCCTTCGCCGCGCCTGGCGGGATTGTCGGGGTCAACGGCGGACTGTTTCTCAACGCCCAGACCGAAGGCGAATATGCCTCGGTTCTGGCCCACGAATTGGCTCACTTGTCGCAACGCCACTTCGCCCGTGGCGTGGAGGCCCAGCAACGCATGCAGGTGCCCATGATGGCCGCGCTGCTGGCCGGGATCATCGTCGCCGCCGCCGGTGGCGGTGATGCCGGTATCGCCGCGATTGCCGGCACCCAGGCCGCGGCGATCCAGGAACAGCGCCGCTTCTCCCGGCAGAACGAGCAGGAGGCCGACCGCATAGGCATCCTCAACCTGCAGAAAGCCGGCTACGACCCGCGCTCGATGCCGAGCATGTTCGAGCGCCTGTCGCGTCAGTATCGCTTCGACGCCAAGCCGCCGGAATTCCTCCTGACTCACCCGGTCACCGAATCGCGGATCGCCGACACCCGCAACCGCGCCGAACAGGCGCCCGCCGGTGGCAAAGAAGACACTCAGACTTATCAACTGATTCGCGCACGCGTGCAGTTGTACTACGAAGAAACCTCTGGGCTGGCGGCCAAGCGCTTTCGTGCACAGCTGGATGACAACCCGAAAAATGACGTAGCGCGTTATGGCCTGGCGATTGCCCAGATCAAAGGCAGCCAGTTCAACGATGCACGCGAGACGCTCAAGCCACTGCTGGCCAAGGCGCCCAATGAAGTCATCTATAACCTGGCACAGATCGAGTTGGACATGGACAGCAATCGCCTGGCCGATGCCCAGAGCCGGGTCGAGCGGATGATTGCGCAGTACCCCGGCAACTACCCGCTGAACCAGGCCCGCGTCGATCTGATGCTCAAGCAGAACCGCCCCGCCGACGCGGAAAAAGCCCTGGAAGCCCTGCTCAAGAGCCGTCCGGACGATCCGGATGTCTGGTATCAGGTCGCCGAGACCCGTGGCCAGTCCGGCAACATCATTGGCCTGCATCAGGCCCGTGCCGAGTACTTCGCGCTAGTGGGCGACTACCGTCAGGCCATCCAGCAACTGGACTTCGCCAAACGCCGCGCCAGCGGCAACTTCCCGCTGTCGTCACGGATTGATGCGCGCCAGCGCGAGCTGATGGAGCAAGAGCGGATGATCAAGGACATGATGGGGTGAGGCTGAGGGTCTCATCGCTGGCAAGCCAGCGCCTACAGGTCCGGAGTCATTCACAATCCTGTAGGAGCCAGCCTGCTAGCGATGAAATTGACGCGGTGTTGCCGATGGCCCCACCGCGTCAGCACCACACAATTACGCCATCTGAATGATGGTCTGCATGATGGTGCTTTGCGTCGAGATGGTCTTGGCGTTTGCCTGGTAGTTGCTCTGGCCCTTGATCAGGTCCACCAGCTCACTGGTCAGGTTGACGTTGGAGTCTTCCAGCGAGTTCGACACCACCGACCCCAGGGTGCCGGTCTGGCCTGCGTCGTAGGCGGCGAAGCCGGACAGGTAGGTCTCCTTCCAACTGGTACCGCCCACTGCCTGCAAGCCTTGCTCGTTGTTGAAGCTGGCCAGGGTGACTTGGCCGATCGCTTTGGACTTGCTGTTGCTGAAGTTGGCGAACAGGGTGCCGGTGCCGTCGATGGTCAGGTTGGTGATCTGGCCGGTGGCGTAGCCGTCCTGGGTCGGCAGGTTGCGGATGGTTGCCGAGTTGTACTGGGTGGTGCTGGCCAGGTTGTTGCTGATGCCGGTGGCGTTGCCCACCGCACCGTTGGCGGTCCACACGCCATCCTTGACCGTGCCCGGAGTCCAGACGCCCGCGCCCATGACAATCGAATTGCCGCTAACGGTGTACGGGGTGCCAGTGGCTGGCGCGGTGATATTCAGCAGCTTGCCGTCGGAACCGAAGTTCATGGTCATGGCGGCCTGGTTGCTCGCGGTCACCGGGTTCACGCCGGCCGGCACGAAGGCTTGGCCATCCGGGTTGCGACCATCCACCAGGGTGTAGGTTTGCCAGGTGTTGGCACCGGTCTTGACCACGTACTGGTCCATGTTGTGCTGATTACCCTGGCTGTCGTAGACCGGCGTGGTAAACATGTCGGTGTAGGTGTCGATTTTGCTCGGGTCGAACGGGGTCACCGCCGGGTCGATGTTCGGCTTGCCGGAGTTCAGGTTGATGCTCGAAGAGATATTGCCAGTGGTTTTCGGCTCAAGGTTCGACTGGTCGATTTTCAGGTCGCCGATCACATCCTTGAGGATCTTGCCATTGGCATCCACCGCGTAGCCTTGCAGGCGCGCAGTACCGGAGCTGTTGGTGATGAAACCGTCTTTGTCGACGTTGAAGGTACCGGCACGGGTATAGGTCAGCGAGCCGCTGTCGTTGAGCACGAAGAAACCCGAACCCTGGATCGCCATGTCCAGCACGTTGCCGGTGTTGGTCACGTCGCCCTGGCGGAACTGCTGGGACACGTTGGCCAGGCTCACGCCGCTGCCGATGGTCTTGTTGCCGGTTCCCAGCTTGGTCGCCGAGTACACGTCTTCGAACTCCACCCGGGAGGATTTGAAGCCGGTGGTGGCGACGTTGGCGATGTTGTTGCCAGTAACGTCCAGTTGTTTGTTGGCCGCATAGAGGCCGCTAAGGCCGATATTGAAAGACATATTCCACTCCTTTGTGCCGCGCTAGCCGGCTCTATAGACCAATGGTTTGTACTTTGGACAGGGCAATCGAACCCATATTGGCGAGGTTGAGCATCATCTCGCCACCGGTCTGGCTCAGGGTCACGCTGTTGACGGTCGCCGGCAGGTAGGTGATCAGGTCGGTCGCCTTATCGTCGATCGGCGCGCTGGCCTTGAAGGTGTAGGTACCCGGGTCAACTTTTTCGCCCGCAGTATTGGTGCCATCCCAAACAAAGCTCGCGTTGCCTTGCGCCTGGCTGCCCAGATCGATGGTTTTCACGGTCTTGCCGTCCTTGTCGGTGACGGTCACGGTGGAGCTGGCCACGGAGGTAGGGACTACCACCGAACCGGTCATGCTCTTTGTGGTGTCGACATAGGCGGAACCGGTCTGCACCACCACTGAGCGCCCGACCAGCGACGAGGCCTGCAAGGCTTGCGAGGACTTGAACGAACCGGAGATGTTATTCACCGAGGTGTTCAAGGTGGTGATGCCCTCCAGACTGCTGAACTGCGCCAACTGCGCGACGAACGCGCTGTTGTCCTGCGGATCGAGCGGGTTCTGGTTCTTCAGCTGGGTCACCAGCAATTGCAGGAACGCGTCCTTGCCCAGCTCGTTCTTGCCGGTCGTGCTTTTAGTCGCTGCCGCCAGGCCATCACTGCTGGTGTTGGTGACCGTCTTCGAGGAATTCGCAAGAATGTCCTTGAGGCTCAGGCCACTGGTGGTATCGGTAACACTCATCTGAGCTGCCTCTTATCACTGACCGAGGGTCAGGACCTTCTGCATCATGGTTTTGGCGGTGTTCATCATTTCCGCGTTGGTCTGGAACGAACGGCTGGCGGAAATCATGTCGGCCATTTCCTCGACCACGTTGACGTTCGGGTAGTAGACATAACCCTTGGCGTCGGCAGCCGGATGGTTCGGCTCGTAGCGCGCTTCGAGGTTGCTCTGGTCCTCGACCACGCCGAGCACTTGCACGCCCTGACCCGCCGCGTCCTGATTCTGGAACAGCGAATCGCCGCCACCGGACTGGCCGCCCTGGAACATGGTGGCGAACACCGGGTGGCGCGCGCGGTAGGTCTGGTCGATGCTCGAGGACACTGTTTCGGCGTTGGCGATGTTGCTGGCCACGGTGTTCAGGCGAGTGGTCTGCGCGCTCATGCCACTGCCGGCAATGTTGAAAACGCTGGACAGGGACATGGATTACTCTCCGCGCAGGGCCGAGATCAGCCCTTTGAATTTACTGTTGAGCAGCGTGAAGCTGGCCTGGAAGTTCACCGAGTTTTCCGCGTAGTTGGATTGCTCCAACTGTGCGTCGACGGTGTTCTGGTCGATCGAAGGTTGCATCGGCGTGCGATACAGCAACGACTCGTCGCCACTGCTCATGCCCTGGGCTTCGATATGACGGCTGTTGGTCATGTTCAAGGCGAAGGTGCCGTTGTTGGTCTTTTCCGCCTGTGCCGCCAGCACGGACGCAAAGTCCAGGTCCCGAGCCTTGTAGTTCGGGGTGTCGGCGTTGGCAATGTTGTTGGCCAGGACTTCGGCACGCTGGGCGCGGAAGCTCAGGGCCTGTTCGTGGATACCGAGCGCTTTGTCGAAGCTGATGCTCATGGCGCAAACCTTCAGGTGACCAGATTTTTCGTATCTGGATCTTTAGCAAGCGCCGTGCCAGCTCGCCAGCCCCCGTAAATAGGGGGCCCGGCAAGTAGCGGCAAGGCGGCAATGCCAGAAAAGCGGCAAGCGCTTTCCGGCGCCCGCCGCTTTTCTGCCGCTTGTGAAGGGCTGAATCACCGGACAGAAAAAAGGGAGCCGCTGAGGGCTCCCGTCTTTTCACTTCGCCTGGTAGATGATCCCCGGGCTGCACTGGACCATCTGGTAATGATCCGGCAGGCCGTTCAGCGCTTCCGAAGCGCCAAGGAACAGATAACCGCCCGGCTTGAGCGTGCTGTGGATACGCAGCAGGATGTCCTTCTTCACTTCCGCAGAGAAGTAGATCAGCACGTTGCGGCAAAACACGATGTCGAACTTGCCGAGGCTGGCGTAACTGTCCAGCAGGTTGAACGAGCGGAACTCCACCCGACTCTTGATCGGCGCCTTCACTGCCCAGCGCCCCGGCCCTTTCGGATCGAAGTAGCGTTGCAGGCGATCAGGTGACAGGCCGCGCCCGATCGCCAGGCTGTCGTATTCGCCGGACTTGCAGTTGGTCAGCATCGTCCCGGACAGGTCGGTGGCAACGATCTGCACCCCCATGCGCAGTTGGCCCATGTTGACTCGCTCGAATTCGTCGATCGCCATCGACAGCGAATAAGGCTCCTGCCCGGACGAACAGGCCGCCGACCAGATGCGCAGACGCTGCCCGGGACTGGCCTTGATCGCCTCGGGCAAGACTTTGTTCTTCAGCACTTCAAACGGATAGGTGTCACGAAACCAGAGGGTTTCGTTGGTCGTCATCGCGTCCACCACCATTTCACGCAAACCGCCGCGTGGCTGGGTCTGGATGCGCTGGACCAACTCGCCCAACGACTTGATGCCCTGCTGTTCCATCAGTTTGTTGAGACGGCTCGAGACCAGATACTGTTTATTCTCACCGAGCAAAATGCCACAGGCTTTTTCCAGGAAAACCCGGAACTGTTCAAAATCCAAATTACCCGTAGACAAGGATACCGCCTCTTAAATCGTATTGATCGCCAGGGCCAAAAGCCACCTAGCTGATATCTGCTGCTTTGATCCGGTCGACTACCCGGGATGCCAGGTCATCAGGGCGGAATTTGGCCAGAAAGTCATCGGCACCGACTTTCTTGACCATCGCCTGATTGAATACGCCTGACAGCGAAGTATGCAGGATGATGTGCAGCTTTTGCATGCGCGGGTCGTTGCGGATTTCCGCCGTCAGGGTGTAGCCGTCCATTTCCGGCATCTCGATGTCGGAAATCATCATCAGGAACTCTTCCTCCGGCTTCTTGCCCTCGTCGACCAGCTTGCGCAGGTAGTCCAGTGCTTGCCGACCGTCGTTCAGCGCCACCACCTCGACCCCGACCGTCTGCAGACAGCGCGAGACCTGCTTGCGCGCCACCGACGAGTCATCCACCGTCAATACCCGCAGCGACAAGGCCTTGTGCTGGGTCTCGACATCCACCACGCCAACCGAAATGGCCTCGGGCGTTGGCGCGACTTCCGCCAGAACCTTCTCGACGTCGATGATTTCCACCAACTGATTGTCGACCCGCGTCACTGCCGTCAGGTAGTGATCGCGCCCGGTACCCTTGGGCGGCGGATGGATCTCCTCCCAATTCATGTTGACGATCCGCTCCACCGAGCGCACCAGAAAACCCTGGGTCTTGGTGTTGTACTCCGTGATGATCACGAAGGGATTGCTTTGATCCTGCAATCCGCCCGAACCCGTGGCCATCGCCAGGTCGAGAATCGGAATGGTTGCCCCACGAATACTTGCCACACCGCACACGACAGGATTGGATTTGGGCATCAAGGTCAGTTTCGGGCATTGCAGCACTTCCCGAACCTTAAACACATTGATGCCGTAGAGCTGCTGACCGTCGAGACGGAACAACAACAGCTCCAGGCGATTCTGCCCTACCAGTTGCGTGCGCTGGTTTACCGAATCCATTACACCAGCCATGCCCAGCCCCCTACACCAACGCTAAGTGTGTTGCGACGCACATTCATCACTAAACGGCACGGCGCTTGCTTTTTAACCGCTATGAACCTGCACACGACATTTTTTCGACGCCTTGCCTGCGCTCCTCGCCGTTTACTCGGCGCGGTGGCGATGGCCGGCTTTTTCACTGCTGGCAGCCCTGCCTTTGCTGATCCGGTTACCTTGCCTGATCTCCTTATCGGCGTCACTCAGGGCTTTCTTGAATTCACCGTAGAAGACTATTTGGCCAGCAGCCAAACCCAGGGCCGTTACGAAATCGAGGTCAAGCAACTCGACCCGCGCCTGCGCCTGCCCATGTGCGACAAGGAATTGACAGCCACACTGGAAAGCCCTGCCAAGCCGATTGGACGTGTCACGGTGAGGGTTCGCTGTGACGGCGCCTCGCCCTGGACAGTGTTCGTGCCCGCTCAAGTCCGGCTGTTTCGCGAAGTCGTGACCAGCACTCGACCGCTCAAGCGCGCCGGGATTATCGAGCCGGGAGACGTGATGCTGCGCGAGCGCGATATCAGTCTGATCAACCAGGGCTATCTGACCGACGTGGAGCAGGCGATCGGGCAGAAACTTGTCCGACCAATGGTCAACGATCAGGTGATTACTCTGGTTCATCTGGAGCAGGCCGAAGTGGTGCGCAAGGGCGATCAGGTAGTGATTACGGCCCGCAGTGGCACCCTCAGCGTACGGATGCCGGGCGAAGCCTTGGCTAACGGCGGCATGAGTGAACAGATCCGAGTGAAAAATCTGAATTCGCAACGGGTGATCAAGGCCCAGGTCACGGCTCCCGGCCAGGTGGAAGTTGCCATGTAGATCGCTGGCGCGATACCGACCCATTCCCTAAACTGAGCCTTACGCAGGGCAACAGGCGACGCTGCCGCCCCTTAAATGTCCCTAAAGTTTTCTCGCATTGGGCCGAAAACATGGCAAGCGTCCAAATTCCCAGAGGTTTTCAGCATCATGGTCATCGATTTCAGCCGTTTGAACAGTTCCCCCACGCTCACCGGCAACACGCGTACCAGCGCCACGAAAGAAGCCGCTGAAACCGCGCCGCTGTCGACCCAGGCCGAAGCGGCCAGTGCCAGCCAAAGCGGGGAATCGGTACACCTCAGCAACGAGGCCCAGCAGTTGCAGAAGATTTCCGACACGCTGCGCGACCAGCCCGCTGTCGACAAGGCCCGCGTGGCCGAGTTGAAAGCCGCGATTGCCGATGGCAGCTATAAAGTCGACAGCAACCGCGTCGCCAGCAAACTGCTCAACTTCGAAGCCCAGCGCTAGCCAACGGCCTGCGCAGGCTTTTGGACGCTTAAAAACCAAGGCCAGCCATGCACGATAACAATTTACTGCAACTGATCACCGACGACGTTGCGCCAGCTCAACAGTTGCTCGATTTACTCGGGCAAGAGTCTTTGGCACTGCACGGTCGCGACATGCAATTGCTCGAACACATCCTGGCGAGCAAGCAGGGTTTGATCATTCTGCTGGAACAACACGGCCGCCGACGCAGCGAAATACTCGCCAGCCTCGGCTTGCCAACCGATCGCAGTGGCCTGGAACAGCTGGCCGCGCACTCCAGCATCGGCGAGCAACTGCTGTCCCAGAGCGATGTCCTCAATCAATTGCTCAGCGATTGCCGGGACGCCAATGAGCGCAATGGCCGCTCGATCCAGGTCCAACAGGCGAGCACCGCCAACCAACTGCGCATCCTCAATGGCGGCGAATCCCCGCCCCTGTACGACGCTCGCGGCTCAACCGCCACGCTCGTGAAGCGCTCGCTCAGCCAGGTTTGACTTCATCATCAAGCGTGCTCTATCAAGGCGCGAAACATGCTGGCAGAATGCTGGCTCCTGCGTGTGACCGTATTCTGTCCGGAGAGTGATAAACCGTGTCCAATGCCTTAAACGCGGAAGATGCTCCGCAGCCACCGAAGGTGCTCACCACGCCTTTGGAAATCGCCGGCAACCTGCGAATGCTGCAAGAGAGCCATGATCCTCTGATCATCACGTTCCACGAGCGTACCCAGCGCTTCCAAAGCTATGTGGTCGATGTCGATCGCGAGAACAACTCGATCGCGCTCGATGAAATGATTCCGCGCGATGGCGAACGCTTCCTGCTGGCGGGGGAACCCTTCCGGATCGAAGGTTTTCACGAAGGCGTGCGTATTGCCTGGGAAAGCAACGGCCCCCTGACGATCGATGAATCCAACGGCACTCGTTGCTATCGTGGCACGTTGCCGGACGAGGTGGTCTATCACCAGCGCCGCAACGCCTTTCGTGCCGCCCTGAAACTGGCGCAATTGGTGAGCATCGAGCTGGGCGGTGAAAAGCTCAAGGTGCCGCTAGCCGGCAAGTTGCTGGACATTTCGGCCACCGGCTGCAAGCTGCGCTTTGATGGCGACATTTCCAATGGCCTGCAGTTGGGCCAGGTGTACGACCGTTTCATTGCCGCCCTGCCCTTCGGCAGCATGACCACCCCGGTCGAATTGCGTTACCTGCATCACGAAGAAAAAATCGACACCACCTTCGCCGGTGTGCGTTTTCATAACATGAGCGGCCTGGTGCAGCGTCAGGTCGAGCGCTTCGTCTACCAGTTGCAGCGCGAGGCGCGTCGTTTCGACAAAGACGACTTCTGATCGGCAAGCATGAAAAACGGGCAGTCCCTTGCGGTCACTGCCCGTTTTTTTTGCCTTCAATTCAAGGCCTGGCCCCGGTGAAGGTATGGGGATGTTCGGCGTCCGGATCATCCGGCGGCTGGTCCTCGCGAGGCGCTTCGGCTGTGCTCGCCGTTTCGGGTTCAGCTACCGGCTCCGGCTCGGTGCTCGCAGTGGTTTGCATCTGATCCTGGACCACCTGTTCGTCGACTCGCGGATCGAGCGCCGCCACCAATGGCGAACTGGACATGCTGTCCGGCATCGCAACGTGATGCAGAGGAGCGTCGTCGACCTGATGCAGATTGGTCACGGCTTTGGGTCGAATCCGCCAGACCAGCACGAGGGCAAAGAAACTGAAGAAGGCATAGAGCATCTGGCTGCCGAAGAACTTCATCAGCACACCCGCTACCAAAGGCCCGATGCTTGCGCCGACCCCGTAGGTCACCAGCAGCATGGCAGTCAGTGAAACCCGCCGGTCGCTTTCGACGTGGTCGTTGGAAAAGGCTACAGCCAGCGGATACAGACAGAACTGCACCAAGGAACAGACAAAGCCAGCAACGAACAGCACCTCCAGCGGCACCTTGGGCATAATCGCCAATGGCAGGGCCGCCAACGCCAGGCAGATCGCAAAGCTGCGAATCAGCACGGCTCGATCATAGCGATCCGACAACCAGCCCAAAGGCCACTGCACCACCAGACCGGCGAAAATGCAGCTACCCATGAACAGACCGACCTGCTCGGTGGACAAGCCCTGCTGCGAGGCATACAGCGGAGCCAAACCATAGAACGAACCGACGATCAGCCCCGCGCCCAACACCGTACTGAGGGACTGCGGCACCCGCTTCATGAAAAAGCGCGGCTCCATCGGCGCCGGATGCAGGGGCGCCGGGTGAATGCGTCGGGTCAGCGTGACGGGCACCAGACACAGCGCGAAACACAGGGCTACCAGCATCAGCAACTCCAGTCCCAACGAAGGGTGCATGACCAAAATCAGTTGGCCCAGGACCAGCCCCAGGTAAGAGGCGATCATATAGCCGCTGAATACCATGCCGCGCTGCTTGGCATCGGCCTGCTCGTTGAGCCAACTCTCGATGACCATGTACTGGCACATCATGCCGAGGCCCACCACCATCCGCAGGATCAGCCAGGCCGGCAACCAGTCCACCAATCCATGCCCCAGCACCGCCGCCCCGACGATGCCGGCACACGCCGAATACGCACGAATGTGCCCTACCCGGGCAATCAGCCGGTGGCCGATTTTACCGCCCAGGACCAGGCCGAAATAGTTGGCGGCCATCAACGCACCGACCCACAGGCCATCGACCTGATCCGCGGCAAGGCGCAACGCCAGGTAGGTGCTGAGTAAGCCCGAGCCGATCAACATCATCAGTGAGGCGAAGTAAAGCGCTCGAAAAGACTTCCAGATCTGGCGCATCGGCGTTCCGGGCGGCTCCTTGAATTGAGTATCGGGCTAGCATCAACGATAGCCCGACGACGACGGTTTGGTTAAGCCTGGGCCGCTAAAACTCGGCGCTCCCAAGGAGTGATTTCATCAAGGAAGCTGGTCAGTTCCAGGGTCTTCGAAGCGATGTAGCCTTCGATGAACTCAGCACCAAACAGTTCCTTCGCCAACTGGCTACGTTTCAGACGCTCCAGCGCAGCATGCAAGGTACAGGGCAGCGACAAACTTTCCGGCACGCTGAATTCACCCTGGATCGGCGCTGACGGCTCCAACCGGTTTTCAATGCCGTGCAACCCTGCAGCAAGGCTGGCAGCGATGGCCAGATACGGATTGGCGTCGGCCCCAGGCAAGCGATTCTCGACCCGACGCGCGACGGGCGAACTGGCGGGAATACGCAGCCCGGCGGCGCGGTTGTCATGGGACCAGCAGGCGTTATTGGGTGACGCGAAAGGATGGCACAAGCGCTGATAGGAGTTCACGTTCGGCGCGAACAGTGCAGTGAACTCCGCCATGGCCGCCTGTTGGCCACCAATGAAGTGGCGAAACGTCTCGGTCGGGTCACCTGCCTCGTCACTGAACACATTTCGGCCGCTGCCCATCTCGACGACGCTTTGGTGAATGTGCATCGAACTGCCAGCCGTGTGCGCCAGTGGCTTGGCCATGCACACCACGGTCACTCCGTGCTTGAGGGCGACCTCTTTGAGCAGGTGTTTGAACAGGAACGTCTGGTCGGCGAGCAACAGGGGGTCGCCGTGCAGCAGGTTGATCTCGAACTGACTGACACCCATTTCGTGCATGAAGGTATCGCGCGGCAGTCCCAGGGCTGCCATGCACTCATAGACTTCATTGAAAAATGGACGTAGGCCGTTATTGGAGCTGACGCTGAACGCCGAACTACCGTCCTCGCGTCGGCCATCCAGGCCAAGCGGTGGCTGGAACGGCTGGGCCGGGTCAGTGTTCGGGGCGAATACGAAGAACTCCATTTCAGTCGCCACCACGGGCGCCAGGTCGAGCGCCGCATAGCGTGCGATCACCGCCTTGAGTTGACCGCGGGTGGACAGCCGAGAACTCCCACCAGTCAGCTCGTCGGCATCACAGATAGCCAGTGCGCGCGGCTGCTTGCTCCAGGGCAGGCGATGGATCTGCTGCGGGTCGGCATTCAACGCCAGGTCGCCATCGTCACTGCCATAGAAGCGCGCAGGTGGATATCCCCCCATGATGCATTGCAACAACACACCGCGTGCCATCTGCAGGCGTCGTCCTTCGAGGAAGCCCTCGGCGGTCATCACCTTGCCGCGGGGTACACCGTTGAGGTCAGGGGTGACACATTCAATCTCGTTGATACCGGTCAATCGCTGCGCGAGTGATCCCTGGCCGTCGGTCTTCATGACTCTATCCTTGTTATGTGCGGGCCGCGAACGGCGTCCCGTACAAAATAGGCATCAGCCGTTCGGAATTTCAAGCACTACCGTTGCGGCAACCATCAAGGCAGATAAAGACTGAACAATCCGCCACCCAACGGACCACCGTTGCTGATCTCGGTGCGCCCATGCACGCCATTGCGCTGGTGCAGTTGAGCGATGCGGGCGGCGAAGTACAAGCCCAATCCAGTGCTGCCACTGCTCGGGTTGATGCCCTGTATGTACTCGGCCTGACGCTCGATCATCTGAGCTGGGTAACCTTCGCCGTCGTCGTTGATTGTCAGTACCAGTTGCCCGGTCTCCTCTCCGACGCAGATCAATAGCGACTGCTGCGCATAACGGATGGCATTGTTGATCGCATTGGCCAACACCGTGCCGATCAGTTCGCGATCGAAAAAACCCAGCGGACTCAGCGGATCCACTTCATAAGTCACCAGCAGGCCGCGACTCTTGAACACTTCCTGGTGGGCCGCCAATTGCGCTTCGATAAAGTCATCCAGCTCATGGTAATCCGGACGCACCGGCAACTGGTTGACGCCCAGTTTGTAGAGTCCCAGCAACTGCACCAACATACCGTTCAGATGCGCGAACTCGAAGTCGATCACCCCCTGCTCATCGGTGTGAGCCTGGGCATCCGGCAACCGCGCGAGCCACTGCCCGTGAGCCTGCATGAGTACGGTCAGGGAATTCTTCATGTCGTGTACGGTGGAGGCGATCACCGTGGAAAAATCCAGCCCCTGATCTACGTCGTTCATTGTTCTAACGCCTTGCTCTGCAACTTCTGATATCGCGGATAACGCGCGTCACTCTCGGGCATCAAGCCGACCATCTTCAGGCAGCGCCGACATTCATCAAGCAATCCCGGGTCAAGGTTGGCCGTAGCGCCATGCAGGATCGATTGCGCCATGTTGAGGGCGATGCTGATGTTTTTCGGTTGCAGCAACAGAGCGCCACGAAACAGCTCGCGGGCTTCGGTCAAGGCGCCGGCCTTGTAGCTACGGACACCTTGACGATTGAGGTCTGCTGCTGCTGTGCCGGAATTGAGAATGGCCGGATCGTCGGTCTGCTTGGCGATGCCGCGCATCACCGCTGGGTCATCACCGTAGATTTCCGCACAGTTTTTCAGCATCGAATCACTGGCCTGCGCCTGGCCGAGCAATTTCAGTTGTTTGGCCACCAGCAACGCGGCGTCGGCACTCATGAATTTTTCCATGCCATCGAGACGCGTCAGTGCCTGCTCGGTGAGCTTGTCGGCCGTCTCGGCGTCATTGATCAACAGGCTCGTGGCCTTCATCAGTCGCGCGCGAATCTGCAAGCCTGGATCGCCAGGGTTGTCTTTGGCGACCGCACTCAGGGTCTGGTTGATCTCCAACCGGGCGCGAGTATCCAATCCTCTATCGCTGCCCTTGCTGATCAGGGCGTGGGCCAGTCCAAGGTTGCTCTCGGGGTCCTTGAAGCGTGACTGCGCGCCTTGGGAGACCGCCTGGCGATAGGCTCTGGCGGCAGCATCGAAGTCCTCGTTGGTCATGGCCAGCTTACCCAACAGCGCCTGCCGACGTACCGCCAGCGGCGAGAGTCGTACTGCTTCCTCAAGCACTCGTTGTGCAGATTTGGTTTCACCTTGGGAAACCAGCACATCGGCCAGTCCGTCATACAGACCTGGCATCATCGGGAAGACTTTCAGGGCTTTTTCGTACAATGCCTTGGCCTGCCCGACCTGACCGCGTTTGAACAGCAATCGTCCCAATCCGACATAGGCCCACGGCAATGGACGATCCGCCAGAATACTGTTGTACAGGCGTTCGAGGACTTCGTTCTGGTTCATATCGCGCAGCGCATCAGCGCGATAGCGCAGGCACAACGGCGAATAACGTGGATCCTGCTTGCACAAGGCAATGCACGCGTTCAAAACCTCGACCGGCTTGCCGCGATCCAGGGCCTGCATGATCGGCTTGAGCAGCGTCTTGCGCTGCTCAAGGCGTTCGAGGCGTTGAGCCAGGCCAGCTCGGGTGAAGGGCTTGGTCAGGTAGGCATCCGGCTCATGTTCCAGCGCACTGAGCACCATCGCCTGGCTGCTTTCGGCGGTCACCATGACAAACACACTTTCATGGCTGATCAGCTTTTCGATCATCAGGTCTTCGAGTACCTGCTGACCATTCTTCTTGCCGTCTCCGAGATGATAGTCCTGCAGGATGAAGTCGTAGCGCTTCTGCGAGCACATGCGCAAGGCGACCTCGCCGGAGTCTGCGGTGTCGACGTCCTTGACCCCCAACTCGCGCAACATCGAACGGACTGAACTGCGGAAATCCGAGAAATCATCGACGATCAAAAAGCTTTTTTGGTGGTACGCCAGCATCGAAGATTCCAGGCAATTTAGAAAGATGAACCCAAAGACAACCGTCTATCGGGTTATCGGCCGCAAGTGCCGTTCTCTTGAAGGCCAGGAGGAATATTCGTGGATTTATCTGGCTGACATTTCCATGCGGTGGCCTGGGAAATAGCTTGAGTAATTCC
The DNA here is from genome assembly GCF_024519635.1 of Pseudomonas sp. Pse1. NCBI lineage: Bacteria > Pseudomonadati > Pseudomonadota > Gammaproteobacteria > Pseudomonadales > Pseudomonadaceae > Pseudomonas > Pseudomonas sp. Pse1. The sequence goes on from NZ_JALJRO010000006.1 coordinate 305,270, forward strand.
CGCGCGCAAAAACAAAACCCCTACCTGCATTCGCAGATAGGGGTTTCGGAATTTAATCTTGAC